>DATJIA010000460.1:0-13481 GCA_035493675.1 Kofleriaceae bacterium | reverse complement strand
GGCCGAAGTTGTTCGACGCGGGCATGGACGATGCCCAGCAGTTCGACGCGCAGGTGGTCGACACCACGCCTCCGGACACGACGATCACGAAGTCGCCCGCGGCGCTGGTGAACACCGCGACCGCGCACTTCGAGTTCGAGTCGAGCGAAGCGGACTCCACCTTCATGTGCGCGATCGACGGCGCGGCCGCGGTCGCATGCACGTCGCCGTTCGAGCAGAACGTCGCCGACGGTCAGCACACGTTCAGCGTCGCGGCGACCGACAAGGCCGGTAACGCCGACGCCACGCCGGCGACCGCGACGTGGACGGTCGACACCCAGGCGCCCGAGACGCAGATCACGACCAAGCCGCCCGCGCTCGACAACTCGGTCAACGTGACCTTCGAGTTCGGCGCCAACGAGACGCCGGTGACCTTCGAGTGCGCGATCGACGGCGGCGCGTTCGCGTCGTGCGACACGCCCGACCTGATCAACGGCCTCGCCGACGGCTCGCACACGTTCGCGGTCCGCGCGACCGACGCCGCGGGCAACGTCGATCAATCGCCCGACAGCTGGACGTGGACGATCGACAGCACGACGCCCGACACCCAGATCGACACCGGCCCGACCGGCTCGGTGCAGGCGACCACCGCGACCTTCACGTTCTCGTCGCCGAACGCCGGCCCGGGCGCGACCTTCAAGTGCGGTCTCGACGGCGCGGCGCTCACGACCTGCGCGTCGCCGAAGTCGTACGCGAGCCTCACCGAAGCGGATCACACGTTCGCCGTGCAGGTCACCAACCAGGCCGGCACGCCGGATCCGACGCCGGCGCAGCGCACGTGGACGGTCGATCACACGGCGCCGACCGTGACGATCACCGGCGGCCCGACGGGACCGACCAACGACAACACGCCGAGCTTCCCGTTCACCACCGCGGGCAGCCCGACCACGATCGAGTGCAAGGTCGACGCCGGCGCGTACGCCGCGTGCACCTCGCCGTTCACGACCGCGACGCTCCCCGACGGCGCGCACTCGGTCACCGTCCGCGTCACCGACGCCGCCGGCAACCAGGGCACCGACTCGCAGGCGTTCACCGTCGACACGATGGGCCCGACGACGACGATCAACTCGGGTCCGGGCAACCTGACCGATCAGACGACCGCGACCTTCACGTTCAGCGCGAACGAGTCGCCGGTGACGTTCCAGTGCGCGATCGACGGCGGCGCGTTCGCCGCGTGCACGTCGGGCAAGTCGTACGGCGGGCTCGGCGACGGCATGCACACGCTGCTGGTCCGCGCGACCGATCAGGCCGGCAACACCGGCGCCAACGCGATGTACGTGTGGAACGTCGACACCTCGGCGGCGACCGTCGTGATCGATCCGCCGACGCCGACCGATCCGACCAACGCGACCGGCGCGACCTTCATGTTCCACTCGCCGACCGACGCCAACGCGACCTACGAGTGCCAGATCGACGGCGGCGGCTTCGCGACGTGCACCTCGGGCAAGGCGTACGCGGGCCTCACCGGCGGCGCCGGCACCTCGCACACGTTCCAGGTCCGCGCGACCGACAGCGCCGGCAACACCGGCTCGCCCGCGTCGTTCACGTGGGTGATCGACACCCAGGCGCCGACGGTGACGATCGATCCGCCGACGCCGTCGAACCCGACCAACAGCACGACCGCGACCTTCACGTTCCACTCGCCGTCGGACGCCAACGCGACCTACGAGTGCCACGTCGACACCAACAGCTACACCGCGTGCGTGCCCGGCAAGACGTACACCGGCCTCACCGGCGGCGTCGGCACCGCGCACTCGTTCCACGTCCGCGCGATCGACGCGGCCGGCAACGTCGGCGCGGGCACGACCTTCAACTGGACGATCGACACCGATCCGCCGACCGCGACGTTCACCGGCGGCCCGATCGATCCGACGCCGACCAACGACGCGACGCCGCAGTTCACGTTCACGACCTCCGGCTCGCCGACCAAGATCGAGTGCCAGGTCGACGGCGGTGCGTTCGGCGCGTGCACCTCGCCGTTCACCACCGGCTCGCTGCTCGACGGCGCGCACACCGTCGCGGTCCGCGTGACCGACGCGGCGACCAACTCCACGACGACGCCGGTGCGCAACTTCACCGTCGACACGGTCGGCCCGACCGCGACGATCACCGGTGGCCCGATCGATCCGACGCCGACCAACGTCTCGGCGCCGCAGTTCACCTTCACCACCGGCGGCGGCCCGACCAAGATCGAGTGCGGCATCGACGGCGCCTTCGTCGCCTGCACGTCGCCGTACACGTCCTCGTTCCTGGCCGACGGCGGCCACACCTTCGCGGTGCGCGTGACCGACGCGGCGAACAACTCGTTCACGACGCCGGTGCGCAACTTCACCGTCGACACCACCGCGCCGACCGCGACGATCACGGGCGGCCCGATCGATCCGACGCCGACCAACGACGCGACCCCGCAGTTCACCTTCACGACCGGCGGCTCGCCGACCAAGATCGAGTGCGCCGTCGACGGCGCGTTCGCCACCTGCACCTCGCCGTACACGACCTCCACGCTCGTCGACGGCGGCCACACCTTCGCGGTGCGCGTGACCGATGCGGCGAACAACTCGTTCACGACGCCGGTGCGCAACTTCACGGTCGACACCTCCGGCCCGACCGCGACGATCACCGGCGGTCCGATCGATCCGACGCCGACCAACGACGCGACGCCGCAGTTCACGTTCACGACCGCCGGCTCGCCGACCAAGATCGAATGCGGCGTCGACGGCTCGTTCGCGACCTGCACGTCGCCGTACACGAGCTCGTCGCTGCTCGACGGCGGCCACACGTTCGCGGTCCGCGTGACCGACGCGGCGAACAACGTCTTCACGACGCCGGTGCGCAACTTCACGATCGACACCGCCGCGCCGACCGCGACGATCACGAGCGGTCCGATCGATCCGACGCCGACCAATGATTCGACCCCGCAGTTCGGCTTCACGACTGGCGGCTCCCCGACCAAGATCGAGTGCGGCGTCGACGGTTCGTTCACGACCTGCACCTCGCCGTACACGACCGGCTCGCTGCTCGACGGCGGCCACACGTTCGCGGTCCGCGTGACCGACGCCGCGACCAACACGTTCACGACGCCGGTGCGCAACTTCACGGTCGACACCTCCGGCCCGACCGCGACGATCACCGGCGGCCCGGTCGATCCGACGCCGACCAACACCGCGACCCCGCAGTTCACGTTCACGACCGCGGGCTCGCCGACCAAGATCGAGTGCGGCGTCGACGGCACCTTCGTCGCCAACTGCACGTCGGCGTACACGACCTCGACCCTCGCCGAAGGCGGCCACACGTTCGCGGTCCGCGTCACCGACGCCGCGACCAACACGTTCACCACGCCGGTGCGCAACTTCACGGTCGACACCGTCGCGCCGACCGCGTCGATCACCGGCGGCCCGATCGATCCGACGCCGACCAACACCGCGACCCCGCAGTTCACGTTCACGACCGGCGGCTCGCCGACCAAGATCGAGTGCGGCGTCGACGGCACGTTCGTCGCCAACTGCACCTCGCCGTACACGACGCCGACGCTCTCCGACGGCCCGCACACGTTCGCGGTGCGCGTGACCGACGCCGCGACCAACAAGTTCACGACGCCGGTCCGCAACTTCACGACCGACACCGTCGGCCCGACGATCGCGATCAACTCCAAGCCGCCGGCCTACACGCCGCTCGCGTCGACGTCGGTCACGTTCTCGACCACCGACGGCACCGCGACGCTCCAGTGCTCCGCCACCGGCGGCGCCAACACGTTCTCCACCTGCACCTCGCCGCAGACCTACTCGACCGGCGCCAACACGCTCGCGTCGTACAGCCTCTACGTCCGCGCCAAGGATCCCGCCGGCAACTTCTCGTCGATCGCCTCCTGGTCCTGGACCGTCGACACCCGCCCGCCGACGATCACCCAAGCCCCGCCCTCCGGCTGGACCGTCAACTACTTCCCCTTCGCCTTCACTGGCCCGAGCGGCATGTCGCTCGAGTGCTCGACGAACGGCGGCTCGACCTGGACGGCTTGCTCGTCACCGTTCACCGCGACCAACGCGACGTACGGTTCGGCGAATCCGTTCGCAGTGCGCTGGCTCGATAGCGCCGGCAACCACAGCGTGTCGGCGACGGCCTCGTGGACCCCGAACGAGGGCTTGATCCTCTACTACCCGCTCGACTCCGACGCCGCGAACTACTCGATCCTCGAGTACCCGACCGCCTACTACAACCACGACGGCAACGTCGCCCCGAGCGCGGTGCAGGGCGGATTCGCGGGTGGCGCGAGCTTCTTCAGCAGCGGCACGACCTATCAGAAGACCGTGACTCCGCTGCAGAGCGGCGTCGGCTACACCGTGTCGATGTGGGTGCTGACCAGCGGTCAAGACGAAGCGAAGCCGGTCTGGAGCAATCGCACCACTGCCGCCGGCTGCGATCTCACGATGTCCTTCAGCAAGATCGTCCTCAATTGCTACGACTCGACCGGCGCGTTCGTCGGCAGCGTGTCGCCGGGGCTTCCCGTGACGAACAAGTGGATGAGTGTCGTCATGCGGTTCAACGGCACCGGACATGGCGACGGGTTCGGTGGTGACGTCGACCTGTTCCTGAACGGCAACCTCAGCGCGACGTTGAAGAACAGCGCCGCCAAGGATCTCTTCTCGAGCAAGCAGGCCAACATGTACGCGGGCAAGTTCACCGCGCCCACGTTCCTGCTCGACGAGCTGCGCGTCTACAACATCGCGTACGACAACAAGACGATGTGCGAGGCCGTTCTGTTCGGCACGTACACGGCGAACGGCTGCCAGATGGAGTATCTGGGCGATGACTACGCGTACGAGGAGACCGGCAGCACGATCACCAACCGCGGCTACTGGTCGCTAGGCACGGTCGACATCCCCGGCCAGACGCGCCCTGCCGGCATTCACGGCACGTCCTATTACTACAATGGCTTTGCCACGAACCTGGGCAGCTTCAACAAAGACCCGCAGGGCGTCATCGGACATACCCTCACGATCTGGTTCTACGACAAGGACACGTTCAGTGGCGGTCAGCTGTTCGACTTCCACTGCCCGGCGGACGCGAACCGCGGCTGCATCGCCGGTGTGAGGGGCGGCATGCACGTCACCCTGAACGACGGCAAGATGGACGTGTGCGTCGACACGACGAACACTGGCGAGCTATGCAAGACCGTCACGTATACGCCGAACAGCTGGACGCAACTGATGATCGCGAGCGACGAGAACTTCGACTTGTCGGGGTTGCTCGTCACTAACAACGTGGACATCTACATCAACGGGAAACAGGTCTCGCAGATCGGCATCGGCGGGAAGGGGAACGTTTGGCAGAACATCCCGCCGAACATCTACCTCGCGCAGGGCTACGACATCGTGTCAAAGGGCTACAAGCTCGCCAACGCGTACATCGACGAGTTCAAGGTGTGGCCCGGCGAGCTCACGACCCTGGGCGCGGAAGCGACCTGCGCCCTCGGCAACGGCGGCATCTACGATCAGGCCGGCGGCAAGTGCACGCTTCCGAAGGCGCCGTTCTAAGTCAGTACCCGAGGTCCGATACCGAGTATCGGCTGATCGAATGTGGATCACCAGCGCTGATAGCACTGGTGATCCATCGTTCGAAGTCGGGCCTGACATCCGCGTAGCTCTTCGCGCCAGCCCAGTCGTACGCGGTTGCGCGCGAAGTTCCGAACTCGTCGGTCGTGCGCGGATTGATCCCTAGTTCATCGGGCAGACGCGGAAGCGTGATGTCGGCGATCGCCGGCGCGATGACGTACCAGTGAAAGAAGGTGCCGCTCGGCTCTCGGGTGTAGCTGACGTCGAGCACGAATACGTCTACGTCGGCTGATCCATCGACTGCGATGGTGACTTTGCCCGTCGCGAGATCCAAGGTTGGCGCTTCCATCCATGGCAATAGATTCTGAGCGACATCGATCGTGTACGAGGTATCGGTCGCGGCGACGCTCTCGAAGATGTGCTGGTATGCCTGTGTGTTGCGCTGCGGGTAGACCCACGTGCGCTCGAGACTCGGCATCGTCGTCGGCGCGCATTTTCCTGCAAACGTGCTCGTGCCCGACTGCGACGTGACTAGGTCGCGCACGATAGAGAACCCCAACGTACTCGCGACAAACCGTTGGGAGACTGTGGTGTAGCCGGTCGGAATGTCGGAATGGGCCGACGTGCAATCAACAAGCGGTTGCCACGGACCTTGAAGATCGAGGGTACCGCCCGGAGCGTAGGGGACCCCATCCTTCTCGACCACTGCGAAAGGCGTGACGGGGCTCGTCGTCGAGATCGCAGCCACGAAGTACGTGCCTGGCTTCACCGCGTCGTCCAAGTTGCACACGACGTCATCGGAAAGGTTGCTGGTCATGTGGGACCAGCCACATGGATTGTAGAGCTCGTATTCGACGGCGCTGCTGCTCGCAGGAAACGTAATTTTCATCGGATCGAGCAGCGGAGCCGTTGCGGCGAAATCGGCGAACCGCAGGTGATCCCCAGGCATCACTCCCATCACGGTCTCGAGAGTTGCAGGTGGCCACAGCACCGTGACGCTCGATCCCGGTGGCACATCGGCGGACGCGTTCCCGTACAGGTCGGCTAGGACGTTGGCGATGACTTCGCCATTCGGCGCGATGAAGAAGACACGTGTGCCGAGGATCGCTACGCCCGGGTTGTCGGGATCTGTCGCGACGACGTCGACGCGGCCATATGACGAGGCATCGGCAATCGCCGCCTGACCATCGATCATCGCTCCGTCAGGCCGTGCCGGCGGTGACGAGCACGCTGAGGAGCCTGTCGCGACCGTCACGGCACACGCGCAAAGACATCGTTCACCGAAACGCATAGACCGCCCCCGAGCTGAACGCCGAGACATCGAATTGGTCGCCGTCGATCCCTGTCGCGCCGCCGGGCTCGTAGTGCGCGGCCACGAGGAGCTCGTCCATCGCGAAGCCAACGGCGTTGCCGAACTCATTCGTGCGCCGGGTGTTGGTTGCCTTGATGTAAGCGAGCTGCGTTCCCTGCAAAGACTGCACGTCGAATAGGAAGACCGCGCCGCTGTCTGGTCGTACGCCATCGACAGGCGCGGGGTCGTCGATGCCGATGCTGGTCCCGTAATCCGAAGGTGCACCTGCCGCGATCATCCGTCCGGCGATGCCGATCGCGGACCCGTAGCGTTGTCCGAAGGTTGGCTGCAACGGGACGAGAGACTTGATGCCGACGCTTGTGGGGCCGTATCCGATCTTGAGCGTCCCCACTTGCGCCAGATTCCCCGACGTGAGGGCACCGCTCCCGGATGCGAAGAGGGGAGGAGATACCGAAGCCGCTGCCTTTGCGAGGGCGCCGCCCAGTGCCTCGGGCGGTTCGTTCTGGTTCGCGCCTCCGCCCCATTGGAACGACCAGCTGCCGTTCTGTTGCATGAACACGACAACTGCGCCGGCGTCGATCTTCGGCGTGGAGTCGTCGTAGCCGGGCACACCAACGGCGACGTAGCGGTCACCGAGGTCTGTCGAGGTCAAGACGCTCGCGCCGAACGCCTGCCACTTCTGTGGCCACGGCATCTTCAGATACGCCTCTTGCGTCCACGTGCCAGGCGTCGTCTCGCGGAAGAGATACGCGGCGCCGTTGTCGAGGCTCGTGTTGTCCGTCTCGTCGCCGTTCACCGTCGTCGCGGCGGAGTCTTCGCGCGGCGCGCCCACGGCGAGAGTGTCTCCATCGAGTGAGAGCGAGGCACCGAAACCGTCGGTCGACTCGCCCTTGGCTGCGACGATGACCGCCTCTTTTGCGATGTTTCCGTTCTGGAAGGTGAACGCGAACACCTGGCTCGAGGTCGTGCCGACGAGGAGATGATCGTCCGAGAATGCGAGCGCCGTTCCGAAGCCAGTGACGCCGGCAGTCCACGGCTTGACGTAGTGCTCGAGCTTCCACGTCGCGCGCGTGCGGTGGAAGAGATAGACGGCGCCACAGTCAGTGCAGCTGTTGTCGCCCGTGTTGCCGTCGATCGACGTCGCGCTGCTGTCCTCGGCGGGCGCACCGACCGCGAGCCATTCGCCGTTGAGCGCGACGGCTGCGCCGAACTGATCGCCCGCATCCGTGTTCGACGCCTTGATGTACGCGTATTGCTCGATCGGGCGAGCGCCACGATCGATCGCGATCGTGTACGTGCGCGTCTGTCCGCCGAGCGCGATGGCGATGGTGATCGTGCTCTTGCCCTTTGGCAGTGCGATCACCGGTGAGGCGACGCCCGAGGTCGCGATCGACCCGTTCACCATGATCGACGTCGCGCGCGACGCGCGCACCGTCACGGTCGTTTCTTGGCCGAGGATCGAGATCGGGATCGTGTCATCGAACTTGGCGGGGTCGAGTCGCCAAGCGACGGGAAGCGAGAGCTCGATGTCCTCGATCGCGCGGCAGTCGACGACGATGTCCGAGATGTCGGCCGTTCCGATCGTTCCGACGCCGTTCGTGACCGTGCAGTCGTGATCGGTGGGCGCCGTCGTGACCTCGAGGTGAAATGAAGTCCCGATTTGCAACCGGTCCGCGAACGCGAACTGGCCGTTCGCGTTGCGGACCAACGTCTCGCTCGAGCTGTCGGTCGTGAGGCGGAGCTCGACCGAGGCGCCGGGCCACATGCTCGCGACGACGCCACCGACCGTGAACGTCGCGGGCGGTGCGTCCGGATCGGGCACGTCGGCGGGGCGCTTCAGCGAGCAAGCGGCGGCGACAACAAGGAAGAGCAGCGCGGCACGCATCAGAAGCGACCTCCAAAGGCGAACGACACACCCGAGCCGTCCGGCGAGACGCTCACCTGCGGCACGGCCTCTTCGGGGGCACCCTTCCACCACAACACACCGGCGGTGATCGCGCAGACCGCGGCGCCGATCGCGAAGCCTTGCGCGACTTGGTATTTGCGGTTGGCGGAGTCGTAGAGCGCGTCTTGGCGATCGTTGTTGGGCTCGCGCTCCGATTCGGAATAGGTCGAACGCGACGAGAGCTCGAACCCGACCGCGGTCGCGGCGGAGGCGAAGGCGACCGCGCCGATGGCGATCGCGAGCTTGCGCCGGCGTGGCATCGGCGGCGGAGGAGGCTCGGGCCGCAGATCGGTCGGAAGCGGCTCGGTCGTGATCAGGCCCGGCGCCGTCGCGGACTTGTCGCCGGCGAGGAGCGAGGCGAGCGCGTCGAGGGTCGCTCGCGCCGGAGACACCGGCTCGAGCTGTACGGCGCCGAAGCTCTTCGTCTGTGATTCGACCGTGATCGCGAGGCCGACGATCGCGGCGCGTCCCTCGATCGGGCGTGCGCGCAGGACGACGACCCGCGAGACGCCGAGCGCGTGGCCGAGGCTGATCGCCGACGAGACCTCGGCGCCCGCCGCCAAGCCGTGGACATCGAGATACACGTGATCGGCGGTCGTCCGAACGACGCCATCGACCGTCCACGGGATCGTCATGACCGCCCCGGCCGCGGGTGCCACCTCGATCTCGCGGACCCGCCCCGCCTGCTTGCCCTTCTCCGCATAGACCCGATAACGGCCGGGCAGCAGCCCCTCGAGCTGGATCGTGCCGGTCCCTGCGAAGCGTTCATCGACGAAGATCACCGCGGCCGGATCGTCGGTGCGGACGTCGAGGGTTCCGGCGCCCTGGCGGGTGAGCTCGTCCTTGACCCGGCGATGCAGCGCGCTGACGCGGGGATCGAACTCGGTCGAGCTCGGATGCTCGTCCGGGAACGTGCGGATCGCCTCGGCCATGATCGAGAAGGCGTCGTCGTTGTTGCCGAGGACCTCCGCGGATCGCGCCGCGATGTAGAAGGCTTTGCGCTGCAGCGCGCGGAGCGCCGGCTCGTGGCCGAGCTGTCCGGTGCCGACCGCATAGGTCGCGAGGGCTTGGCGAGCCAGCGCGAGGGAGCGGTCATACTCGCCGTCGATGAAGTGCTGGTACGCGGCCTCGACCGCCTTCTGGGCGTCGACCGACTGCGTCGGGGTGAGCGCGCCGGGCGCCTGCGAGATCGTCGTCTGGATCCGCTGCGCGAGCGCGGTGTCTCCGGTGAAGCCCCGGTGCTCGAGCGCCGCGAGCACCGGCTGGAGGCTCGCCGACGACTCGGCGGAAGGCTCGCCGTCGACCGCCTCGATCACGATGCCCGGTTCTGCCACCGCCGCCGTCGACCAGAGGCACGCGACCAAGACCAGCCCGACACGCACTCGCATCCGCCCGACATTAGGGAAGCGACGATCCGCCATGCAATGCGTATCGGCCCTCTCACGCCGCGGGTGCGGGTGATCCTCGATTCATGGCGCCGCGCGGCGGGGGGTGGGCGAGATCTCACTCCCGGGTGACTCTCGCATGAACGCAACCTTGCGAGAGGTAAGGTGAAAGTCCGTGGTCTCCAGCCCCCCGGGCGGGAACTTGACTACGGCCGGGAAAAGGCAATGCTCGGGCCCGTGACGAGCTCCAGTAGCACCCGCACCGCCCAAGCCGAGATCGGCTTGGGCACGATCGCCCTCTCACTCACGGCGCTGTCGATGGCGCTGTTCGCGTACTTCTTCTAGGCCCGCTACCCGATCGACGTTTCCCAGTAGCGCACCCAATCGCCGTCGGAGATCGGCTCTCCGAGCGAGGCGGTTCCCGGGTCGGCGAGCACGTAGCACCAGGCCCACTCCTCGGTGCCGTCCGCGAGCCAGACCCGCTTGAGGATGCGGATGAAGTCGTCGCCCTCGTACGCGTCGAGGAGCGCGAAGGCGGCCGCGAGCTCGGTCAGCCACACCAGCTCGCCGACGATCGGCCCGGCGCCTTCGTCGACGATGCCCGGGTAACCCATCGGGAACGCAAACATCTTTCCCTGCGAGCGCGCCGGCGCCGCGCGCGCGACGTGGTTCGCGATCAGCGATCGCGCGGTCTGCCCCGCCCGCAGCGTCCCGTAGACGAAGAGCCGATCGACGATGTCGTGGACCGCGCTCGCGTACCCCGGCTTCCGCCCCTGTTCCTTCACGCGGAGGTTCTAGCGCGAGCCCCCGACGCGCGCTCATGGGACGAGCGCGACGGCGCCGTCGACGAGCGGCAGCGCGAGCGCGGCGCCGGTCCCTTCGCCGCGCGCCAGCCCGAGCTCGAACAGGGGTGTCAGTCCGAGCGCAGCGAGCGCACGCCGATGCGACGGTTGGGTCCCGCCGTGCGCGGCGATCAGGTAGCCGGCGACGGCCGGCGCGAGCGCGGTCGCGACCATCGCGGCGGCGGAGGTGGCGTGATCGTCGAGGACGACCGGGATGTCCATCGACGCCGCCGCGAGGATCAGACCGGTCAGGACCGCGTGATCGCCGCCGCCGAAGGCGCCGAGGATCTCGAGCGGCGCGCCCTTCAGGGGGGAGGCGGCGAGCGCCGCGGTGACGGCGGCGTGGTCGTCCGGCCGCGCGACCGCGGTCACCGGTGCCCCCGAGAAGCTCGCGACCAACGCCGCCGAGCCGATCTCCGCGCCGAGGCCGATCGCGCCGAGCGCGAGGACGTCGAGTCCGTCGTCGGCCAGCGCGATCGCGACGGCGATGCCGGCCTCGACCGCCAGGACCGTATCGACGGGCGTCATCGCGGCGCCGCGCGTCAGATCGAGCGCCGGCCCGCGGCCGACCGCGACCGCCGACGCCGGGAGCGGCCCGGTCGCGCCGGCGTCGACGAGCAAGATCTTCGCGCCCGCGCGCCGCGCGATGTCGACGAGGGCCGCCGAGCCGTCCGCCACCGCGGCCGCGGCGACCGCGGTCGGGTGCGATGCGCCGAGATCGATCCCCGGATCCGCGACGCCGTGATCCGCCATGACGACCACGACCGCCTTGCGATCGACCCGCGGCTTCGGCGCATGGCGCGCGGCGGCCAAGCGGATCGCGAGCGCGGCGAGCGTGCCGTCCGCCGCCGCGCCGATCCGATCGCGCACCGAGACCGCGTTCGCCTCGCTCGCCGGCGAGATCGACGCGACGACATGATCGATCACGCTCCGCGGTGTGCTCACGGTCCCCCCCACAGGGCGGCGCTGCGCTTCGCCCGCGTCAAGATGAACAGGAAGAACGGGCCGCCGAGCAAGGCCGTGATGATTCCGACCGCGAGGTGATCGGGAAGGACCGCGTACCGCGCGACCGCGTCGCAGACGACGAGCATCGCGCCGCCGCACAACATCGAGGCCGGCAACAAGACGCGATGATCGGGGCCGACCACCGCGCGCAGGGCGTGCGGCACGATCAGCCCGACGAACCCGATCGGCCCCGCGATCGCGATCGCCGCGCCGACCAGGAGCGAGCTGGTCGCGAACGCGATCGTCTGCACGCGCCCGGCCGCGACGCCGACCGACGCGGCCGCCTCGTCGCCCGCCGCGAGCGCGTTGAGATCGCGCGCGAGCGCGAGCAACACGACGAGCCCGACCGCGATCGCCGGCCCCGCGAGCTCGAGGTCGCCGTAGCCGACGTCGTCGAGGCTGCCCATCATCCAGTGGAGGATGATCGGCACGTCGCGGAAATCCGACGTGTACTGCACGAGCATCGAACCGGCGGCGCAGAACATCGCGAGCGTGACGCCCGCGAGGAGCAAGGTCGCCGGCGGCAGCGACGCGCCGACGCGCCCCAACCGCCACACGAACAGCACCGACAGCGCCGCGCCGGCGACCGCCGCCAGGTCGATCGCGCCACCGCCCGCGCCGAAGTGGATCGCGATCACCGCCGCGAGCGCCGCGCCCGACGAGATGCCGAGCGTGAACGGCTCGGCGAGCGGGTTGCGCAGCACGGCCTGGAACGAGACGCCGGCGCCGGCGAGCCCCGCACCGACGATGACCGCCGCGAGGATCCGCGGCATCCGCGCGACCCACAGCATGTCGTACTCGATCGTGCCCGACCTGAAGGCGTCGCGCGGATCGAAGATCGCGAGGTGCCAGCGCTCGTCGGCGCTGCGATCGATCGTGATCAGCGAGGTGACGATCGCGATCAGCGCGGTCGCGAGCGCGCAGAGGATCACGATCAGCGCGAGCCGCCCCGCCGTCAGCCGCCGCGGCCGCGTCCAGGCGAGGAACTCGCTCACACCGGCACCGCGAAGCGCGCGCCCGTCGGCAGCTCGCCGACGTGGATCTCGGTCGCGAACGCGCGCGTGACGGCCTCGGACACGAAGACCGAGGCCGGCGCGCCGTCGGCGATCACCGCGCCGTCCGCGAGCACGATCGCGCGATCGGCGTAGCGCACGGCCGCGTTGAGATCGTGGGTGACGACCACCGCCGACGCGCCCGCGAGCGCGCTCCACACCGCGCGCGCGTGCGCCGGATCGAGCGCCGCGGTCGGCTCGTCGAGCAAGAGCAGCTCCGCTTCCTGGCAGAACGCCTGCGCGAGGATCGCGCGCCGCTGCTCGCCGCCCGACAGCGAATCGAAGCGCCGATCCTCGAGCGCGCGCACGTCGCAGCGATCCATCGCCGCGCGCGCGGCCGCGAGATCGGCCT
>DATJIA010000459.1:0-50283 GCA_035493675.1 Kofleriaceae bacterium | reverse complement strand
CGCAACGGCAGCGGCAAGACGACGTTCGTGCGCACGGTGCTCGGCCTGCTTCGTCCGATTTCCGGACGCGTCGTGCAGTCGTCGCAGCTGCGCATGTCGTACGTACCGCAGGCCTCGACGATCGACGGCACCGTGCCGGTGCGCGGCGGCGACGTCGCGGGGTGGGGACGCCTGCGCGGCTGGGGCTTCCTGCGGCCGTGGAAGACCTCCGCCGACTGGACCGCGATGCGGCGCGCGCTCGGCGACATCGACGCGTCGACCCTCGAGCGGCGGCGGTTCGGCGAGATGTCGGGCGGCCAGCAGCAGCGCGTGCTGATCGCGCAGATGCTCGCGGGCGACGCCGAGGTCGCGTTCCTCGACGAGCCGACCGCGGCGATGGACGCGACCAGCGAGCGCACGACCTATCGCCGGCTGCGCGAGCTCGTCCACGCGCGCGGCATGGCGGCGGTCGTCGTCACGCACGCGGTCGCGGTCGCCGCGCCGTTCGCGGATCACATCGCGTTCTTCGATCCGGACGATCCGTCGCAGAAGGGCGGGCGCGTGCACCTCGGCGACGCGGCGGAGGTCGCGCGCGATCCGCGCTTCATCGACTTCTTCGGCGTGGTGCACGCGGGGACCGAGGCGGTCGGTCACGACGAGGTGGCGGGTGAGCATGATTGATCCGCACCACCATGTCGGATCCGACGACGACTTCTCCGACGTCGCCAACGCGATCGCCGCCGACAGCGCGGGCTCGGGATCCGGCAGCGGCGCCGAGGCGCACACCGGGACCAACGGCCCCGTCGACACGCTCGACGAGGAGCCGTCGTGGTCGGAGTTCTGGGGCGGCTGGGCGATGTACAAGGAGGCGGTCTACTCGGGCGCGATCGCCGGGCTGTCGCTCGGCTTCTTGTCCGTGTACGTCGTCTTGCGGCGCATGGTCTTCGTCAGCGCGGCGGTCACCCAGGCGGCGGGCCTCGGCGTCGCCGCGTCGTTCTGGGTCGCGATCCATTTCGGCATCTCGCTCAATCCCGCGTGGGGCGCGACCTTCCTCTCGCTGCTCACGGCGGTCTTGCTCGCGGGAGATCCGAAACGGCTCGGGCTGTCGCGCGAGATGGTGCTCGGCATGGTGTTCGCGTTCACCAGCGGCGCGGCGGTCTTGATCGGATCGCGCATCCCGCAGGAGACCGGCGACATCCAGGCGATCCTGTTCGGCAACGCGGTCGTCGTCAGCCCGGAAGACCTGCAGCGGTTGGTGTGGACCTCGGCGGGCATCATCGCGCTGCACGTGTGGTGGTTCCGCGGCTTCGCGTTCGCGAGCTTCGATCCGATCAGCGCGCGCGTGCAGGGCCTGCCGGTGCGCATGCTCGATCTGATCCTGCTCTTGTCGGTCGGCGTGATGGTCGGCGAGGTCGCGCGCGCGCTCGGCGCGATGCCCGCGTTCGCGATGTCGACCCTGCCCGGGATGGCCGCGTTGCTCGTCGTGCGCGGGCCCTTGCCCGTGACCTTCGCGGTCGCGTCGATCCTCGGCGCGATGTCGGGCGTCGGCGGGTACCTGCTCGCGTACAAGAAGCAGTTCTCCGTCGGTCCCGCGCAGACGGTCGTCGCGGTCTCGCTGGTCGTGATCGCCGCGCTCGTGCGCTTGGGCGTCGGCGTCGGCGTGCGCCTCGTGCGCCGCCGGCGTAGGCTCGCGGAATGAAGCTCGCGATCGCGCTGGTGGGGGTGTGCGTCTCGTCGATGGCCGCGGCGGCGCCTCGTGCACGCTCCGTGCGCGGCGCGATCGCCGCGGCGCGCACCGAGTGCAAGCAGCCCGGCGCGCGCTTGAGCTCGATGGTCGCGCAGGTCTTCGACGCGAGCGCGTTCGCGCCGCGCGTGATCGATCACTGGAAGGATCTCACCGACGATCAGCGCGCCGCGTTCGTCGCCGAGGCCGATCGCGTCGTCGGCGGGGAGGAGCGCGCGCGCGGCGTCGCGGCGATCTGCGTGCCGCACATGCGGATCGAGCAGGCGTGGGAGCAAGGCGATCACCTCTGGTTCGTCGCGGTCCGCCACCCGGGCGACGACGGCGACTGCGCGAAGCTCATGTTCCGCGACGACGGCGGCACCTGGCGCTTCGACGGCGTCTGGTTCTGCGGCAAGTCGATCTTCCTCGAGCAGTGGCGCCGCAAGCTCGGCGGCGGCGACTACGACAAGGCGATGGCGTACCTGCGCGCGCAGTAGCCCCTTCGCACCGGATCGCATCGTTCTTCATCGTCCTTCGCCGTCCGACAGCGTTCGCGCTGGTCCGGAACCGAAGATCTCGAACGCGACGGCGCGGAGCCTCGTGATCGCGTGACCGCGGGCGCGCGCGCCGAGGCCCCGCGCTCGGGAAACGCAAAGGGA
This sequence comes from Kofleriaceae bacterium, assembly GCA_035493675.1. Lineage (GTDB taxonomy): Bacteria > Myxococcota_A > Polyangia > Haliangiales > Haliangiaceae > JAIOQA01. The sequence continues at coordinate 47,922 of DATJIA010000459.1, read as the reverse complement.
CGTGCCGCGTGCCTCATCCGTGCGGCGCCGGAGAGCCTTCACCCGCCGAAGTCTTCTTGCGTGTCTGGTCGAAAATGATATAAGCCGAATCATGGAAGACGAGGGAGGGTCGTGAGGAGAGCGCAGCTCGCGATCCGGTTCCCGAAGACGAAGACGCCGCGAAAACGAATGCACGGTGGCCGACGGGAGGGCGCGGGGCGCAAGCCGGCGAACGGCGTCAAGGCCGGGATGCCGCACGTGGCGCGGCCGCGGCTGTCACGACATCATCCGGTGCACGTCACCGTGCGCGTCGAGCGCGACGTGCCGAAGCTCCGCCGCCGCAAGGCGTACCAGTGCGCGAGCTGGGCGCTGATCCGCATGGTGCCCCGCGAGGACTTTCGCGTCGTGCAGGTGAGCATCCAGGCGACGCACGTGCACTTGATCGTCGAGGCGAACGACGAACGCGCGCTGTCACGCGGCGTCCGCGCGTTCGAGATCTCGTTCGCGCGCCGGATCAATCGCGCGAGTCGGCGCCGGGGCCGCGTCTTCCGCGATCGCTATCACGCGCAGCAGCTCACGACGCCGCGCCAGGTGCGCAACGCGTTCGCGTACGTGCTGAACAACTGGCGCAAGCACCGCGAAGACAAGGCGCGTGGCTGGAAGCTCGATCCGTTCTCGAGCTCGATCGCCTTCGACGGTTGGCGCGGCCACGAGCACATCGCAGGCTTTCGCCCACCGCCCGGCTATCAAGCCTTACCCGTGAAATACGCGACGCTGTGGCTGCTCACGAAGGGCTGGCGCCGATACGGCTTGATCGATCCGCGCGAGCGGCCCGGACCGCGCGAGCTCGAGGCGGCGTAGGCTCGCCGCATGGCCGATACGAGCGCGATCGTCCCGCGACCGGCGCACGGAGTAGATCGATCGCGCGAGTCGTGCGTCATCGATCGCGATGATCGGGATCTGCGCCGTCGTCGCGCACGCATGGCTCGGGTGGAGTGACTGGACGTTCGTCGAGAGCGGCTCGGTCGACTTCCGCGCGCGCGTCGAGACGCGCTGGGGCGGCTTCGCGGTGATGGCGAACGCGGGCGTGCGGCCGATGACGGACCCGGGCCGCTCCGCGGTCGTCGCGCGCGCCGGCATCGATCCGTCGCGACCGATGCGCGAGCTGAGCCGCAGCGACACGACGACGACCTACGGCTATCTGTTCGCGGTCGCCACGCGCGAGGACCCGGCGCCCGATGGATGTCGCTACGTCACGCACGATCACGAGACCGCCCTCGCGTGCGGCGATTCCGTGCCGGCGCAGGCGCTCGCCGACGACTTCGAGGCGCGCGGCTTCGCGACGCGCGATGCGCGATCGATCCACGGCGAGCTCGCGTACGCGCGCGCCGACGAGCCGCACGCGTCGTTCGAGCTGAGCGAAGACGATCACGGCTTCCGGCTCGAGCTGCGCGCGTCGCCGCCGCCGGCGCCGCACGCGATCCTCGTGTCGAAGTCGGCGTTCGCCGCCGCGCTGCGCGTCGCGCCGCATCCGGTCACGGTCTACGGGCTCGGCGGCCGCGTGTCGTTCGATCCGCGCGCGATCGATCCGTCGCTCGATCCCGGCGCGACCCTGGTCTTCGACGACGTGGCGTTCGTCGCGGAGGTCGCGAGCTTCGTCGCGCAGTGGCGCGAGCAGGTCGCGCTGTCGGATCGATCGGCGCGATTCGCGTTCGGCTCGCGCCGCGCGCCCGCCGGGCTGCCGCGCGGCACGCGCGCGTTTCGCACCACCTACGCGCTGACCGACTCGGGCGAGATCCTCGGCGCGTGCACGCCGCAGCAGGTGATGGGCGGCTGCAAGGTGATCGGCCATCGCGCGCCGCGCACGACGTTCCAACACACCGATGTCGCGCTCGTCCCCGCCGACGGCGGCACCTGGGAAGCGATCGCGATCGATCCCGACTTCGTGCGCGCGTTCTTCGCCGCGCCGACCCCGCCGACGCCCGAGACCTGGCAGCTGCCCGCCTACGCGCTCGGCATCGACGCGCTGCCGACCGGCACGCTGTCGTGGTGCGTGACGCCGACCGCGAACGGCGAAGAGCGGCTCACCGCGATCGCGCACTAGCGACAACAGGAATTCTCGGAGCCCGCGCTCACTTGACCGCTACCCGTGCCGGCGGCGACGCTTGCTCGATGATCGGGGAGGAGATCCACGGTTACCGTGTCGATCGCGCCGCGTCGGAGGACAAAGGTGGCTTCGGCGAGGTGTATTTCGCGCGACATGGGACGTCAGGCGCTGACGCCGTTCTCAAGGTCTTGAAGCCGGAGATGTCCGCGAACCGCGAGATCGTCACGCGGTTCTTCAACGAGGCACGCGCTGCGGCTTCGATACGTCATCCAGGGATCGTCGCTGTTCACAACGTCGGGTACCACCGCGATCGGGCGTATCTCCTGATGGAGCGGCTATCAGGCGAGGACCTCGAGACGAGGCTCGCACGCGGCGCTATTCCGCTAGAGAAGGCGTTGCGCTTCTTGCGACAGAGCGCGGGCGCGATCGGCGCTGCGCACGAGCGCGGCATCGTGCATCGAGATCTAAAGCCGGCCAACCTGTTCGTCGTGCCAGATCCGGACGTTGTGGGAGGCGAGCGAATCAAGGTGCTCGACTTCGGCATCGCGAAGCTTGGCGACGGCGGGGCCTCGACGCTGAAGACACAGGGCGTCTTCGGCACGCCCGCGTACATGGCGCCCGAACAGTGCGAGAGCGCGGCGGCGGTCGATGCACGCACGGATCTCTACGCGCTGGGCTGCATACTCTACGAAATGATCTGCGGGAAGCCTCCATTCGGTCACGGAGGATTGGAGCTGATCGCTGCGCATCTTCGCGACGCTCCTTTGCCGCTGCGGACGCGTGTGCCGACAGTGCCGCCATTGGCCGAGGGGCTTGCGATGTCGCTCTTGCAGAAGCGACGCGACGATCGGCCGGCTTCGTGCGCTGCGCTCATCTCGAAGATCGACGAGATCGTCGCGCAACTCGCGGTTCCACCGCCCGCTTCAGTCTCGGCGACGACGTTTCGCGCGCCATCGGTGCCGATCGACGTACGTCCGCCTCCGCCGCTCGACGACGTGCGGTCGAGTGCGGTGAGTGTGGTACAGCCGGCGACCACAACGCTTGGCACTGCCGCGGTTGCTTCGACGTCCCATCGAGCACCAGCGAAGTCCTTGTGGTTCGGACTCGTGGCAGTTGGTGTCGGTGCTGTCGCCGTGATCTCATATGTGGCCCTCGGGCACGCGGGAGGCGGTGCCCCCGCGTCGGTGACCGTTGCAGGCGGAGAGACCGACGCTCCCGTCCGAAGCTCGCCGGTCACCCCAGACGCGAGCGCCAGTCCCGATGCGGCGCTCGAGCAAGCGCGCGCTTCATCGAGCGTCGTTGATGCCGGTCTCGACGACAGCGCGGCGACAACGTCGGACGCTCGGATTGCCGCCAGTCCCAATCCCGAGCGGAGAACAAATCGACATACCGTAGCGAGCAGTAGTGATCTTCCCACGACCCTCGATCGGACGATGATCTCCGACGGACTCGCGACGGCGCGCCCTGCGATCACCGCGTGTGGAGCAGACCATCCCGACGCGCGGGGCACCCTCGTGATGGACGTCGTGGTCGCGCCCGATGGTCACGTGATGGATTCGTTCCCTAACGACACGCAGCTGTTCACCTTGGCAGTGTGTATCGAGTCCGCGCTGCGTGGCGCCGACTTTGCCAAGACGGAGAACGGCGGAAAGTTTCGCTACACGTTCCAGTTCTGAGGCGTCAGAACAGGATCTGCAGCTCGGCGCCGATGTCGAAGGTCATCGCGCCGACCGAGCGGTAGCGGTGGCCGACCAGATCGATGATCGGCACGTGCAGCGGGTTGACCTCGGCGGTGCCGGGGTTCACGACCTCGTTCGATTCGTCCTCGCAGCCGGTCGTCGTGTTCGCGGTGCAGGTCGGGAGATCGACGCCCGCGTCGGTGAACGAGATGATGTGCTGGGTCTCGCCGCGGAACTGACCGAACGCGGCGAGGTGCACGCGCGAGCCGATCTCGGCGCGCGCCGAAAGGCGGCCGCCGAGCTCGAGGTAGTTCTCGACGTTCGAGACGCCGGGATGCGAGAGCGCCTGCACGCCCGATTGCGTCGGATCGGCGTCGAGGACGAGCGGTCCGCCGCCGGCCGCGTCGCCGGCGAACGCGAACACTTCCCACATCTCGCTGTACGCGCGGCCTTCGAAGTGCGCGGCCGCGACGCCGGAGAAGTCGAGCGAGAAGCGCTCGTGATCGACCTGGTTGTCGACGGCGATCGCCTCGAAGCCCGCGCGCACCGACGCCTCTTGCTGCTTGTCGGTGCGGCGCGCGCCGAAGCCCGGATCGTTGAACGGCGAGTCCTTGGTGTGCCCGATCGGCGCCTGCCACGACAGCTCGACGTACGGCTCCGCCCACCCGCGCTTGCGCGCGAACGTCGTCCACAGGCGGATCTCGTCGACGCCTTCGCCGACGCCGTTCTCGCGCGACGGCATCGTGCGATCGAGCTTCGCGACCTTGCCGACCGCGAGCCGCAGCTCGGCGCCGAGCTTCCACGTCGGCTTGGTGTCGTCGCGGCGCTGGTTCATCGGCGCCCAGCCGAGCCCGAGATAGATCTGATCGAGGCCCGAGCGATCGGGACCGCGGAAGATCAGCGCCGACGACGGATCGGTGAAGCCGACCGTCGGGTCGTGGGCGTCGAAGCCGGTCATCGGCAAGAGGCCGTCGGCGATCGTCGACGAATTCGCGCGGTTCACGCACGCCGGCTCGGTGCCGGTGAACGTGCACGGCGTCTGCTGCTGATCGAATTCGAGCTGGCGCGAGTCGGTCAGCACGTAGGGCAGGGCGCCGTAGATCCAGACGTCGTGGAAGATGCCGAGCTCGATCTTCGGGACGATCGTGTGGCGCTGGGACGAGAAGATGAATTCGCGGCGCAGCTGCGTCGGGTCCTGGCCGGGCGTCGCGGTGCCGTCGATCGTCTCGCGCTCGATCACGCTGTGCCGGTACGAGAAGTCGTAGTCGAGCGTGACGTGCGCGCCGAAGCCGTGATCGGGATCGAACGAGCTCGGGACCTCGGAGTCCGGACCTGCGTGTGCAGCTCCGCCGACCCCAGACGACAACAGGCTCAAGGCTAAGAGAAGGCGCCCCCGCAAGTCGGCGCTCAGCCTAACACACTAGTTCCCGGACTCGCGATCGCGGAGCCCCAGCTCCTTCATCTTCATCTGGAGGCTCTTGCGGGAGATCTTCAGGAGCTTTGCGGCCTGCGTCACGTTGCCGCCGGTCTCGTCGAGCGCCTTCGCGATCAGCTCGCGCTCGACGCGCGAGGTCTCGGCGCGGACGATGTCCTTGAGCGACGTGTCGGCGCTGAGCTCGCCGGGGATCGCGTCGACGGTGCCGTCCTCGACCTCGTCGTCGTCGGAGGCCGACGCGCCGGCCGGCGCCGCCGCCGGCGCCACGTGCGCGGCGATGTCCTCGGGCAGATCGCTGCGCTCGATGATCCCGCCCTTGCAGAAGAGGATCGTGCGCTCGAGGACGTTCTCGAGCTCGCGGATGTTGCCGGGCCAGCCGTGTCCCTCGAGCGACGCGAGCGCCTCGTCGGAGATGCCGCTCACGTTCTTCTTCAAGCGCTCGTTGAACTTCTTGATGATGTGGCGGACCAGCAGCGGGATGTCGCCGCGGCGCTTGCGCAAGGGCGGGATCGCGAGCGGCACGACGTTCAAGCGATAGAAGAGATCTTCGCGGAAGTTCCCGTTCTTGATCTCCTGCTCGAGGTCGCGGTTGGTCGCGGTGATCAGGCGGACGTCGACCTTGATCGTCTTCAAGCCGCCGACGCGCTCGAACTCGCTCTCCTGGATCGCGCGCAGGAGCTTGACCTGCATCTCGACCGGGATCTCGCCGATCTCGTCGAGGAAGAGGGTGCCGCCGTCGGCGAGCTCGAACCGGCCCGGCTTCGACGAAGTCGCCCCGGTGAACGCGCCCTTCTCGTAGCCGAACAGCTCGCTCTCCATCAGCGTCTTCGGGATCGCGGCGCAGTTGATCTTGATGAACGGCCCGCCCTTGCGCGAGCTGCCCTCGTGCAGCGCCTTCGCGACCAGCTCCTTGCCGGTGCCGCTCTCGCCGGTGATCAAGACCGTCGACGGCGTGTCGGCGACCTTGTCGATCACGTCGAAGATCGACTGCATCTCGTTCGAGTCGCCGACCAACCCGAAGCGGCCCTTGGTGTCGTCGCCGCTCGCGGGGTAGAGCGTCTGGCGCGGCGCCGCGCGGTTCGCGATCGCCTGCTTGACCGCCTTGTCGACGACGACGCGGATCTGATCCTGCTCGAACGGCTTCTCGATGTAGTCGAAGGCGCCGGCCTTGATCGCCTCGACCGCCTGACCGACCGAGCCGTACGCCGTGATCATGATGACCGGCACGTGCGGCGAGTGCTTCGCGGCGTGGCGCAGGACGTCCATGCCGTCGACCTTCGGCATGCGCAGATCGGTGATCACGACGTCGACGTCGCCGGTCTGCATCACCTCGAGCGCTTCGGCGCCGTCGGTCGCGAGCGCGACCTCGTGACCGTCGCGGCGCAGGATCGCGGTGAGCACGCGACGGAGGTTGGGCTCGTCGTCGGCGACCAGGATGCGCGCGTGATCGGACACGGTCGGACTCTATCCTATCGCCGCGTCGGGACGCGGCCGTGAGGGCTCGGATGGTTCGGCATCGGCGGCCGGCTCGGACGGAGTTTCGGGTTTCGGTGCCGGCGGCGAAGGCGCGGGAGTCGCGTCGCGCGGCGCGGCGACTTGCACGATCGCCGGCAAGAAGACCGAGAACGTCGATCCCTGCCCCGGGGTCGAGCGCACCTCGATCGTGCCGCCGTGCTGGGCGACGATGCGCTGCGAGATCGCGAGGCCGAGGCCGGTGCCGCGCGACTTGGTCGTGAAGAACGGGATGAACAGCTTCTTCAGCTTGTCGCGCGCGATGCCGACGCCATTGTCGCGGAAGCGGACCTCCGCGAACTGGCCGTAGCCGAGCCGCGAGCGGCGGCGGCGCGTCGTGAGGATCTCGAGCGTGCCGCCGTCGGGCATCGCCTGCACCGCGTTCAAGCCGAGGTTCAAGAAGACCTGCACGAGCGCTTCGGGATCGCCGTGCACCTGCGGGAGGAGCTCGTCGAGGCGGACGTCGAGCGTGACGTTCTTGATGTCGTGCGCGCCCTGCAAGAGCGTGACGGTCTTCTTGACGACCGCGTTGACGTCGACCTTGCCGGTGCCGTGCGGCTCCGCCTTCTCGGCGCGCGCGTAGTCGAGGAAGCGCGTCACGACGTTGTTCAGGCGGTTGACCTCCTCGACGATGATGTCGAGGAACTCGAGGGTCTCGGGGCCGGGCGCGACCGGTTGACCGTCGGGGCCGATGAGCAGCTGCGCCGCGCCCTTGATCGCGCCGAGCGGGTTGCGGATCTCGTGCGCGAGACCGGCGGCCATCTCGCCGAGCGCGGCGAGGCGCTCGCGCTCCTTCACGCGCTCGTAGGCCTGCGAGCTCTCGATCACGCGCGCGGCTTGCGACGCGAGCTGGCGGAACATGTCGATGTCGTCGAGATCGAACGCGCCGGCGGCGCGATCGTCGCGCACCGCGAGGAGGCCGAGGAGCCACGGGCCTTGCTCGGTCTCGGCGGAGCCGAGCAGCGGGAAGACCAGCGCGGCGCGGAGCTCCTCGGTCTGCGCGATCGCGGCGGCGAGCATCTGGCGGCGCTCGGCGTGCGCGGGATCGGCGCCGAGATCGTCGTGCTCGCGGCGCAAGAGCTCGAGGTCGAGGTGACCCATGCGCACGCGATCGAGGAACGCGCGCGCGGCGGTGCCGTCGAGGCGATCGGGCGGGGCCTGCCCGAACCAGCCCGCGCGATCGTAGCCGGCGCCGTCGGGATCGAGGAGGTAGATCGCGGCGTCGGTGACGCGGCGCGACTCCTCGAGCGCCGTGATGATGCGCTTCACCATCTCGCCGACGTCGACCATGCCGAACAGCTCGCGGCGGACGGCGTCGAGGCGGCCGCGCAGCTCGGCGCGCGTGCGCACGAGCCAGCGGTTGATGCCGTTCTCGAGCCAGTTCCGCACCGGCTCGAAGAGGATCAAGATCACGAAGGAGGCGACCAGCGCGTTGAGCAGCTGCAGGCCTTCTTGGCCACCGCCGACCCAGCTGAGCAGGAGGCCGTAGACCGCCCACAAGAGCGCGACCAGCGTGCCGAGCACGGCCATCTTGCCGACCAGCTCGTTGATGTCGATCAAGCGGTAGCGGAAGAGCGTCTGCGAGATGAAGTAGAGGTAGAGGATCGACAAGACGTTGCCCGCGGTCGGGAACGCGATGTCGAAGCGCGGCAGGAAGTCGGTGAGCGCGAGCGTGATCGCGACGAAGCCGCCGAGCGCGAGGTAGCGGATGCGCACGCGCTCGACCTGCTTCACGGTCGCGCGGTACTGCACGTACAGATCGTAGACGCAGCGATAGAGGCCGCCGAACACGTACGCGCCGAACGGCAGCTGGAAGTAGAGCTCGTCGTGGATCGGGTGGATGACGGCGGAGTAGACGAGCGCGAGGTACGCGAGGAACGTCCACGCGAGGGTGACGCGCGGCGGACGGTGCGGGCCGCCGATCGACGGCTGCGCGAGGAAGCCGCGGAAGAACGCGATCGCGGTGGGCGGGATCGTCGCGGCGGGCCACAGCGCGAGCCAGCGCACGAGGTGCGAGTTGGTCGCGATCGAGACGAAGTTGCAGAGCTGCCACGCGCTGACCGTGAAGGCGAACGCGGCGAACGACGTATACGTGCGATCGGTGCGGTTCTTGAGCAGGACCGACGTGCCGATCGCGAGGATCAGCAGGGCCGCGAGGAGCGCGGAGACGGCCTGTACGTCCACGCGGATAGCATAGCTGGTATACGCTCCCGGCGATGCCGGGCTCTTCTGAAGAGGCGCTGCGATCACTGCCGGCGGTGCACCTGCTCGTCGAGGAAGCGGCGGGGCTCGGGCAGGCGCCGAGGTGGGCGGTCGTCGAGGCGGCGCGGCGCGCGGTCGCGGCGCGGCGGGCGGCGATCCTCGCCGGGACCTCGGCGGACGGCGCGGTTTCGGCGAGCGAGGTCGCCGCGATCGCGCGCGGGTTGGCGCAGCCGAGCCTGCGGCGCGTGATCAACGCCACCGGCGTCGTCCTGCACACGAACCTCGGGCGCGCGCCGCTCGCGGCGGCTGCGATCGCCGCCATTCATGATGTGGCGCGCGGATATTCGAACCTCGAATACGATCTCGATCGCGGCGAGCGCGGATCGCGGCACGGCCACCTGGTCGCGCTGTTGCGCGAGCTGACCGGCGCGGAGGACGCGGTCGTCGTCAACAACAACGCGGCGGCGTGCATGCTCGCGCTCGCCGCGCTCGCCAGCGGGCGCGAGGTGATCGTGTCGCGCGGCGAGCTGGTCGAGATCGGCGGATCGTTCCGCGTGCCCGACATCCTGCGCGCCTCGGGGTGCGTGCTGGTCGAGGTCGGGACGACCAACAAGACACGGCTGGCCGATTACGAAGCCGCGATCACCGAGCGGACCGCGCTCGTCTTGAAGGTCCATCGATCGAACTTCGCGATCGTCGGCTTCACGGAAGAGGCCTCGCTCGGGTCGTTGGCCGAGTTGGCGCGCGCGCGCGGCCTCGCCTCGATGATCGATCTCGGATCGGGCGCGATCGTCGACGAGGACACGCTGCGCACGCTGGGGCTCGGCGGCGAGCCGACCGTGCGCGCCGCGATCGCCGACGGCGTGGATCTCGTGTGCTTCTCCGGCGACAAGCTGCTCGGCGGACCGCAGGCGGGCGTGATCGCCGGGCGCGCGGCCGCGATCGCGCGCGTGCGTTCGCATCCCTTGATGCGCGCGATGCGCCCCGACAAGCTGACGATCGCGGCGCTCGCCGCGACGCTCGCGCTGTATCGCGAGGGCCGCGCCGCCGAGATCCCCGCGATCGCGATGCTCGCTTGTCCGGCGGAGGCGTTGCGCGCGCGCGCGCTGAAGCTCGCGGCGCTGATCGGTCCGCACCACGGCGCGACGATCGTCGAGACGACCTCGACCGTCGGCGGCGGCGCGTCGCCGCTCGCCGAGCTGCCGTCGTGGGGCGTCGCGCTGTCGGGATCCGCGGACGCGCTCGATCGCGCGCTGCGCGCGGCGAACGTGCCGGTGGTCGCGCGCGTGATCGATGACCGCCTCGTGCTCGACGTGCGCACGATCTCCGACGACGAGCTCGAGGACGCCGCCGCCGCGGTGCGCGCGTGAGCGAGATCCGCACCGGCGCGGTGCTCGGGCGCTACGTCCTGCGCGGGATCGTCGGCGCCGGCGGCATGGGCGTCGTGTGGTCGGCGCACGATCGCGATCTCGATCGCACGATCGCGCTCAAGGTCTTGCGCGGTGAGGCGGGGCCGGTGCCGCGCGCGCGGCTGTTGCGCGAGGCGCGCGCGATGGCGCGGCTCAAGCATCCGAACGTCCTGACCGTGTACGAGGTCGGCAGCGTCGACGATCGCGACTTCATCGCGATGGAGCTCGTCGACGGCGAGAGCCTCGATCGCTGGCTCGAGCGCGAGCCGGCGCGCGCGCAGGTGATCGATGCGTTGCTCGCGTCGGGGCGCGGGCTCGCGGCCGCGCACGCCGCCGGGCTCGTGCATCGCGACTTCAAGCCGCACAACGTGCTGCGCGATCGCGACGGACGCGTGCTCGTCACCGACTTCGGCCTGGCGCGCGCGCACGATCCAGGCGCGACACCCGAGCGTGCGGAGACGATCCCCGCGACCCCGCGCGCCGGCTCCGACACGATGACGATGACCGACGACTCGCAGGTCGTCGCGCCGATCTTCGCGGGGCCGCCCGTCGACGATGCGTCGATCCTCGACTCGCCGCTGACCGAGGCGGGCGCGGTCGTCGGCACGCCGGCGTACATGGCGCCCGAGCAGTTCGCGGGCGCGACGCCCGATCCGCGCACCGATCAGTTCGCGTTCTGCGTGACCGCGTGGGAGATGCTGACCGGCGCGCGCCCGTACCGCGGCGCCGACGTCGACGCGATCCGCGACGCGGCCGGCTCGGGCGTGCGGCGCGGCGGCGAGCGCCTGCCGTCGAAGGTGCGCCCGATCCTCGAGCGCGGGCTCGATCCGGATCCGGCGAAGCGGTGGCCGGACATGCAGTCGCTGCTCGAGGTGCTCGAGCGTGCGCTGCGGCCGAGGTCGCGGGCGCGCGTGTGGCTCGCGGTCGCGCCGATCGCGATCGCGGCGATCGCGGTGACGATCGCGATCGCGATCGCCGGCGGCGGATCGTCTTCGCCGGCGCCCGCGCCCGCCGCGGTCGTTTCGATCGACGCCGGCGCGCCCGCCGCGCGGCGCGCGATCGCGATCGTCGGCTTCGACGATCTCGCGAACGATCCGTCCTCCGCGTGGATGGGCGGCGCGCTCGGCGAGCTGCTCGCGACCGAGCTCGGCACCGGCGATCGCGTGCGCGTCGTGCCCGGGGACGACGTCGCCCGCGAGCGGGCGCAGCGCGGGATCACCCGCGCATCCGGGCTGAACAAGGCCTCGCTCGGACAGCTGCACGACGATCTCGGCGCCGATCTGGTCGTCGGCGGCGTGTACGTCGCGTCGGGCGGCTTGCGCGTCGACGTGCGCGTGATGGACGCGCGCACCGGCGAGACGATCATGACCGTGTCGGCGAGCGACGGCGCCGACGCGCTGGTGCCGCTGGTCGCGAAGCTCGGCGCGTCGCTCCGCGATCGGCTCGGCGTGGCGCGGCTCAGCGACGACGAGCAGAAGCTCGCGCGCGCCGCGATGCCCGCGAACGCCGAGGCCGCGCGCCTCTACACCGACGGCCTCGCCAAGCTGCGCACGTTCGATCCGCAGGGCGCGCGCGCCGCGCTCGAAGCGGCGACGAAAGCGGATCCCGACTTCCCGCTCGCGTACTCGGCGCTCGCCGCCGCGTGGGACGCGCTCGGCGACGACGGCGCCGCGAAGGCCGCCGCGCAGCAGGCGCTCGATCGATCGGCGTCGCTCGCGCGCGCGGATCGCCTCGCGGTCGAGGCGCGCCTGCGTCAGGTCTCCGGCGATCACGACAAGGCGGTCGCGCTCTTCCGATCGCTCTTCGAGTTCTTCCCGGATCGCATCGACTACGGGCTCGAGCTCGCCAACGAGCAGATCCTCGCCGCCGCGTACGACGACGCCAAGGCCACGCTCGTGCGGCTGCGCGCGCTCGGCCCCGCCGCCGACGACGCGATCCGCATCGACATCACCGCGTCGATGGCCGCTGCGTCGCGCGGCGATTTCGCCGAGTGTCAGGAGACCGGCGCGCGCGCGGTCGCGGCGGCCGACGCGCGCGGCGCGACCTTGCTCGCCGCGAAGGCGCGCGCGATCGAGGCGTGGGGCCGCTTCCACACCGGCGATCTCGACGGCGCGATCGCGCTCTACACGAAGGCCGAGGCCGCGTTCGCCGCCGCCGGCGCGCAGGCCGAGCTCGCGGCGACCCAGCTGCGCCACGCCGCGGTGCCGTGGCGTCGCGGCGATCTCGCGAGCGCGCAGCAGCTCGTCGACGCCGCGGTCGCCGTCTACCAGCGGCTCGGCCACCAGCGCGGCATGGCCGACGGCCTCATGGCCGACGGCATCCTCGCGCTCGAGCGCGAAGATCGCCGCGCCGCGATGAAGGCGTTCGGCGAGGCGCTCGCGATCCAGACCAAGCTCGGCGACCAGGGCGCGCTCGCGCTCACGCACATGCAGATCGGCAACGTGCAATTGCGCGACGGCGATCAAGCGGCGGCGCGCAAGAGCTACGACACCGCGCTCCAGCTCGCGCACGAGAGCGGCGCGAAGTCGACCGAGGAGCTCGCGCACTCGAACCTCGCGCTCTTGCTCGCGCAGGCCGGCGAGATCGACGGCGCGCGCCAGCACTACGAAGACGCGATCGCGATCGCTCGCCAGATCGGCGATCACTCGACGGAGGCGTACGCGGAGAACGGCCTCGGTGATCTCGCGCAGGATCGCAACGACAACGCCGACGCGCTCGCGCACTACAAGGCGGGCAAGGCCGCCGCCGACGCCGGGCACGATCCGCGCACCGCCGCCGAGGCGCAGGCCGGCATCGCCGAGACCACGCTCGCCGAGGGCGACAACGCCGCGGCGGCCTCGGCCGCTGCCGCCGCCGCGAACGCGCTCGAGCAGGTCGGCGAGCTCGACGTCGAGGCGACCTCGCTCGCGATCGAGGCGCGCGCGTACGTGCGCGACGGCAAGGCCGCCGACGCGCGCGCGGCGATCGATCACGCGAAGGACGTCGCCGCGAAGGCCGGCGAGCCCGGCGCCGCGATCACGGTCGCGACCGTCGAGTCCGAGGTGCTCGTGCTCGAGGGCAAGGCGTCCGCCGCGATCGCGATCCTCGATCACGCGCAGCGCGACGCGCGCGACCGCGGCCTGCACCAGCGCGAGTACAGCGTGCGCCTCGCGCGCGGCAAGGCGCTGATCGCCGCCGGCCGCGCGCGCGAGGGCAAGGCCGAGCTCGCGTCGCTCGAGCGCGACGCGACCGGCCGCGGCTGGACCGGCATCGCGAAGAGCGCCGCCGAGGCGCTCGCCGCCGCGCCGTGATCACGGGCGTCGCTTGAAATGGAGCCTCGCCTGGCTCTCGTCGATGAACCACAGGTCGCTGCCGTCCATCGCGTCGCGGACCGATCCTCCGATCCTGCGGCCGCCGGGGAGCTCGGCCTGGTAGGTCAGCCGCTCGACGCCGCCTTCGGTCTCGAAGTGCATGCCGTGGTACCGCGTGATGGTCGTGCGCGGCGTGTCGTCGCGCTTCTCCAGGCGGGTGTCGCCCGGAGCGCCCTTCGTGACGAGCGTGCGGACCGCGTCGCCGCGCTCGTCGAAGACGAAGGTGCCGGAGATCACCGTCGCGAAGTAGTAGAGCGGCGGTCTCTCGTCGGGCTCGATCACGAGCCTCCACGTCCCCACCAGGCGTGGCTCGGCGCGCGGCGGATCGGCCGGAGAGGGCGCGGCCGGCGGCGGATCGCGTGGCGCCGGCTCGGTGCCCTCGCGCTGCGAACAGGCGGCGAGCGCCAGCACGAGCGCGATCCGCGTCACCGCTGCTTCTCCATCCGCGCGAGCACCGCGATGCGCGCGCCGGCGGCGGCGTCGATCGACGTGTGGAATGTCCGGAACCCGGACGAGGTGACCGTGACCTCGTGGTGGCCGGCGGCGACCGGGATCATCGCGGGCGCGCCTTTCCAGACGTCGTGCTCGTCGCCGTCGATCGAGATCGTCGCGCGCGGCGCGCCGGTCAGCGTGACGTCGAGGGTCGCACCGGCCGGCGTCGTCGGCGGTGGCGGTGGCGCGGGATGATCGGGCTCGACCGGCGTCGCGGTGCCGCTCGCGATCGCCGGATGCTTCGAAGCGGAAGCTCCGCCGCGGGTGAGCGCGAACGCGATCGCGCCGGCCGCGGCGATCGCGATCGCGCCGATCACGAACGGGAGCTTCGAGCGCGCCGCGGGCGCAGCGGCGGCGACCCGCGACGCGCGCACATCGACCGCGAGCTCGAGCGGCGCGTCTTCCGGAGACGGAGCGGGCGAGGGCGCCTTCGCGTTCGCGTTCGCGTTCGCGTTCGCGAGCACCGCCCTCACCTTCGCGAGCGACGGCCGCCCCTCCGGCCGCTTCTCGAGCATCTCCGCGATCAACGCCTCGACCTCCGCGGGCGCGTTCGGCGCGTGCGCGCGCAGGAGCGGCGGCGTCTCGGTCAGGTGCTTCGCGATCAGATCGGCGGCGTTGTCCTCGTCGAACGGCGGCCGCCCCGCGATCATCTCGAACAGCATCACGCCGAGCGAATAGACATCGGTGCGCGCCTCGACCGACAAGCCGCGCGCCTGCTCCGGCGCGATGTAGAGCGGCGTGCCGACCACCGCGCCGGTGCGCGTCTTGCTCGCGCGTTGATCCGCGCCGCCGGTCAGCTTCGCGATCCCGAAGTCGAGCAGCTTCACGCGCGGACGCTCGTCGGCGACCTCGACGAGGAAGACGTTGTCGGGCTTGAGATCGCGATGGACGATGCCCTTGCCGTGCGCGGCGTCGAGCGCGCGGATCACGTCGCCCGCGATCGCGCGGGTCTCGTCCCACGACAGCGCGCGGCGCGCCATCCGATCCGAGAGGCTCTCGCCGGTCAGCCACTCCATCGCGCACCAGCTGCGCCCGTCGGGGAGCGCGCCGAACGCGAAGCAGTCGACGATGTTCGGGTGGCCGATCTGGTTGACCGCGCGCGCCTCCTGCACGAAGCGCTCGACCGCTTCGGCGCTCGCGCACAGCTCCTTGCGCAGGACCTTGATCGCCGCGCGCTTGCCGATCAGCGGATGCACCGCGCCGTAGACCGTGCCCATCCCGCCCTCGCCGATCACGTGATCGATGCGATAGCCGCCGACGTCGTCGCCGGCCTGGAGCTCGCGCACCGTCGCCGTCGTGAAGCCCATCGACATCGTCGCCGCGACGCCGACGTCCCGGCCGTCGCCTCGCCCGGGCGGCGTGGTCCCCATCCCGACCATCATAACGTAGTAGTGTCCCCGCCCGAGATGAGCTCGAGTGAATCGACCCCGCGCGTCGTCGCGGTCGCCGGGGGCAAGGGCGGCGTCGGCAAGAGTCTCGTCGCGGCGAACGTGGGCATCTTCCTCGCGACCCTCGGCAAGAAGGTCGTGCTCGTCGACGGCGCGCTCGGCACGCCGAACCTCCACATCTTCGCCGGCGTGCACCGCCCGAGCCGCACGCTCAGCGAGTGCCTGTCGGGCACCCCGCTCGCCGAGCTCACCGCGCACACGCCGCTGCCCGGCCTGCGCATGGTCGCCGCGCTCGGCGATCCGGCGTGGATCGCGAGCCCGCGCACGACGATGGTGCGCGCGCTGTCCGCCGGGCTGCGCACGCTCGCCGCGGATTACGTCGTCGTCGATCTCGGGCCCGGCACCGCGCCGTGGACGCTCGATCTGTTCCTCGACGCGGATATCGGCATCCTCGTCGCGGTCCCCGATCCGACCAGCGTCGAGCTGATGCTGCGCTTCGTGCGCGCCGCGTTCCTCCAGCACCTGCGCCACCTCGGGCTCGGCGCGATGGCGCAGCTCACGCCCGCCGAGATGCGCGCGCACGAGGGCGGCATGATCGCGCCGCTCGATCTCTACCTGCGCGCGGTCGCGACCGGCGATCCGCGCGTCGGCGAGCTGCGCCGCGCGATCCTCGCGTTCGCGCCGTCGCTCGTGATCAACGCGGCGCGCTCGAAGGCCGACATGGAGCTCGGCCGCGCGGTCACCGTCGCGGCGCGCCGGCGGCTCGGCGTGCCGGTGCAGTACCTCGGGCACCTCGAGTACGACGAGGCGGTCTGGGTCTCGACGCGCCGCCGCCGCCCGCTGCTCGTCGAGCACCCCGAGTCGCGCATCGCGAAGTGCTTCGAGCGGCTCGCGCGCGCGGTCTCGAACTACCAGAAGCCCGCGCTCGACGGCGACGTCCTACCGAGCGACTCGCACTACGATCTGCTCGAGGTCGCGCCGACCGCGTCGTTCGAGGACATCCGGCGCGCGAACCGCCGCGTCCGCGACGTCTACGGCACCGACTCGGTCGCGATCAGCGGCCTCTACGATCCGGCGTCGCTCGAGGCGGTGCACCGCCGCTTGGATCTCGCGTACACGACCTTGATGGACGCGGCGAAGCGCAAGGAGTACGACTTCGAGCTCTTCCCCGACGGCGTGCCGACGCCGCCCGCGCCGCCGCCGACGCCGATCGAGGCGATCGCCGCGCGGCCCAAGACCGAGACCGGCGAGCAGACCGTGCGGCCGCCGATGCCGCAGCTCGGCCCGCGCACCGAGTACTCGGGCGCGCTCCTGCGCCAGATCCGCGAGGCGTGCGGCATCGAGCTGCGCGAGATCGCGGAGCGCTCGAAGATCGGCATGGCCTATCTGTCGGCGCTCGAGGGCGAGGTCTTCGCGAAGCTGCCGGCGTCGGTGTACGTGCGCGGCTTCCTCGTCGAATACGCGCGCATCCTCGGGCTCGACGCCGAGCGGGTCAAGTCGACCTACCTCGAGCGCTTCCGCGCGGCCCGCGGCGCCAGCGCCGATGGCGACGGCAGCGAGACTTGATGCCGGCGCGAAGAGGGGCAGCGCCGAGGCCCTGAGCTCGTCGAAGGGCCGAGCCGAGCGCCCGGCGCGAAGCGCGGCGCGAGGACGCGGGGTAGCACCCCGAGCGCCGGCTGAGATAGAATCGGCGTATGGCCACGCTGATCGACAACGCCAAGCGCGCGCGCCAGCTCGCCCGCGCCATCGCGTCGGACCTGACGCTCTACCACGAGGCCAAGATCCTCGACGGGATCGCCAACGACAACTTGTTCGAGGCGATGCACGACGAGATCAACGAGGGCCGCGAGCTGTTCAAGAGCCGCGTCACCGAGGACATCTTCACGCAGAACATCTACGAGCGCGCGATCGTCGACGTGTTGGTGAAGTCGAAGGGGCACGTGAAGTCGAAGATCTGGTGAGCGACGATCCGGACGATGAAGACGAGGCTCCCGAGGAGCGCGTCTTCGTCCCCGACTTCGACGCCGGGCGACTCGATACCTTCGTCGCCGAGCGCGTCCCTGAATTGACCCGCGCGCAGGTGCGTCGCCTGATCGACGCTGGCGACATCACGGTCAACGGATCGGTCGCCGACAAGGCCGGGCAGAAGGTCCGCGCCGGCGAGCGCGTCGCGATCCTCTTGCGCCCGGCGTCGCCGATCGACGTGGAGCCCGAATCGATCCCGATCGTGGTCGTCTACGAGGACGCGCACCTGATCGCGATCGACAAGGCCGCGGGCATGGTCGTGCATCCCGCGCCCGGGCACCCGTCGGGGACGCTGGTCAACGCGCTGCTCGCGCACTGCGGTGACTCGCTGCGCGGCATCGGCGGCGCGCTGCGCCCCGGCATCGTGCATCGCCTCGACAAGGACACCAGCGGCGTGATGGTGGTCGCGAAGGACGACGCGACCCACGTCGCGCTGTCGGCGATGTTCAAGACCAAGACCGAGGTCGTGCGCGAGTACGTCGCGGTCGTGCACCCGCCGCCCGCCGCCGACGCGGGCGTGATCCGCACGCTCTACAACCGCCATCCCGTGCACCGCAAGAAGTTCTCGTCGAAGGTCGCCAACGGGAAGCCGGCGATCACGCACTGGCGCGTGATCGAGCGGTTCGCGGCGGGCGCGGCGGCGGTGCGCTGTCGCTTGGAGACGGGACGCACGCACCAGATCCGCGTCCACATGGCCGACACCGGCACGCCGATCGTCGGCGATCCGCTCTACGGCCGCGGCGGGCCGCCGTTCCCGCGCCAGGCGCTGCACGCCGAGCGTCTCGACTTCCCGCACCCGATCACCGGCGAGATGCTGTCGTTGCGCGCGCCGATCCCCGACGACATGATGCAGCTCATGAGCTCTCTGCGGAGCGCGTCGTGACGCGCGTGATCATCGCCGGCGCGACCGGCTGGGCCGGCTCGGCGCTCGCGCGCGGCGTCGCCGCCGCGTCGGATCTCTCGTTGGTCAGCGCGATCGCGCGCCGCGCGGCCGGTCGATCGCTCGGCGACGCGCTCGGCGATCCGTCGATCACCGCGCAGGTCTTCGCGGGCGCGAAGGACGCGCTCGCGGCCGGCGGCGACGTCTTCGTCGAGTACACGCTGCCCGACACCGCGCGCGCGAACATCGAGGCCGCGCTCGACGCCGGCCTGCACGTCGTCGTCGGAACGTCGGGCCTCACCGCCGACGACTACGCGGCGATCGATCGTCGCGCGCGCGATCGCGGGCGCGCGGTGCTCGCGTGCGGCAACTTCGCGCTCACCGCGGTCTTGCTGATGCGCTTCGCTTGCGAGGCGGCGAAGCTGATCGAGAGCTTCGAGGTGATCGACTACGGCAAGCTGCACAAGCCCGACGCGCCGTCGGGCACCGGCCGCGAGCTCGCCGCGCGCCTCGGCGCGATCCGCACGCCCGCCACCGGGCACACGACCTCCGGCGAGCCCGCGGCGCGCGGCGCGACGCTCGACGGCGTGCCGGTCCACTCGATGCGCTTGCCCGGCTTCGTCTCGTCGGTCGAGGTCGTCTTCGGCCAGGACGGCGAGCGCCTGCACCTGCGCCACGAATCGACCGGCAGCGCCGCGCCCTACGTCGCCGGCGGCCTGCTCGCGATCCGCCGCGTCGCCTCGCTCGCGCCCGGCCTGCACCGCGGCCTCGATCGCGTGCTCGATCTCTAGCGGCGCGGCCGCCGCCGCTGCACGACGCCGACGACGATCGTCACCGCGAGCACGAGCATCCACACCGTCGGATCCGCGAACCACGGCTCGCGCGTGGCGCCGAGGGTCGGGATGCGCACGCCGAGCATCGAGACGCAGGCGATCACGACGAACACGACCAGCGCGATCACGAGCGAGGTCAGGAAGCGGCGCGCGTACGGGCTCACGCGCGCGCGTCGTTGCATCACGCGTGCCTGGCTCGTGGCCTGATCGGTCGCGGCCTTGCGCGGTCGCGGGTGGACCGTCGGTGGACCGCAGGATCAGGCGTGCAGGTCGCGGCGCCGGTAACGGACGATCGCGAGCGCGGCGAACCCGCCGCCGATCGCGGCCAGCACGAGCGCGCCGACCGGATCGAGCGCGCCGCGGCTCACGATGTCGGCCGGCTCGACCAGCTTGTGCGGCGCGACGAAGCGCAGCGGCGCGGCGGCGGGCGTGAGCGCGGAGAGCACGCCGAGGAAGTAGGTGCCCACCACGAGCCCGAGCGCGATCGGCGAGGCCGCGCGCGCGTCGCGCACGAGCGCGGCGACCAGCATGCCGGCGCCTGCGAAGCAGAGCGCGAGCGCCGCGACCCCGAGGAAGAGCTGCGCGACCAGCGCGCCCTCGAGCGGCGCGTCGACGACCGCGCCGAGCGTGATCATCGCGACCGCGCCCAGCACGGTCGGGAGCGCGATCACGTACACCGCGAGCGCGCCCGCCTTGCCGACGAGGATCGACGCGCGCGACGCCGGTTGCGCGTACAGGAGCTCGGCGGTGTGCAGGAGCTCCTCCTTCGCGACGATGTTCGCGCCGAGCAGCGCGCCGAACAGCCCGCACGGCAACGTCACGTACATGAAGCTGGTCGCGAGGTAGACCGGTGGGCGATGGAAGTCGACGAGCGTCAGACCGAGCGCCTTGCGCATCGAGTCGGGGAGGCCGGCGAGCTTGGCCTCGAGCATCCCGCTCGCGACGAACGACGGCTGCAGCGCGCAGAACAGCACGAGCAGGAGCGCGACCGGCACGGCCCAGGCCAGGAACGTGCGCCGATGGGCGCGCAGCTCGCGCGCGAACAGGATCCGCGCGCCGTTCATGACGTGCCCGCGTAGTAGCGCAGGAAGACCTCCTCGAGGGTCGGCTCGTCGATGCGCACGTCGCGGGGCGCGGCGGCGGCGAGCGCGGAGAGCAAGGCCGGCATCGGACCGTCGTACAGGAAGGTGATCGCGTCGCCGTCGCGCTCGAGGCCCGTGACGCCGGCGAGCTCGATCGGATCGATGCCGATCGCGCGCACGCGCCGCACCTCGCGCCCGCGCAGCGCGGCGACGTCGCCGCACGCGACCACGCGTCCTTCGCGCAGGACGGCGACCGCGCGGCACACCGCCTGCACCTCGGCGAGCTCGTGCGACGAGAAGAAGATCGTCGCGCCGCGCGCGGCCTCGTCGCGCAGCGTCTCGTGCAGGCGCGCGCGGATCACCGGATCGAGCCCGTTCGACGGCTCGTCGAGCACGATCAAGCGCGGCGCGTGCTGCAGCGCCGCGACGATCGCGACCTTCTTGCGGTTGCCGAGCGAGAGATCGTCGGTGCGCCGATCGAGGTCGAGGTCGAAGCGCGCGGCGAGCTCGTGGCGGCGCGCCGCGTGATCGCCGGGGTGGAACGATCCGAGGTACGCGAGCAGCTCGCGCGCGCGCATCCGCGGGTAGAGATCCGTCTCGCCGGGCACGTAGCCGGTCGACGCCCGCGCGGCCGGGCCGAGCGTCACGTCGCGGTCGAAGATCCTCGCGGTGCCCGAGGTCGGCGCGATGAGGCCGAGCAGGATCCGGATCGTCGTGGTCTTGCCGGCCCCGTTCGGCCCGATGAACCCGAAGATCGTGGCCTCCGGCACGTCGAAGCTGACGTCGTCGATGCCGCGCGCCTCGCCGTATCGCTTGGTCAGGCCCGCGAGCGAGATCGCCGCCGCCATCGATCAGGCCGGCTTCCACACGAACGTCACGGTCGTCGCGATCGGGACCGGGAAGCCGTCCTCGTCGAGGAACGGCTCGAACTGCCAGCTCTTGAGGCCGGCGGCGATGCGCACGTCGTAGGCGATGAAGCCGGTCGAGGTCATCGGCGCGACCTCTTGCACCCAGCCCGCGGTGTCGATCACGAGCGCCCACGAGCTGATCACCTTCGTGCGACCGGTCGCGACCATCGCCTCGGCGGTCTCGGCGTCGGGCTGGATCGCGGCCTCGCCGGCGACGCGGCGGAGCTGCTTCGACTCGACCGTGCGCAGGCGCATCAGCTCGGGCTCCACGCGAACGTGTACGACGTGCACGCGCGCACCGGATCGCCGTCTTGCAGGAGCGGCACGAACTGCCACGTCTTGATCCCGGCGGCGAGCGCGGTGTCCCACGCGACGAACCCGCTCGAGCGGATCGCGGACGCTTCGTCGACGGCGCCGTCGGGGTTCACGCACACCTTCCACGACGTGATCACCTTCGTGCGACCCGACGCGACCATCGCCTTCGCGGTCTCGGCGTCGGGGCGGATGTCGGCGTCGCCGGCGACGCGCTTCAGCTGCTCGGGCTTGACGACGATCGTCGTCGGGTCCTTCTTCGAGCACGCGGCGACGATCACGATCAGAAAGACGAAGCGCTTCATTCGATCCCGTACTGGCGGAGCTTCTTCCACAAGGTCGTGCGGTTGATCCCGAGCAGCGCCGCCGCCTTGGTCTTCTGACCTTCGCACTGCTCGAGCACGCGGAGGATGTGCGCGCGCTCGAGCTCGTCGAGCGTCGGCACGTGATCGCTCGGCAGCCACGCGCCGGTCTGCGCGGGCGAGCCTGACGCCGCGCCGCGCGGCCGGAAGTCAGCCTCCTCGAGGATGACGCCGTCCTGCGCGGCGAGCACGACCGCGCGCTCGACCGCGTTCTCGAGCTCGCGCACGTTGCCGGGCCACGGCTGCGACTCGAGCCACGCGATCGCGCCGGCCGAGAGCTCGACGCGCCCGCGCCGCGCGCGCACGGCGGCCGCGTCGGCGAAGTGACGCGCGAGCGCCGCGATGTCGCCGCGGCGCGCGCGCAGCGGCGGGACCTCGATCGTGATCACCGCGAGCCGGTAGAAGAGATCCTCGCGGAAGCGGCCGCCCGCGATCGCCTCGCCGAGATCGCGGTTGGTCGCGGCGACCACGCGCACGTCGACGCGCGTCGACTCGGTGCCGCCGACCGGCTTGATCTCGCCGTCCTGCAGCGCGCGCAGGAGCTTCGGCTGCAGCTCGAGCGGCAGCTCGCCGATCTCGTCGAGGAAGAGGGTGCCGCCGTCGGCGGCGACGAACAGGCCGCGCTTGTTCTGATCGGCGCCGGTGAACGCGCCGCGCACGTGGCCGAAGAGCTCGCTGTCGAGCAGGTTCTCGACCAGCGCGCCGCAGTTGACCGGCACGAACGGCCCCTGCGCGCGCTCGCTCGCGTAGTGCAGCGCGCGCGCGACCAGCTCCTTGCCGGTGCCGCTCTCGCCGGTGACGAGCGCGGTCGCCGCCGAAGGCGCGACCTTGTCGATCGTGCGGCGCAGCTCGCCCATCGACGGCGACTCGCCGACGAGATCACCGTACGCGAGGCGCTCGCGCAGCGCGCGGTTCTGGCGGCGCAGCGCGTCTTCGTCGAGCGCGCGGCCGACGACCAGGCGCAGCTCGTCGGGCGAGAACGGCTTGCCGATGTAGTCGCGCGCGCCGAGCTTCATGCCGCGCACCGCGGTGTCGATCGACGGGAACGCCGTGATCAAGAGGACCGTGGGTGGCTGCGGCGAGCTCGCGAGCAGCTTCGGCAGGAGCGAGATGCCGTCCTGATCCGGAAGGTTGATGTCGCACAGGATCAGATCGAAGCGACGGCGCGAGGCGGCGGCGATCGCGGCGGCGGCGTTCTCGGCGACCTCGACGTCGTGGCCCGCGCGCCCGAGCACGTCCTTGCAGAGCGCGCGGATGCCGCGTTCGTCGTCGATGACAAGGATCGCCGCCGGCACTAGGCCCGCCCTTCACGTCGGGCGCTCGGGCGCGACGGCGTGTGCGCCGCGAGCGGCGCACATGCGAGGTGCAGCGAACCTCGGCGAGGCGGTCCTAGTGCCGCGTCCGGACGCGCATGCGCGCGTCCTCCGACGAGGGAGCGATCGCGCTCCCTCGTGCTCCCACTCCGCCAGGCGTGATCAGCGGGGTGTTGCTCGAGCACGCGCACGAGGTTCATGGGGGTTCAGGCCGTGGGTATCACGACGCGGAACGTCGCGCCACGCTCGGAATCTTCGAGCTCGATCGATCCGTGCCACGCGCTGACCAGGCGCTTGCAGACCGCGAGGCCGAGGCCGGTGCCCGCGCCCGCTTCCTTGGTCGTGAAGAACGGCTCGAAGATGCGCGCGCGATCCGCGGCGTCGACGCCGGGGCCTTCGTCCGAGACCCGGACGATCAATGACGCGCCGTCGTGCCGCGCGTCGACCTTCGCGGTGCCGCCGGACGGCATGGCTTGCGCGGCGTTCTGGATCAGGTTGACGAGCACCTGCTGCAGCGCGTGCGGCGACGCCGCGACCTCCGGAAGATCAGCGGGGACGGCGAGCGCGATCGCGACGCGCGCGCGCCGCAACTGCGGTTCGAGCAGCGCGGTCACGCGGCGCAGGACCGCGCCGAGATCGGCGGAGCTCCGCGCATCGCTGCCTTCGGTGCGCGCGTAGTCGAGCAGCCCCGCGACGATCGACTTCATGCGCGCGGCCTCGGCGGCGATCAGCTCGAGCCCCGCGCGATCGGGATGATCGTCCTGCTTGTCCTCGAGCATCAGCTGCGCGTAGCCCATCACGGTCGTGAGCGGGTTGTTCACCTCGTGCGCCACGCTCGCGGAGAGCGTGCCGACGGTCGCGAGGCGATCGCCGCGGGCGAGCGCCGCTTGCAGCTCGCTGCGCTCGGCGAGCCGGCGCGCCATGTCCTCGATGCGCTCGCCGAGGTGCCCGATCTCGCCGGGCCCGCGCACCGGCGCCGCGGCGGGGACGTCGCCGGCGGCGATCGCGTCGGCGCGCGCGGTCAGCGCGCCGAGCGGACGGGTCAGGCGCGCCGCGAACAACGCGCCGCCCACGAGCGCGAGCGCGAGCGCGATCGCGCCGAACAAGATCGTGTCGCGCGTCGTGCGGCGCGCGAGCGCGTACGCGTCCGCCTCCGGCTGCTCGAGCACGATCGACCAGCGCACGCCGCGCAGCGATTGATAGCTGGCGAGGTTGCGATACACGGCGACGACGCCGGCGTCCGACAGCCAGCCGTCCTGCGGCGAGCCGAGCGCGCGCACGACCGCGGGATCGCGCAGCGGTCGGCCGACCGGGCCGCGATCGCTGCGCGCGACGACGATGCCGGCGCCGTCGACGACGACCAGGCGCGCGCCCGGCCCGAGCCGCGCCTCGCCGAGCGCCTCGCCGATGAACGCGAGGTCGAGCTCGGCGACGAGGATCCCGGTCAGCTCGCCGGTGCGGCTGCGCGCCTGCACCGCCATCGGCACGACCGGCCGCCCGCCCGTGAACACGACGTCGCCGACGTAGCCGCCGAACGTGTGGAACCCGGGGTCGACGCCTTTCGGCAGCGCATCGCCCGCGATCGGCGCGCCCTCCGGCGAGATTAACGAGAGGCTCGCAACGATCGGGACCTCGCGCCGCAACCGCCGCACCAAGCGTGCGTCTTCACCGGACGACGGGAGACGGACGACGGACGACGGACGATCCGCCCACGTGGAACCGCCGATCGCCAGCGCGCGCCGCGCGTCTTGCAGCGTCGCATCGAGCGATGCGCCGAGCGATCGCACGAGCGCGAGGTTGCCGCGCACGACCTCTTCCTCGACGTCGCCTTGCTCGCGCCGGATCGCGAGCGCGCCGACGATCACGGTCGGGATCACCGCGGCGGCGCCCACGATGATCAGCACGCGCCACGTCAGCGACTCGCGGCGCTTCACGAGCCGCCTCCCGACAACAAGCGCCTCCACGCGCGCTCGACGCCGGCGAGCGCCTCGTCCGCGGTCGCGTCGCCGGCGACCACCGCGGCGACCGCCGGCGTCAGATCGTCGAACAAGAGCGCGGTCACCGGCTCGCGCGGCAGCGGCCTCGCGCCGACCAGCGCGGCGTACGCCTCCTTCACGACGCGCGGCGCTTCGTCGAGCGCGGCGCGCGTCGTCGGCACCGTGCCGATCGCGCGCGCCCACGCGAGCTGCACCTCCGGCTCGGCGAGGTGGAGCGCGAGCTTCCACGCGCGCGGCGCGTCGGCCGCGCACTTCGGCACGACGAACAAGTGCCCGCCGCGCGGCGCCTCGGGCAGCGGCCACACGCGGAGCGCGTCGAGCTCGCCGGCGTCGGCCAGCGCCCACGGCCCGGTGACGAGCATCGCGATCTCGCCCGCGCGGAACCGCCGCGCCTCGTCGGTGGCCTCTTGCCCGGGCGCGGGCGCGGGCGCCGCGATCGTGCCGAACAGCCGCGCGAACCGCGCGATCGCGACGCGCGCCTCCGCTCGATCGATCCCGAGCTCGCCCGTCGATCCGTCGGCGACGTCGGCGCCCGCCGCGCGCAGGAACGGCACGACCCAGTAGCCGTCGACGCGCAGGCCGAGCCCCCACTTCGCGTGCGTGTGGGTCGCGAGCTCGATCAGCGCGTCGATCGTGGGCGGCGGCGCGCCGTCGATGCCGCTCGCCGCCGGCCCCAAGACGATCATCAAGCCGTCGACGGTCTGCGGCACCGCCCACGTCGTGCCGCGATCCTCCGCGAGCGAGCGCGCCTCCGGAAGCCAATCGACCGCGAGGGCTTCCTTCGGCGCCGGCACGAGCAGGCCCGCGCGCGCGAGCCCGGGCAGCCAGGTCGCGTCGATGCGGATCAGATCGGGACAATCCGTACCCGCGCGCAGGAGCGCGCCGATCACGGTCTGTCCGCGCGCGAACGGCACCAGCGACGTCGAGACCGGATCGGGCCAGCTCGCCAGCGCGCCGCTCAGGAGATCGGCCTCGCGCGCGCCGAACGTGTGCAAGAGCCGGAGCCCGCGCGGCGGCGCGCTCGCGGTCATCTCACCGCCGCACGCGATCGCGGCGATCGCCAAGACGAGCGCGAGGCTTCTCACGCGGCGAGCCTACCGTGGTATCACCGACACGTGCGCAGCATGACCGGCTACGGACGCGGCGCCGCCGAGCGCGGCGGCCGTCGGGCGACGGTCGAGATCCGCGCGGTGAACCATCGCTTCCTCGACGTGAAGCTGCGCGGGGCCCAGGTCGACGGCGCGACCGAGGAGCAGCTGGTCGGCAAGATCCGCGAGGCGCTCGATCGCGGCGCGATCACCGCGACGATCCACCTCGAGCGCCGCGGCCCCGCCGCCGTGCGCTACGACGCCGACGCCGCGCGCGCCGCGCACGCCGCGCTCGCCGCGCTCGCACAACAGCTCGGCACCGCGCCGCCCGATCTCGCGCTGGTCGTCGCGCAGCCGGGCGTCGTCGTCACCGCCTCCGACGACGACGACGGCGCGGTCACCGAAGCCGTGGTCGCCGCCGCCGACGACGCGCTCGCCGGCCTGCTCGCGATGCGCGCCGCGGAAGGCGACGCGCTCGCGAAGGATCTCGAGGCGCGCCTCGCCAACCTCGCCGGCCACGTCGACGGGATCAAGACCCGCAGCGCCACCCAAGCGCCCGAGGCGCGCCGCCGCCTCGACGAGCGCCTGAAGAAGCTGCTCGACGCGAGCGGCACGATCGAGCTCGATCCCGGCCGCGTCGCGCAGGAGATCGCGATCCTCGCCGACAAGCTCGACATCACCGAGGAGCTGGTCCGCACGCACTCGCACCTGTCGCAGATGCGCGCGCTGATCAACGCGGCCCACAAGGACAAGTCGGGGATCGGCCGCCGCCTCGACTTCCTCGTGCAAGAGCTCGGTCGCGAGCTCAACACCATGGGCGCGAAATCCGCCGCGCCCGAGATCATCGATCTGGTCGTGCGCTCGAAGGCCGAGCTCGAGAAGGTGCGCGAGCAGGTCCAGAACGTGGAATGATGGAATCGATGGCGTCGTCGCGTCGCGGAGTCTTGGCGATCGTGTCGTCGCCGTCGGGCGCCGGCAAGACGACCTTGACGCGCCGGCTGCTCGCCGAGTTCCCGGAGCTCGAGTTCTCCGTCTCGTACACGACGCGCCCGAAACGTCCCGGCGAGCTCGAGGGCAAGGACTATCACTTCATCGACGCCGCGACCTTCGACGCGATGGTCGCGCGCGGCGAGTTCGCCGAGCACGCGCGCGTCCACGACAACCGCTACGGCACCGCGCGCGCGCCGGTCGAGCAGGCGCTCGCCGAAGGCCGCGACATGATCTTCGACGTCGACTGGCAGGGCGGGGCCGCGCTGTCGGCCGCCTGGCCCGACGACGCGCTCAAGATCTTCATCCTCCCGCCCGATCTCGACACGCTCGCCGATCGCCTGAAGCGCCGCGCGACCGATTCTCCGGACGTGATCGACCGCCGCCTGCGCAAGGCGATCGACGAGCTCGAGCACTTCCGCGAGTACCAACACCTGATCGTCAATGACGATCTCGAGCGCGCGTATCAGGTGCTCCGTGCACTGTACCTCGCGCGCCGCGAAGGGCGAGACGAGCACGCGGACCCACACGTGATCGCGAACTCCACGTCGCACCCGGAGTCGCACGCCCTCGCGTTGATCTCTCGTTGACGGATTCGGGGCCCGGGTTCAACCTGGGAACATGGGCGGTCGTCCGGGTGGATGCGGCGTCCTGGTGGCGGTCGTCGCCGCCACGGGGTGCGCGCCGGTGTTCAAAGGCGAGGTCACGCAGCCGAACCCGGTCGCGGAGCCGACCGAGACGCTGCGCACGAGCGAACAGATCGACGTCGTCACCGGCGACATGGAGCTGAACGTGCCGCGGCCGCCGATCGACGGCGCGCCCGCGTCGCTCATGCACCTCGACAAGTTCAAGCTGCACAACGTCGCGTCGTTCATGGTCGTGTCGCGCGATCGCCTGCGCTTCCACGTCCAGCTCGAGCACAAGTGGCAGGAGTGGGCCGATCTCAACAACTGGACCGCGTACCTCGAGGACGATCGCGGCCACCGCTACCAGCCCGAGGGGCTCGATCACGCGACCACGCAGATCGTCACGCAGATGTGGGACTTCGAGGTCCGCTCCGCCAACCACAACCAGTTCGGCGACATCACCAGCGTGAACGACGACGGCTACAAGAACCGCCAACCGCTCGGCTCGATCTCGATCTTCCGCGGCCACGGCGACTTCGTCTTCTACCAGCGCGATCTCCTGCGCCCCGACTGCCGCTGGCTCCGCCTCGTGATCCAGCACCCGGGCGAGAGCTTCGAGTTCCGGTGGGACTTTGCCGACGAGGTCGCGACCGCGCCTTGATACGATCGTCGCGTGAAGATGTTCGGCGCGATCGTGATCTCCGTCATCGTGGGTGGCTGCTCGAGCGAGCAGCGCTCGTGCCCTGACTCGAAGCCCGGGGCGCGCATGCTCGCGCTCTCGCGCGAAACGCCCAACACGTCGGGCACGCTGTCGCTGTTCGACGTCGGACCTGCGCCATGTCGCGCGGATCTGATCGCCTTGGTTCCGAGCGCGACCTCGGTCGGCGGCGCGGCGTGGGCGGATCGCGGCGGCGTGCTCGCCACCGTCGACCGCGATCACGTGCGGGTCTTCGACGCGCACCTCGGGGCGCACCAGATCGCGGAGACCGCGGGCAGCGCCCGAACGATCGCGTTCGATCCGACCGGACGCTGGCTGGTCTGGATCGACGGCAACGTGCGCGCTTGGTCGACCGACCCCGGCGCCGCGCCGATCGACGCGGGCGCTTCGCTGTCCGACTTCGACATCACGCCGTCGATGTTCGAGCCCGGCAGCGATCGTCTGGTCGTGCACGGGCCCGGCGTCGTGCGCGTCGTCGATCTCGCGGCGACCGGCGGACCGACCTCGCACGACTGGACGCCATGGATCAACGCGCTCGCGTCGACGCAATGGTCCCCCGCGGGTCGCTGGCTGGTCGCGACCAGCGAAGGAAACGGATCGATGCTCATCGACACGACGGATCCGAGCGCCGCGACGACCGCGATCGGCGGCGCGTTCGCGTGGTCCCCGAGCGGCGCGCGGCTCGCGATCGACAAGGACGGCGGCACGTCGATCCTCGATGTGAGCGGCGGCGCCGTCGTCGTCGGCCGCGCCTTCCCCGGCGCGGTGCAGGCGCAGTGGCTCGACGCCTCGCGCTTCGTCGCGCTGATGGGCACCTCGCTGATGGTCGGCGACGCCGACAGCGGCGCGACGCGCACGCTGGTCGACGGCGTCCACGAATGGGGCGCGGTCGCGCCGAACGTGGTCGCGTACACGTCCGCCCCTGACCTGTGGCGATGGGTCCTCGTCGACACCGGCGCCTCGGGCGACATCGGCGCGTGCGACGCCCCGTCGTTCTCGCCGGACGGCCGCTACGCCGTGTGCTTCGGCGAGAACATCACGCTGGTCGCCGACACCACGCTCGGCACGAGGCGCGAGCTGCCTACGCCGCCTCACCGCACGCTGTACAACATCGCGGTGCAGTGGCGCGCGGACTCGAGCCGCGCCTGGATCGACGTCGAAGGCGCCGATCTCGTCCTGGATCCGGCGGCCCCGACCGTCACGCCGCCCCCCGACGCCGACGCCGTGACCTCGCCGTTCGGCTGGGAGCCGCTGCCGACGCCCTGACCCGGGCTATACTTCGCGTTCCGCGCAGTGAACGGCCTCGACAACATCGTCACCGACATCCAGACGTACCACCCGACCGCCGACGTCGATCTCGTCCGCCGCGCTTACACGTTCGCCTCGAAGGCGCACGAAGGGCAGACGCGTCGCTCGGGAGATCCGTACGTCACGCATCCGCTCGCGGTGGCGGGGATCATCGCGGAGCTCAAGCTCGACGTGGCGTCGATCTGCGCGGGCTTGCTCCACGACTGCGTCGAGGACACCAGCGCGACCGTCGATCAGCTGACCGAGCTGTTCGGCAAGGAGATCGCGTTCCTCGTCGACGGCGTGACCAAGCTCGGCAAGCTGCCGTGGTCGACGCGCGAGGAGCAGCAGGCGGAGAACTTCCGCAAGATGTTGCTCGCGATGGCGCGAGACATCCGCGTCATCCTCGTCAAGCTCTGCGATCGCCTCGACAACATGCGATCGCTCCACCACCTCCCGCCGGAGAAGCAGGAGCGCATCGCCGCCGAGACGATGCAGATCTACGCGCCGCTCGCCAACCGTCTCGGTATCCAATGGGTGAAGGTCGAGCTCGAGGATCTCGCGTTCAAGTACCTCTATCCCGGCGAGTACGAGCAGCTCGCCGAGCAGATCGCGAAGACCCGCAAGGAGCGGCTCGAGTACATCGACACCGTCGAGCGGTTGATCCACCGCGAGATGACCGCCAACGGCGTGCCGTGCGAGGTCGCGGGCCGCGCCAAGCACCTGTGGTCGATCTACCAGAAGATGAAGAAGACCGGCCGCGCGTTCGAGGACATCCACGACGCGATCGGCTTCCGCGTCGTCACCGATACGCAGATGCACTGCTACTCGGGGCTCGGCGTCGCGCACCAGACGTGGACCCCGATCCCGGGCCGCTTCAAGGACTACATCGCGCTGCCCAAGCCGAACATGTACCAGTCGCTGCACACCGCGGTGATCGGGCCCAAGGGCGAGCGCATCGAGATCCAGATCCGCACGCGCGAGATGCACCTGGTCGCCGAGTGCGGCATCGCGGCGCACTGGAAGTACAAGGAAGGCGCGGCGGCGGCCGATCAGGAGAAGAAGTTCGCGTGGCTGCGCCAGCTGATGGAGGCGCACAAGGAGCTCCGCGATCCGACCGAGTTCCTCGAGAGCGTGAAGCTCGATCTGTTCGGCGACGAGGTCTACGTCTTCACGCCGCGCGGCGACGTGAAGGCCTTGCCGCAGGGCTCGTGCCCGATCGACTTCGCGTACGCGGTGCACTCGTCGATCGGCGATCACTGCTCGGGCGCGCGCGTGAACGGGATGATCGTCCCGCTGCGCTACCAGCTCAGGAACGGCGACACGATCGAGATCATCACGAACCCGAACCAGAAGCCGAACAAGGACTGGCTGAAGCTGGTCAAGACGGCGCGCGCGCGCACCAAGATCCGCTACCTCCTGCGCAAGGAGCAGCGCGAGAAGGCGATCGTGCTCGGCAAGGATCTGCTCGAGAAGGCGCTGCGCAAGCACGGCCACGCCTACCAGCGCGTCGTGAAGGAGGGCTCGCTCGAGGCGGCCGCGAAGGAGCTGCGCCTCGCCGACGCCGACGAGCTCGTGATCCAGGTCGGCTACGGCAAGGTCACGACCGCGCAGGTGGTCGAGAAGATCGTCCCCGAGGCGCGCGGCAAGACCGACGACGAGCCGGCGCCGAAGAGCTCGGGCGTGTTCCGCGCGCTCCTGCGCCGCATGACGCCGCGCCGTCACTCGACCAGCGGCATCAAGGTCGCGGGCGAAGAGGACATCATGGTCCGCTTCGCGAAGTGCTGCTCGCCGCTACCGGGCGATCAGGTCGTCGGCTTCATCACGCGCGGCCGCGGCGTGACCGTGCACCGGCGCGACTGCGACAAGGCGCTCGATCTCGATCCGGATCGCCGCGTCGAGGTCGAGTGGGACGGCGCCTCGAAGACGCAGCACGAGGTCGCGATCCAGGTCTTGTGCGCCGACAAGCCGGGGCTCCTCGCGCACATCTCGCAGACGTTCACCGATCAGAACGTGAACATCTCGCAGGCCCACTGTCGCGCGACCGACGACGGCCGCGCCGTGAACACGTTCAAGGCCCAGGTGAAGGACCTCGATCAGTTGAAGACGGTGATCCGCGCGCTGTCGCGAATCAAAGGTGTCTACAGTGTGGATCGTGTCTCTGCGGAGACCCTCTGAGATTGGGCCTCGGACCTCGGGCTTCGGGCCTCGGCCCTACAAGGACGCGCAATCTCGATCTGGCCGAGGCCTGAGGCCTGAGGCCTGAGGCCGGCGCGCGTCAGCGCGCCTTGGGCGCCGGCTTGCCCGGCTCGCCGAGGGCGGCGAAGAGCTCGGTCGCGGACTTGGTCGACTTGCGCGCCGCGACGTTCTTGCGGCGGCGGCCCGCCGCCTTGTGCTTGGCCTTGCGGCGGTTCTCGCTAGCTTTGGTGTTGGACGCCACGGTCGTGCTCCTGTGAAGGGCGCGTTTCTATCGCTACTTGTCCCGTTTGTCCAGGTCGACTTCGGCCGTCTCGGAGGCCTTGCGGAGCAGCGCGCGGAGGCGCCGGCCGTCGTCGCCGTCGAGGGGATCGAAGTCGACGCCGAACCCCGCGTTCGCGCCCGGGCCGGTCTTGACCCACGCGACGATGCCCGACGCGTGCAGGTCCTTCGTGCCCGGCACCAGGATCGTCAGCTTCACCTTGGTGCCGACCGACGGCGGCGTCTGGGTCAGCACGAACGTGCCGCCCGCGCCGAGATCGTCGACCACGCCCTGGTGCGGGTCCACGCCGTCGTCGAGCGTGTACTTGACCTCGAGCGAGGCCGGGAACCGCTTGTGCTCGCGGTGCGCGCTCATCTTCAGCTCGCCGCGGGCGATGCTCAGCATGAAGTCGCGCGTCGATGCGTCTTCCTCGGAGATCCGGACCCGCAGGCCTTCCTCGTCGATGAGGAGGCCGTCGACGACCGCGCGCAGGAGCGCGCGATTCGGTAGGCCGGGGAACGAGATCTCCACCAAGAGCGCCTCGCCGAGCACGGCGTCGGTACGCGTCTTCACGGTGACGATGCCGTCGTCGTAGCTGGTGAGGAAGGCGGCAGCGGACGGAAAGGCGAGGGTGACCAGGCGCATCAGGGATCCTCGTGGGGCGGCAAGGTTGCCTTCGCCCCAGGATCTCAATACGATCCGCTCGATTGCAAGTGAAGGCAGGGAAATGAAGGTCTGCCCCAAGTGCGGAAAGCAGTTCGGTGACGACGCGAACTTCTGCCCGACCGACGCCGGGAAGCTGCAGCCGATCGCGGGCGGAGCAGCTGCTCCTGCCTCCGGCGGCGGCAGCGACCTCGTCGGCGGCCGATTCCAGCTCGGCGAGCGGATCGGAGGCGGCGCCACCGGCGAGGTCTTCCGCGCCGGTGACACGCAAGCGAGCGGACAGGTCGCGCTGAAGATGGTCGCGCCCGCCGTGACCGCGATCCCTCAGGTCGCGATGCGCGCCGAGCGTGAGCTGAAGCAGCTCGAGCGCGTCGGCTCGCAGGCGATCGCGAAGGTGGTCGCCTCGGGCAAGCAGGGACAACAGCTGTGGATCGCGACCGAGCTGGTCGAGGACGGCATCTCGCTCGACGAGGTGGTCGCCGCGCGCGGCGCGCTCGATCCGTCGATGGCGTCGGACTTGGTCGTCGCGATCGGCGAAGCGCTGATCGAGGCGGCGAAGGTCGGCGTCGTGCATCGCGATCTCGCGCCGAAGAACGTCCTGCTCGTCGGCGATCACGTGAAGATCATCAACTTCTGCGTGCCCGTGCCGACCAGCGACAAGGTCCCGGGCGTCGCGGAGTACGTCGCGCCCGAGCTGATCGAGGGTAAGCCCATCGATCAGCGCAGCAACATCTACTCGCTCGGCGCGCTGTTCTACTTCTTGCTCACCGGCTCGCCGCCGTTCGCGGGCTCGACCGAGGAGATCCACAAGGCGCACCTCGCCGGCGCGGTCATGCCGCCGTCGAAGAAGGCGCCGGTGCCCGCGGATCTCGACGGTCTGATCGCGAAGTCGATGGAGCGCGCGGCCGCGAAGCGCTACCTCACGCTGCGCCAGTTCCTCGACGAGGTCGCGAAGGTCGCGCACGGTCCGCAGGGCGGCGCGGGCGCGACCCAGCCGTTCGGCGCGGCGGGCAAGGCCGGCAACACCGGCACCGACAAGCGCGGTCCGATGGCGTCGACGCTCATGGGCATGCCGCCGGTCGCGAGCGCGCCGGTGACGCCGTCGCAGAACGAGATCAAGACGCGACAGATGGACGTGCAGATTCCGCCCGAGGCGCTGCGCGAGGCGGCGAACCTGAGCCAGACCGCGCACGGACATATGTCGGTGGCGCCGGCGGCTGCCGCGGCGGCGCCCGCTCCGACGCCGGCCGCGCCCGTGCTCCCGCAGCAAGCGCCGGTGACGCAGCCGTCGTCGCCGTGGTCGCCGCCCGCCGGGCAGCCCACGGCACCGCCCGTCGCGCAACCCGCGCCGGCCGCGCCCGTGATGCCCGCGCCCGCGGCGCCGCAGATGCCTGCGCCGGCCGCTCCGGTCGTCGCCGGTCAGGCGGGCGGCAAGAAGAAGCCCGTCGAGATCG
The DNA here is from genome assembly GCA_035493675.1 of Kofleriaceae bacterium. Lineage (GTDB taxonomy): Bacteria > Myxococcota_A > Polyangia > Haliangiales > Haliangiaceae > JAIOQA01. Next base: position 13,376 of record DATJIA010000459.1, on the reverse strand, counting down.
AGTCGACCAAGAAGCAGAAGGGCAAGTTCCGCGAGACGATGTGGTTCAAGAAGGGCGAGCTCGACGCCGCGGCCGCGGAGGCCGCCGCCGAGGAATCGCAGAAGGACCCCAACGCGCAGGTCGCCGACAAGGCCGACGCGTTGCCGACCGAGGATCGCTACAACGACGACGGCTCGATCTCGCGCGGCGACGTCGAGAAGTACAGCTTGAAGACCGGCGCGACGTCGATGATGTCGGCGATTCGTCCCGAGGACGTCGGCAAGAGCGGCGACGTGTCGGAGCGCGAGATCATCGGCGAGATGAAGGGAGGCCGCACGTGGATCTACGTGGTCATCGGGATCGCCGTGGCGGGCATCATCGGCCTCATCGCCGCGCTCGCGCGTTGATCGTCGCCTGGTCGCTCGCGCTGTCGCTCGGCGCGTGCTCGTCGCATCCACATCCGCACCCGGTGGGACCGCCGGTGCCGGAGGGCGGCAGCGCGACGCCGGTCGAGCCACCGCCCGACGCGGCGATCGAGCCGGCGGTGCCGGATCATCCGAACGGGCCGCAGACGCCGCAGGCGCCCGCGCAATAGCCGTCGTCCGTCAGATCGTCGCGACCAACGACGTCATCATCCGCACGCCCGCGCGTCGCGCGAGCGCGGCGCCGAGATCGTCGACGGGCACCGCGTCGCACGCGGCGGCGAGATCGAGCTCGCCCTTCACCGCCATCGCCGCGACGTCGACGAGCAGATCGGGATGCGCGCCCGCGACGCCGATCACCGTCGAGTCTTCGTCGAGCGCCATCGATAGATCGACCGCCGCGGCGGCGTAGCCGGTCGCCGACGGCGCGGCGAGCGTGACCGTCGCGCGCGGGCCCGCGATCGCGAGCGCGCGCGTCTGCCGCGCGGCCTCGCCGCTGGTCTCGAACATCTTCCACGGCTTGCCGCCGTGACCCGCGGCGCGCATCGCGGCGAGCGCGGCGGCGCGCGACTCGGCGTCGGGCGCGTCGTCGGAGACGTGCGCGAAGTGCGCGCGCGCGCCGACCCACGACGCCCACCCCTCGGGCGCGTTCGATCGCACGACCACGACCGGCGTCGCGTTCTTCGCGATCAAGATCTCGACGAGGAAGCGCGCGACCGGGCCATCGCCGAGGACGATCGTCGCGTCGCGCGGTCCCACGCCCGCGCGCGCGTACATCGCGTACGCGAGCGCGGCGTCGCCGCCGACCAGCGCCGCGGCCGGCCCCGGGATGTCGAGATCGCCGCCGAACGCGACGACCCACCGGAGCGGCATCGTCACGCGCTCGGCGAGCGTGCCGCGCGTGGTCACGCCGAGCCGCGCGCCGGTCGGGCACACGACCGCGCCGCCGCGACGGCACAGATCGCACTCGCCGCAGGGCACGTGCGGTCCGATGATCGCGCGCATCCCGATCATCGCCATCGCCTGCTCGCCCGCGGCGATCACGTGACCGACCGCGCTGCCGCCGGCGATCAAGACATCATCCGATTCCGGCGCGGAGACGCGCGAGCGCGCGACCGCGAGATCGACCGCGCCGATCGCGCTCGCTTCGATCGCGAGCACGACCTCGCCCGGTCCGGGCGATCGCGCGGGTGATTCGACCGCGCGCACCGCGAACGGCGACGACGCGGCGCCCGCGCCGTGCGTCGCGGGCTCGAGCAACCAGGCGCGCGTCATCTACTTGCGCGGCGGTGGGAGGTCGTCTTCTTCACCGAGGACGTCGCCCTCGGCGTCGTAGGTGTCGGCGCCCGGCTCGGAGCCGAACGGCGACAGCGGCTCGTTCGCGTTGCCGATCGCGGTGCGCTCGTCGGGCACCTCGTCGTCGTAGGTCGACGACGGCGCGGTCTGGTTGGGGTTGTTCGACACGCCGAACGCCATCGCGAAGTCGCCGCCCTCGGGCGCGAGCAGATCCTCGTCGAGCACGTCGGCGTCGCCGAGATCCATCGGCTCGTCGGTCTGCGCGCGCGCCGGCACCTTGACGGCGGGCATCTGCGCGGACACCGGCGCCGGTCGCGCGGCGGGCGGCGGCGTGAAGCTGGGCGCGAAGCTCTGCGCCGGCGGCACGTACGGCGCGCTGCCCGCCGACGCCGGCACGCCACCGCCCGTGACCGGGAGCCCGTTGCGGACGCGCCAGCGCTCGAGCGCGGCGACCAACTCGTTGTACGGGATCATACCCGCGAGGGTATCACTATCTCTGCGCTCATTTCAGCGCGGTCATGAGCACCTGCATCTCGTCGTTGATCGACGCCGGGACGGAGAATCCCTCGGTGCTCATGATGTCGGCCATGTGATCGCGCACGTCCTCGACCGCCGGGCGCGTGCCCTTGCCGGCGACCCACCCGCGCGCGAGCCCGACGAAGACGCGCGCGAAGCGCCCGCCGCCGACCGAGAAGATCTCGTGCGTGTACGGACACTCCTCGCTGACCAGGTAGCAGGCGATCGGCGTGACCTGCTCGGGATCGAGCAGCGTCGCGAGCGGGCCGAGCAGCTGCTCGGTCATGCGCGTGCGCGCGATCGGCGCGATCACGTTCGACTTGATGTTGTTGCGCGCGCCCTCGACGGCGAGCACGTTCGAGAGCCCGACCAAGCCCATCTTCGCGGCGCCGTAGTTGGCCTGGCCGAAGTTGCCGAAGATGCCGGCGGCGGAGCTCGTGAACAGGAAGCGGCCGTAGTTGCGATCCTTCATCGCGCGGAACGCCGGCTGCGAGACGTGGAACGCGCCGCGCAGGTGGACATCCAAGACCGCCTCGAGATCTTTCGGCTCGAGCTTCGCGAACGACTTGTCGCGCAGGATGCCGGCGTTGTTGATCACGATGTCGACCTGGCCGAACGCCTCGAGCGCGCGCGCGATGATCGCGTTGCCGCCCTCGGGCGTCGACACCGTGTCGTACGACGCGATCGCCTGGCCGCCCGCCGCCTTGATCTCCGCGACGCACGCGTCGGCGGCCGACGACGATCCGCCCGCGCCGTCGACGGCGCCGCCCAGGTCGTTGACGACGATCTTCGCGCCGCGCCGCGCGAGCTCGAGCGCGTAGGTCTTGCCGAGCCCGCCGCCGGCTCCGGTGATCACGGCGACGCGCGAATCGAAGCGGATCTGCGATGCAGTCATGCGGCGGACGATACACCCGCGTGCTAAGGACGAGGCGATGGCCGACGCGATCCGCATCTATCGATCGAGCATCCTGCCGAGCGAGGGCTTCGTGCACGGCTTCCCCGAGCGCACCGGCGGTGTGTCGAGCGGGCTGCGCGCGTCGCTCAACCTCGGCTTCCGCTGGGGCGACGATCGCGCGCTGGTCGAGGAGAACCGCGCGATCCTCGCCGAGCACGTCGGCTACGCGCCGGATCAGCTGCAGGTGACCAAGCACGTGCACGGCGTGAACGTGTGGAAGGTCGGCGAGGAGCTGCCGAATCCGCCCGAGTTCGACGGGCTCGTCACCGATCGCGTGGGCCCCGTGCTCGGCGCGTTCGCCGCCGATTGCATCCCGATGCTGTTCGCGGATCCGAAGGTGCGCGTGATCGGCGCGTGCCACGCGGGTTGGCGCGGCACGGTCGCCGGCGTCGCGCGGAACGTGATCGTGCGGATGAAGGAGCTCGGCGCGGCGCCGGAAGAGATCCGCGTCGCGCTCGGCCCCTCGATCGGGCCCTGCTGCTTCGAGGTCGGGCCCGAGGTCGTGCTCGCCTTCAAGGAAGCGTTCGGCGAGCGCCCCGGCATGATCGTCATGGGCCCGAAGAAGGAGCACATCGATCTGCGCGTCGCGACGCGCGCGGTGCTCGAAGGCGCCGGCGTCGACAAGACGCACATCGACGATCAGCCGCCGTGCACCAAGTGCGAGCCGGCCCGCTTCTTCTCGTACCGCCGCGACGGCATGGACGGCGGCGTGCACATGGGCTTCATCGGGTTGACCTGAGCTCCGCCTGCGCCTCGCGCGGCAGGCGATCGATCGTCGGGATCTTCTCGGAGACTCCGCTCGCGCTCCAGATCGGATCGCGGTGGCGGATCGTCGCGAACACGACGACCACGCGCATCGGCGGCCCCGACCACCACACGCGGAAGCCGCGCGTCTCGTCGGGCTTCCACAGATCCTCGAGCGCGGCGCGCGCGGCGTCGAGCGGCGCGCCTTCGACCATCCCGGGCTTGGTGTCGTCGCGCAGCGCGGCGCGCGCCGCCGCGACCGCGTGATCGAGCGCGGCGTCGCGTCGCGCGGGCACCGCCTCGGCGCGCTTGCGCAGGCGGTACTCGGTCGTCTGCGACAGCTGCGTGTTGTGGACGACCAGGCCGACCGACGACAGCGCGGTGATCCCGCCGCAGATCGCGAGCGCGATCAAGAGGCGGCGCCGGTGCTCGTGGTGGAACACGATCACGGTCGTGACGAGCGGCATGATCGCCGACATCGTCAAGATCGTCTGCAAGACGAACGTCGCGACGCCGGCGGAGAAGAACTCGTTGGGCCCGAGCTCGGGCGGCCAGTGCTGGAGGTAGTCGGTGAGCCCGGCGACGATCAGCACGAGCAATGCGAGCGCGTTGATGTGCCGGTACAAGCGGAACTCGCCGCGCGCGCGCTTCACGAACAGCCAGTACGGGAAGAGCAGGGGATAGAAGATGTAGTAGACGACGTGGCGCGGCGGGTGCTCGCGGTAGTAGTCGCCCAGCCGCGTCATCTTGCCGAGCGCGCGCCCGACCAGCGGGATGCGCGCGGTCGCGGCGCGCCAGCGATCGGTGCCGAGCACGGCGACGATGGTGCCGATCGCCGCGCCGACCAGGATGCCGCCGACCGGCACGACCAGGGCGAAGCCGCCGATCGCGATCGGCACGAACACGCAGTACAGGAAGCGCAGGATCAGGTCGAAGGTCTTCACACGATCGTCGTCCCCGCCAGGATCGTCCACGCCTGGATGACCTGGATCAAGGTCGGCGCGTCGGGCGCGCGATACGCGCACGTGAGCCCGGTCGTGCGCGACGTGCCCGGCACGAGCTCCGCGGCGTCGGCGCAGGCGCTGTTGACGAAGTCGATCTCGAGCTCGAACGGCGGCGCCGGCGCGAACGGCCGGAACGCGCCGTTCGCCGCGCGCTGCACCGCGGAACGCGCCGCCTCGCGGATCTTCGCCTGCGCCGCGGTCGGATGGAGCGCGCGCGCCGCGTAGCGCGTGATCGCGTCCTTCACGACGCAGGTGTCGAGCTCGCCGAGCAGCGCCTTCGACTGCGCGCAGGTCGTGCGATCGCCGGTGACGAGCGCGACCGGGATGCCGTGCACGCCGATCGCCGCGGCGTTGAGCGCGGCCTCGTTCCACTCGCGCCCGCCGACGCGCAGCCGGTTCACGACGCGCCCGTAGTACGTGTGATCGAGGATGCCCGCCTGCGTGCCCGCGCCCGCGTGGTATCCGACGAACAGCGCGCACCCGAACTCGGGGCTCGCGCCCTCGACCATCGACATCGGCTTGAGCGATCCGCTGATCAGCTCCGCGCGCGGGTCGAGCTCCTCGAGCACGAAGTTGCGCATGTCGCCGTGCGAGTCGTTGACCAAGACGCCGGTCGCCGAAGCGTCGAAGGCCCCGGCGATCGCCGCCGAGGCCTCCGCGGTCATCCATCGCCGCGCCCGTTCGTAGTCGTGACCGGTGCGGCGGGTTTGATCGACGTGGACGACACCCGCCACGCCCTCCATGTCGACACTCAGATAGACGCGCATCGCGCGCCGAGCGTATCAGCCCGCCGAGCGCGCGCCGCAGTCGGTGATGCGGAAGCCGTCGCTCACGCATTGGCCCGGCTGCACGGTGTGCGTGTCGCCGCCCGGGTTGACGACGACGTTCATCGTGCCCGACAGGACCTGCACCTCGCGGTCGAGGATGCGGACCGCGCCCTGGAGCGTGATGCGCGACGGCCACGACGCCGGCGCTTCGCTGCCGAGCTTCGACCAGTCGACCGCGAGCTGGAGATCGATGCGCGGCGACGCCTCGATCACGATCGCGCCGGTGTCCGCCTCCGACTCGAACGAGAGGTCGACCGCGCCGCCGTCGTCGGGGTTGAGCGCGAGCGACGCCGCGACCTCGTTGCCGACCGTGATCGTCGCCGGCTTGTCACCGAGCGAGAGCGCGAAGATCTGCATCGGCTCGCCGTGGCGCGCGACCGCCGAGAACTGGAACGCGGGCAGGCTGATGATCTTCGACGGCGTCGCGGTGTCGGGCGACCTCGGCAGGCGCACGACGACCGAGCCGAGCATCGCCGCGGTCACGACCTCGTGGTGCGGACCGTCGAGGTGGACCGAGAGCGCCGACGGCGCCGACGCGAGATCGAGCGAGAGCGTGTCGTCGTCGGTCTGCGCGCCGGCCGGGTGCAGCGCGACGTGGACCGGCTCCGAGATCGAGACGTTCGCGGTGACGTCGTCGTTCGACCACGCGGCGATGCTGCCGTCGATCACGCCGCTCACCTCGCTCGCGAGATCGCCCTTCGAGACGTGCAGCTTCGCGCGGAGGATCGGGTTCAGCGGGCCGAGGTCGGCCTGGAACGACAGCTGCTGCGGCGCGAGCGAGACGGTCAAGCCGGGCTCGCGGTCGAGGCCGGTGACGAGCTCGAGGGTGAGGCCGTGCCGGCCCGCGGTCGTCGCGATCACCGCGACGTCGGCGGTCTTGATCGAGTCGAGGCACTGCGTGTCGTCGCCGCAGATCAGCTTGCCCGGGACCTTGAACTCGCCGTCGACGAAGTTCGACTCGGTGAAGAGGTTGTCGAGCAGGTAGTCGGCGACCGCGTCGCCGTGGCTGCGCGTCGGGAGCTGCGGCGGCGTCGTGGGCGGCTCGCTCGCCGGCGTGTCGCTGGTCGTGGTCGGATCGGTGCCGGTGCCGTGCTGCCACAGCTTGTGCAGCTGCATGAGCGGGTGCACGCCGGTCTGCGGCACCAGGCCGAGCGAGGTGATCAGCGGGCGCACGCCGGTCTGCGGGATCAAGCCGGCGAGCGACTCGCCCGCGGCGGCGGCGGCGTTGTCGGCGCGATCGACGATCGACGGCACCAGCTCGCGGATCTGCTGGCGGATGGTGTTGACCTGGACCTGCGTGTGGTCGAGGTCGATCGTGTCGGGACCGCTCGAGCACGCGGCGGCAGCAGCGGTGAGCGAGAGGAAGGCAACGAGGCGGGTGGTCTTCACGGGGGCTCCGGTTCCAAGCGTCCCGGCGGGGACGACGCGGAGACAGACTTCAACCCCCGTGCCGTTGCGCGTTCAGACAGCCGTTGCCACCTCTCGCCACAACGCACCCTGCGACTGCCACCGCGTGCCCTCTCGCGTTGCCGCGCGTTCACGTGAACCGGTGCGTTCGTTCACGCGCGATCGTGACCGGTGACGTCACGTCTTGCCGTGACAGCTGTCCCGGCGGGCTCGCGGATCGCGCGCTACTTCAGCTCGATGCCGTAGTCGGGGAGCAGCGTGCCGGTGAGGCCGGCGATGATCGCCTGCGCCTTGTGCCAGTCGACCTGCGCGCGCGCTTCGCGGAGCTGCGCCTGACGCAGCTCGTCTTGGCGCAGCAGCACGTCGAAGTTGGTCGACTTGCCGAGCTCGAACCGCGACTGCTCGACCAGGATGTTCTTCTGCGCGAGCTCGACCGCTTTGGCGTCGACCGCGACGCGCTGCTCGGCGGCGCGCACCAGCGCGACCGCCTGCGCCATCGCCTGCGCGATCTGCAATCGCACGTCCTGCGCGCCGACGCGGATCTTCTCGCGCTGCGCGCGGTTCGCGCGCGCTTGCCCGTACACCTGATGGCGGCCGAGCGTCTCCGAGAAGACGAGCGAGCCCTGGACGAACAGGGTGTTCAGCTTGCCGAGATCGGAGAGCGCGTCGCTCTCGGTGGCGCCGCCGCCCGCCGGGCCGAGCGAGAGGTCGAGATCGAGCTGCGGCAAGAGGCCGTTCTCGGTCACCTCGACGACGATCGTCGCGTTCTGCTCCTGCTTGGCGAGCGCCGCGAGCTGCGGGCTCGAGTGCTCGGCCTGCGCGAGCAGGTCCGCGATGTGCCACTCGCGCTGCGGGATCGACAGCTCTTCGCCGCCGTCGAGGAGCACGTTGTTCGGGCTGATCTCCATGCCGATCGTGCGGCGCAGGAGCAGCGACTGCTGCAGCACGGCGACCTCGCCGTTGATCACGTCCTCCTGGCGGGTCTGGATCGCCTCCTGGACCGCGAGCAGCTCGCTGTCGGCGACCTTGCCGCCGCTGACGCCGATCTGCGTGACGCGCAGGCGCTCCTGCGCGAGCTGGAGCGAGCCCTGCGCGATCTCGAGCGAGCGCTGCGCCGCGACGAGATCCCAGTACTCGGTCACGACGTTCTGCACGATGTTGATCGCGTCCTGCCGGCGGGTCAGCGCGGCGGCATCGGCGAGGATCGCGTTCTCGATCTGGAGCGCGCGCGCGACCTCGCGGCCGCGGCCGCGCAACAAGGGCTGGAAGACGTTGATCGTCGCGGTCGCGTCGTAGCTCGTCTGATAGATGAGGTCGCCGGTCGTGAAGTCGAGCGACGGCGATCGCGAGTACGAGTTCGACACGCCGACCGAGATCGTGCCGCCGGTCGAGAAGCCGCGGCCCACGCTGGCGGTCGCGCCGATCGATCGCGAGTTGGTGACCGCCTGGAAGAACGTGCTGTAGGTGCGCGTGTTCGAGCCGTCGATCTTCGCGTCGACGCGCCAATCGTCGAGGCCCATCGCGGCGTCGAGCTGCGCCTGCGCGATCTCGACGTCGATCGTCGCCGACGCGAGCGCGGGCGATTGCCGCACCGCGAGCTGCAGGAGCTGCGGCAGATCGATCTTCACCGCGGGGCCGGTGACGTCGGCGAGCGCCGCCGGCGGCGGGGTCGCGACCGGCGCGGGCTTGCCCTTCGGTTGCAACATGTTGAAGACCAGCGGGCCGAGCACGGCGTCGGCGCGGGCCGGGACCGCCGCGAGCACGAGGGCAAGGGAGCAGGCGAGGGACGACCAGCGAGCCATTTGCGCCGAACGGTGTGCGACGACCGCCCGTCTGTCAACGCCGTGAATGGGGGCAGCGATCATTTGCCGCGCTCCGTGGAAACGAGGCTCAGTCGCGTGTTAGGTTGCGCGACCGGGATGGCCACCGCTCTGCGCACGTACTGCTTCCTGGACGCGCTCCAGCCGCAGCTCGCGACCTTCATGGGAAAGACGTCGCGCGGCTTCCTGCCGGTGCCCGGCCAGGCCTCCATGTGGATCGAGATCGCGCCTGGCATCGCGATCAACCAGGTCACCGACGTCGCCCTCAAGGCGACCAAGGTCCAACCTGCGGTCCAGGTCGTCGAGCGCGCCTACGGCCTGCTCGAGATCCATCACCACGATCAAGGTGAGGTCCTCCAGGCCGGCGCGAGCGTCTTGCGCTACCTGGGGCTGAGCGAAGGCGAGCGCCTGAAGCCGAAGGTGCTCACCAACCAGATCATCCGATCGGTCGAGGCGTACCAGACGCAGATCATCAACCGGTCGTCGTCCGGGATGATGGTCTTGCCGGGCGACTCGCTGTTCATCCTCGAGACCGAGCCCGCCGGCTACGCGGTGCTCGCCGCGAACGAAGCCGAGAAGGCGGCGCACGTTCACCTGGTGAACGTCACGCCCTACGGCGCGTTCGGTCGCCTCTACATGTCCGGAAGCGAGGCGGAGATCGACGCCGCCGCGGCCGCCGCGACCGCCGCGCTGGGCGGGGTCACCGGCAAGGAGCCGGAGAAGTTCGTCGACAAGTAACGATGGAGCAATGCAATGGCTGACGCGCTTGGAATGATCGAAGTGAAGGGCTTCGCCGGCATGGTCGAGGCCGCCGATGCGATGGTCAAGGCGGCCAAGGTCGAGCTGGTCGGATACGAGAAGACCGGCGGCGGCTTCGTCACCGCGATCGTGCGCGGCGACGTCGCGGCGGTGCGCGCGGCGACCGAGGCGGGGCAGCGCGCGGCGGAGCGCGTCGGCGAGGTGATCGCGGTCCACGTGATCCCGCGCCCGCACGCCAACGTCGACGCGGTGCTGCCGCTCGGACGCGTGGGCGCGCCGGCGTCGAAGTAAGCGTCATGGTCCTCGGGAGAGTCATCGGGACGCTGGTCGCGACCCGCAAGGAGCCGACGCTCGAAGGGCTGAAGCTCCTCGTGGTGCGCGCGTGCGACGTCGACGGCAACGAGACCGGCGGCATCGTCGTCGCGGCGGACGCCGTCGGCGCGGGGGTCGGCGAGGTCGTCTTGTACGCGAGCGGCTCGTCGGCGCGGCAGACGGTCGCGACCAAGGATCGCCCGGTGGACGCGACGATCATGGCGATCGTCGACGAGGTCGCGGTCGGCGGCGAACGTCGATACGTGAAGGAGTAAGTCGTGGCTTCGATCGACGAGGCTCGCATCGAAGAGATCGTCGCGCGCGTGATGCAGCGCTTGGCCGGTGGGGCCGCGCCGGCGCCGTCGCGCGGCGCCGCGGCGCCGGAGGCTTCGAAGTCGAAGGCGAACGTCCCGCGCGGCACGCTCGGCGTCTACCAAGATCCCGACAGCGCGGTGCAGGCGGCGCGGCGCGGCTTCGAGGCGAACGAGCGGCTGCCGGTCGCGACGCGCGCGAAGATGATCGAGGCGATGCGCGCGGTGACCCTCGCCAAGAACAGCGAGCTCGCGCGCTACGCCGTCGAGGAATCGGGGCTCGGGCGCTACGAGGACAAGCTGGTCAAGAACAAGCTCGTCGCCGACAAGACGCCGGGCTGCGAGATCCTGCGGCCGGTCGCGTTCACCGGCGACGACGGCCTGATGCTGACCGAGCGCGCGCCGTACGGCGTCTTGCTCGCGGTCACGCCGACCACGAACCCGACCGAGACGATCCTGTGCAACGCGATCGGCATGGTCGCGGGCGGCAACGCGGTCGTCTTCAACGTGCACCCGGGCGCGGCGAAGACCTGCAACTGGTTCGTGCATCTCCTGAACGAAGCGATCGCGTCGGTCGGCGGGCCGCGCGACGTGATCGTCTCCGTCGAGCAGCCGACGATCGCGTCGGCGCAGACCTTGATGAAGCACCCGAACGTGCGGCTCGTCGTCGTGACGGGCGGGCCCGCGGTCGTGCAGCAGGCGATGAACAGCGGCAAGAAGGTGATCGCCGCCGGCCCCGGCAATCCGCCGGTCGTCGTCGACGAGACCGCGAACCTCGCGAAGGCCGCCGACGCGATCGTGCGCGGCGCGTCGGTCGACAACAACATCGTGTGCATCGCGGAGAAGGAGATCATCGCGGTCGATTCGATCGCGACCGCGCTGCGCCGCGAGCTGGAAAAGCTCCCCGTCTTGTGGCTCGACCCGCAGCAGGTGAAGGCGGTCGAGAAGGTCGTCCTCGACGGCGATCACGTCAACAAGGACTGGGTCGGCAAGGACGCCGGCAAGATCGCGGCGGCCGCGGGCATCCGCGGGCACGGCGGCGAGCTGCGCCTGCTCTGCTGCGACGTCGACGAGCAGCACCCGTTCGTGCAGCACGAGCTGCTCATGCCCGTGATCGGCATGGTCCGCGTGAAAGACGCGGCCGACGCGATCGCGTGCGCGTTGCGCGTCGAGCACGGCTTCCATCACACCGCGGTGATGCACTCGTCGAACATCGATCACATGGCCGCGATGGCGCGCGTCTGCAACTGCAGCATCTTCGTCAAGAACGACTGCTGCCTCGCCGGGCTGGGGCTCGGCGGCGAGGGCTACACGTCGTTCACGATCGCGTCGCCGACCGGCGAGGGCCTGACGACCGCGATCCACTTCACGCGCGAGCGCCGCTGCACGCTCAAGGACTCGTTCCGGTTCGTATGAGGGGACCCGCCCTCGGGGTCGTGGAATCGTCGAGCGTCGCGAGAGGGATCGTCGTCGCGGACGCGGCGCTCAAGCGATCGCCCGCGCTGCTCGTGCACTCGCGCGCGACCTCGGGCGGCAAGCACCTGACGATCTTGGAAGGCGGCGTCGCCGAGATCGACGAGGCGATGGCGGCGGCGCGCGCCGCGGTCGGCGATCGGATCGTCGACAGCGTCTTGCTCGCGGCCGCCGATGCGCAGGTGTGGCCGATGCTCGGCGCGCCGATCTCGCCGTCCGACTGGACCGACGACGAGACCGCCGAAGCGGTCGCGATCGTCGAGACCCGCACCGTGTGCGCCGCGATCGCCGCCGCCGACGCGGCGGTGAAGTGCGCCGACGTGATCGTGCGCGACGTGCGCTTCGCCGTCGATCTCGCCGGCAAGGCGTACTTCACGCTGACCGGCGATCTCGACGCGATCGGCGCCTCCGCCCAGGCCGCGCGCGACGCCGCCGGCGATCGCCTCGTCGAGCTCGAGGTCATCGCGCAGCCCGCGCCCGAGCTGCGCGGCCGGCTGTTCCGCTGATCGCGCTACTTCGCGCGCTTCGCCGTCGCCCGGCCGTTCGCGTCGATCGTGATCTCGAGCGCGCCGTGCTTCCACGATCGGCCCATCGCGGCGGCGTCGCCGTAGATCGCGTGCACGGCGCGGTCGAGGTCGTCGGCCTTGCCCATGAGCTGCAGCGTCACGCGCGTGATCGTTCCGCCCGACGTGTCGAGCGCCGCCTCCATCGACCAGCCGTGCTCGAGCGGCGGTAGCTGCCACGTGTAGCGGCCGTGGCCCGCCGGCTGGAGCTTGTCGCCGACCGCGGCCGAGAGCGCGGCGACCTTGGCGCCGACCACGCTGAACGGCGTCGAGCCGAGCGGGCGATCGTCACCGGGATCGATCAGGTGCGCGGGCGTCTCGTACGGCGTCCACACGAGCCGCATCCACGCGGGGCGCTCTTCGACCGTCAGGGCGGCGTTCGTCGTCGGATCGAGGAAGGTGCGCTGGCGCGGCGCCGCGTTCCATCGGCGATAGATCGGGATCGCGGCGTCATCGTGGACCTCGGCGGTGAGCTGCCACGGCTCGATGACGAGCTGAACGCCCGCGCGCTTCGCCGCTTCCGCCGCGCGCGCGCGGTCCTCGGTCGAGACCGAGATGCCCGCCGATCCGAAGCGGAAGCCGTCGAAGAGCGAGCCCGGCTGTCCGGGACGATCACCGACGAGCACGCGCACGATCGCGGCCGCCTGCGCGTCCTCGCGCGCCTGGCTCTGGTCGGGGCGCATGTCGAGGTAGCGCGCGTTGACCTCCTCGCGCGCGGCCTCCGGCTCGCGCTCGCGGCGCTCGCGCCCGCGGACGGCCATCGCGACGGCGCCGGTGATCGCGGCGACCGCGATCCCCGCGATCACGTAGGTCTTGTTCACGCGCCGATGCTACTTCACGAGGGTCGCGGTGACGGTCGCGCCGTCGGGCGGATGACCGTCGATCGAGATCTCGAGCTTGCGGTGCTTCCACGGGCCGAGGTGCATCGCGCCGGCGTCGCCGTAGCGATCGCGCAGCGCGTGCGCGACGTCGTCGGGCGGCGTCTCGA
>DATJIA010000458.1:0-5187 GCA_035493675.1 Kofleriaceae bacterium | reverse complement strand
GCTGTTGCGGCGGCGCGCCATAGCCCGGCTGTTGCGGCGGCGCGCCGTACGGCTGCGCGGGAGCCTGTGGGGGTTGTTGATACGGCGGCGGCTGCGACGGCGGCGCCGGACGCGGCGGCTGCATGCCCGTCGTCGGAGGTTGCGGCGTCGACGGCATCGGCGCGCGCACCGGCGCGGCGTACCCGAACATCGTCTTCGCCGGACCGCCACCACCGGCCGGCGGACCCGCGGGTGCGGCCGGCATCGGGCGGCCACACGTGCCGCACGCGGCTGCGTTCATCAGCACGGCCGCACCGCAGTAGGGGCACGGCCTGGTTGGAGTCGCCATGGTATCGGTTCCCCCTAGATTTCCGCGAACGGTAGCCCACCGATCCTGAGTGGTCAACGCAGCGCGCGTGCGTTTGCACGTGATACTGATCAGAGGTGGCAAAGCGCCTGCCATGCAGCGACGCCCAACGCGGCGCCGCCGTCGATCTGCGCTTCGAAGGCCACGCGGTTCGCGGCTTCGCAGGCGAGTCGGTGGCGTCGGCGCTGTTCGCGAGCGGATCGCGCGTGCTGTCGCGCTCGCTCAAGTACCACCGGCCTCGCACGTTCTTCTGCATGGAAGGTCACTGCGGCGGATGTCTCGTGCGCGCCGACGGCGTGCCGAACATCCGATCGTGCGTGACGCCGTGCGCGCCCGGCACCGAGATCGAAGGACAGAACGCGTATCCGTCGCCGGAGCTCGATCTGTTCGGCGCGGTCGACTTCTTGTTCCCGCGCGGGATGGATCACCACACGCTGATGACGGGCTCGTCGATCCTCAACAACCTGGCGAGCAAGGTCGTGCGCCAGCTGTCGGGGCTCGGCAAGCTGCCGTCGCACGTCGCGACCGATCTCCCGCCGGTGCGATCGATGAAGATCGACGTCGCGGTGATCGGCGGCGGCCCCGCGGGCCTCGCCGCCGCGACCGCCGCGGCGAAGGGCGGCGCGCAGACGATCCTGATCGATGATCAGCTGCGCCTCGGCGGATCGATGCTCGCGGATCCGCGCTTCGGCGTGGCGATCGCCGACGGCAACGTGAGGGCCGCGCTCAACGCCGGCGTCACCGCGTTCACGAATTCGACGGCGATCGCGTACTTCCCCGAAGACGACGGCGGCCTGCTCGCGATCGCGACCCCCGACGGCCTGGTGCGCTTGCAGGCGAAGCGGTGGGTGTGGGCGACCGGCGGGTACTCGACCAACCTGCTCTTCCACGACAACGATCGTCCCGGCGTGCTCGCCGCGCGCGGCGTCGGTCGCTTGCTCGTGCAGCACGCGGTGCTCGCGGGCGAGCGCGTGTGCGTGATCGTCGGGCCCGGCATCGGCGAGTACGCCGACGCGCTCGCGGGCGCGCTGCGCGCCGCGGGCGCCGAGGTCACGCTGGTGCCGCACGACGACGTCGAGCGCGCGCGCGGGCGCAGCTGGGTCACCGCGGTCGAGTGCGCGTCGCGACGCCGCGTCGATTGCGACGTGGTCGCGGTCGCGGCGCTGCCCGCGCCGGCGTCGGAAGGCCCGCGGCAACAAGGATGTCAGACGGTGCTCGATCCGCAGCGCGGCGGCTTCCGCGTCGTCGTCGATCGCGACGGTCACACGAGCGCGCCCGGCGTGCTCGCGTGCGGCGACGTGTGCGGCTACATCGGGCCGGGCGGCGCGGCCAAGGACGGCGCGCGCGTCGGTCAGATGGCGGCCGAAGAAGCGCGGGAGGTGCCGTAATGGCGTCGAAGATCGTGTGCTGCCGTTGCGAAGACGTGACGCTCGCCGATCTCGAGCACTCGGTCGCGCGCGGGTATCGCGACATCGAGGAGGTGAAGCGCTACACCGGCTTCGGCACCGGCCCGTGTCAGGGCAAGGAGTGCCTCGCGGTCGTCGCCGCCGCGCTCGCGAAGATCAACGGCCTGGATCCGTCGACGATCGGACCGTTCACCTCGCGCCCGCCGCTGGCGCCGACGCCGATCAAGATCCTCGCGCGCGATCCCGCGGCGCATCGGTTTGCAGATGATTCTGGCGACGATCAAGGGGACGGCTGATGCAGCCGAACGACATGGAAGACGAAGAAGACGCGAGCGCGCCCGACTCGTCCGGCGAGTTCCGCGTCCCCGCCGTCTTCCAGAAGGAGGATCCGCTGCCGCAGGCGGCGGAGGTCGTGATCGTCGGCGCCGGCGTGATGGGGCTGTCGATCGCGTATCACCTCGCGAAGCGCGGGATGACCGACGTCGTCGTCGTCGATCGCGGCTATCTGGCCGAGGGCGCGTCGGGACGCAACGGCGGCGGCATCCGCCAGCAGTGGTCGACCGAGATCAACATCCGCCTGATGCAGGACTCGGTCGCGCTGTGCCGTCGCTTCGCGGTCGAGCTCGGCGTCAACGTCTGGTTCCGGCAGGGCGGCTACCTCTTCCTCGCGCGCAGCGCGCAAGAGGTCGCGCGGCTCGAGAAGAACATCGCGCTGCAGAATCGCTGCGGCGTCGGCACCAAGATGCTCGAGCCTTCGGCGGCGAAGGAGATCGTGCCCGAGCTGAACCTCGAGGGCATCGTCGGCGCCGCGTACAACTCGACCGACGGCATCTTGTTCCCGTGGCCGTTCCTGTGGGGCTACGCGCGGCAGGCGATCGCGATGGGCGTGAAGGTCTTCACGCACACGCAGGTCAACGACATCGACGCGCACCGCCCCGGCTTCACGGTGCACACCTCGCGCGGATCGATCCGCGCCAAGCGCGTGGTCAACGCGGCGGGCTCGTGGTCGCCGCAGATCGCGCGCCTGCTCTCGGTCGAGGTGCCGACCTGGCCCATCCGTCACGAGATCTGCTCGTCGGAGCCGCTCAAGCCGTTCTTGCGTCCGATGGTGAGCGAGCTCGCGTCGGGCCTCTACTGCTCGCAGTCGATGCGCGGCGAGATCGTCGGCGGCGTGACGATTCCCGGCCACGGCTCGACGTACTCGATGGGCTCGACGATGTCGTTCCTCGCGACCTACGCGCGGCGGCTCGTGCGGCTCATGCCCGTGCTCGGCGACATCAAGATCCTCCGCCAATGGGCCGGCCCGTACGATCAATCTCCCGACGGCAACCCGATCGTCGGCGAGGCGCCCGAGCTCCCCGACTTCTTCCTCGCGTGCGGCTTCGTCGGCCACGGCTTCATGATGGCGCCGATCGTCGGCAAGCTCTACGGCGACTGGCTCGCCGGCGGCCCCGCCGACAAGCACGAGATCTTCGAGCGCTATACGCTCGCGCGCTTCCGCGGCGGCGCGGCGACCGATTCGCACCCGAAGGAAGACTTCAACATCGGGTGATCCGCTCGTAGAAGAACACCGGATCGAACGAGACACTCGAGAAGATCTCGCGCGACGCGGGCGGCATCGCGTCGGGCCAATCGGTGGGCACGTGATCGGCGAGGCCCATCGCGCGCTGGAAGACGATCGTCCGATCGTCGTTGCTCGTGACGGCGATCCAGAGGTGCGGCGTGGAGCGGTGCACCTTGCCCGCGCTGAGCATCATGCGGTAGCAGCCGTGCGCGATCGATTTCGGGACGCCGAGCTCGATCGTGCTCGTCTTGTTCGCGAGCGTGACGCCGCGATCGTCGACGGTGAGCACCCAGCGCAGCGAATACCAGCCGCGGCGCGCGAGCCAGAACAGCGCGAGCGCCGCGGCGAGCGAGCCCCACACGAAGGCGCCCAGCTCTGTCCGGATCTCGGACGACGTGACGCCGGTGACCCACGCGATCGCGAAGAGGATCGCGAACGCGCCCGGCAGATCGGCGCGCCACCGACCTCGACGAGGGAGCACCGACACCACGTACGGTCGCATCACGCAATAATCCGCATTTCCGAGCGCGGGGCAAATGGCCTCGCGAGGCACGTCGCCCCGTCGACGACGACCCGATCACGCGCGATCGTTTTCGTGTGAATCGTCGAGCGCGGTCGTGCGTCTTGGCGAGCGGAGGACACACGACCATGAAGAAGCTCATCCTGCTGTTCGCTCTCGTCGCGCCCGCGATCGCCTTCGCCGGTGCGGATGCTGCCAAGGCTCCCGCGGCCGCGGCCGGTTCGGGTTCGGCGTCGGGCTCCGGCTCGGGCTCCGCGTCGGGCTCGGGCTCGGCGGCCGGCTCGGGCTCCGGCTCGGCGACCGTGAAGAAGACGACCGTGAAGAAGAAGACGACCAAGGTGAAGGCGCCGACCACCGCGAAGGCGCCCGCCGCGCCGTCGTCGCCGGACACCAAGCCCGCGACCAAGTGAAGCTCCGTCTCGCCGCGCGCGTGTTACCGTCGGCGGCGTGACCGCGCTCTCCGCACACACGATCGGCTTCATCGGCGCAGGGAACATGGCGGAGGCGCTGATCCGCGGCCTCGTGCAGGGCGGCCACGTGCCGGCCGCGCAGATCTTCGCGTCGGGGCCGCGGCGCGAGCGCATGGACGAGCTCGCGTCGCACTACGGCATCGTCGCGACCACCGACAATCGCGAGGTCGCGAAGAAGGCCGAGATCCTGGTGCTCGCGGTCAAGCCGCAGATCCTCGAGAAGGTCGCGCGCGAGCTCGTGCCCGAGGTGCACACCGGCGGGCTCGTCATCTCGGTCGCCGCCGGCATCGACACCGCCCAGCTCGAGTCGCTGTTCCCGGCGACGCGCATCGTGCGCTCGATGCCGAACACGCCGGCGCTGGTGCGCGCGGGCGCGACCGCGATCTGCGCCGGCCAGCACGCGACCGAGCAGGATCTCGCGCTCGCGAAGCAGCTGTTCGACGCGGTCGGCATCACGGTCGCGCTCGACGAGAGCCAGCTCGACGCGGTGACCGGGCTCAGCGGATCCGGCCCCGCGTACATCTTCTTGATCCTCGAGGCGCTCGCCGACGCGGGCGTGAAGGTCGGGCTGTCGCGCCGCAACGCGCAGCGGCTCGCCGCGCAGACCGTGATGGGCTCGGCGAAGCTCTTGCTCGACACCGACGAGCATCCCGGCAAGCTCAAGGACATGGTGACCTCGCCGGGCGGCACCGCGATCGCGGGGCTGCACACGCTCGAAGAGGGCGGCCTGCGCACGACGCTCATCAACGCGGTCGAGACCGCGACCAAGCGCGCCAAGGAGCTCGGGCGCGGCGGCAAGCATTGATCAGGGCCGAGCCCGACGGCATCTCCTTCGACGTGCTCGTCACGCCGCGCGCGTCGCGCGCGAAGCTCGGCCCGGT
>DATJIA010000457.1:0-2718 GCA_035493675.1 Kofleriaceae bacterium | reverse complement strand
GGCGCCGTCGGGAAATCGGGCGGCAGGCCGCGCCGATCGATCACGTGCAGCTCGACGCCGGCCTCGTAGGCGCCCTCGGCGACCGCGAGCTCGAACTCGGACGCGCCGATCTTGTGCGTCGACGACGCGGCGACGAGCAGGCCGCCGGGCGCCAGCACGCGCAGGCACGCGGCGACCAGCTCGCTGTAGTCGCGGAGCGCGCTCCACGGCTTGCCGCCGCGCGCCGCCGCGCTCGCGAACGCCGGCGGATCGATCACGACCATGTCGAAGAGGCGCTTGCGCTCCTCGAACTTCGCCATGACCTTGAACGCGTCGCCGACGATGTGCTCGGGCTTCTCGGGATCGAAGCCCGACGCGCTGAAGTTCTTGCGCGCGCGCGCGTGCGCCTTCGCGGCGACGTCGACCGCGACGACCTCGGTCGCGCCGCCCGCCTGCGCGTAGACGCTGATCGCGCCGGTGTAGCTGAAGAGGTTCAAGACGCGCCGGCCCTTCGCGTAATGCCGGACCGCGTTCCTGCCCTCGCGCAGATCCGCGAACAGGCCGGTCGAGAGCGGCGCGGTGACGTCGCACCAGAAGGTGAGATCGCCTTCCTTGACCTCGAGCTCGACGGGCGCCGCCGCGCCGCGCACGAGCTCGGCCGCCGCCCGCTGCGGCGCCTCGCCGGCGAGCGACTTGTAGCGGCGCTGCTCGTAGATCGCCTTCGGCGCGAGCTCTTTCTCGAGCGCGTCGTAGATCGCCGGCACGAGCGGCTCGATCGCCGCCGAGAACAGCTGCGCGACCAGGTACTCGTTGTAGCGCTCGACCGCGATCGCGGGCAGGCCGTCGGCCTCGCCGTTGATCAGGCGCAGCGACTGCTGCTGATCGAAGTCGAAGAAGCGGCGGCGCAGCTCGATCGCGGAGCGCACGCGCGCGGCGCACAGCTCGGCATCGACCGCGCGCGCCGGATCGCGCGTGATCACGCGGACCGCGATCGCGCCCTCCGGCTCGAACAAGCCGCGGCCGACGAACTCGCCGTCGCCGTCGACCAGCTCGATCACGGCGCCGGCGTCTTCACGCAACGGCCGCGTGCCGAGCGCTTCGCGATAGACCCACGGGTGACCGAGCCGGACTCGCCGCGCGACATCCGTCGGCAGGCGGACCGTGCTGCGGCGGACGATCGGGGCGCCCATCGGCCGTCGCTTCGACATGGGGGCGCATCCTAGCGGCGCGCATCGTCGTGTCAACTCGGGCGGGTCCGCCGCGAAAAAGAAAGTGACCAGTCACTTTTTGCGCACAACGGGTAGGTGGGGGTCCGACTTTCCCGTGGACAGTCGGCGGGCAACCTGGCGTAATCTGCGCGCCGTCGACGTCACAGGATCCATGCAAACAACCGCAAACCGCAACGCGACTTCGCTGACACCTGCAGCGGCCGTGCTGGAGCCGCTCCGGTTCGGCGAGTACTTGCGCGAGCGGAACCTGATCACCGACGAGCAATTGATCGCCGCGCTGGCGTCGCACTGGAGCGACCGGCGCTTCTCGATCGGTCGCACGCTCGTCGAGCAGGGGATCCTGCCGCTCGATCTGGTCGAGGCGGAGGCGCGCGCGTACCACCACGAGCTCGACGTCGTCGAGATCGAACCGTCACTGTCCTGATCGGCTTGCTACGATTCGAACGTCGACTCCCCGGAGGGGGGAGCGGAGGGGTCCCGATGGCCGTTGAAGAGAAGCACGAGCACGGAAACGGCGCGAAGTTCGCCGACGGCACCAACCGCCGCCGGCGCACGTCGCAGTTGATGAAGACCGCGCAGGCGCTGCCGTCGGTCGAGTCATCGCTCGACGACTTCATCGCGCGCGCGAACCAGACGATGCTCGACGTCGGCGGCTGGGGAATCTCCGAGGAGCAGGCGAAGGCCGAGCGCGAGCGCGCCGAGCGCGAAGCGAAGGAGGCCGAGGACACGCGCATCCGCGACGCGCAGTCGCAGGTGCGCGCCGAGGCCGATCGCCGCGAGGCCGCGCTGTCGAAGCGGCTGATCGAGCTCGAGACCAAGCTCGCCGAGGCGGAGGCCCACGCGGCGCTCGCGCACCAGGGCGAAGACGCGAAGAGCGCGGCGCTGAACGATCTGCGGTCGCGCGCCGACTCCGCGGAGATCCGCGCGCGCAGCGCCGAGGATCGCGTGAAGTCGCTCGAGGAGAAGCTCGAGAAGGCCAAGAGCGCCGGCGCCGCCGATCCGTCGGCGACCAAGGCCGTCGAGGCGAAGCTCGCGGCGGCGGAAGAGCGCATCCGCGAGCTCGAGCACGCGAAGAAGTCGGTCGCGATCGAGCCCGCGTTCGACCGCGCGGGCGCCGCCTCCGGCGACGGCGAGGCCCGCGCGCACGCCGCCGAGGAGCGCGCGAAGCTCGCCGAGGCGAAGGCGTCGAAGGCGATCGCGGCCGCGCGCGCCGCGGCGGCGGGGCTGACGGTCTCGACCGCAGACCTCGACAAGATCGAGCAGAGCCTGCACCTGCACCGCGAGCACGCGCACGCGCACTCGCACGCGCCGCAGAAGGCGGCGATCCCGTGGGTCGGCGTGGTCGTCGCGTTCATGGCCGGCATCGCGGTCTTGTTGATCGGATCGAAGGTGCTCGGTGGGAAGTCGGAGCCGCAGCAAGCGCCCGCGCCCGCGCCGGCGGCCACCGCGACGGCGCCGACGCCCGCGCCTGCGCCTGCGCCTGCGCCCGCGGTGACCAACACCGCGACCG
>DATJIA010000456.1:0-7132 GCA_035493675.1 Kofleriaceae bacterium | reverse complement strand
GACGGTCGCCGCTTCCGACGACGACTCGGATGACGATGCCGAGTCCGACGACGCTGCCGACGACGAAAAGAAGCCGGCCGCGGCGCCGAAGAAGAAGCCGCCGCAGCAGCGGAAGAGCGGCGGCAAGAAGCGCCGCTAGCTCGCGGGCAACGCGCGCCTGAAGCAGAGCAGGGCGACTGTCGCGTAGTGTGCGGCCTCCCAGCCCTGCGCGCCTGCCTCGGCGAGCTGCGCTTTCGGCGGGTTCTGCAGGCAGAGGTACTCCCAGCGCGGCGGCGACGTGCCGGCGCGCGCCGGCGGAACCGTGTCGCTGACGACGTCGTCACGCGCGAGCGTGCTCGTCTGGAACGCGCCCTCCGTCGAACCGCACGCCGCGCCGAGCGCGAACAGCAGGATGAACATGCGCATCACACTCGCCTCCCTTCCCTGGACACGAGTCTCTCACTCGGCTCACGACATCGGCGAGCCGCACAACCCGAACGCACCGCGAGTGATCATTTTCATGCTGCCGGCGCGAGTGCGAAGGGGTCCTCGCGCGATTCGTATCGAGATCTCGCTTTTATCGAGATCTCGATAATATCGATGTCTCGATACGAGCTACCGCTCGATTAGTGCGAGTACGTCGCGCGAGCATGTTTGGGCCGATGGCCGACATTTGATGGCTTCTTCCGCGACGTCGGGATCCGGCCATCCGCGGGCTAAATTAGCGCTTGCGGCGACCGCCGCCACCGCCGCCACCGCCGCCACCGCCGCCGCCACCGCCACCACCGCCACCGCCGCCGCGTTTGCCGGCGCGGCGGTGCTCCATCTCCTCGCGCATCGCGTGATCGTCGGCGTCGGTGAAGAGCTCTTGCACGCGGGCGAAGAGGACGTCCTCGTCGGAGACGTGGCGTTCGTAGAGCGAAGCGAGGCGCTGCGCTTCGTCGTCCAAGCGTTGGGCCGATGACCGGTCGCCGCCGGAGGCCTTCGCCCACAAGGCGGCGAGCTTCATGTGCAGCGCCTCGTGCTCGCGGTGCTCGGTCACGATCCGATCGATGTCGGGCGCGAGCTCGGGGCGCAGCGTCTTCAAGCGCGGGAAGAGCGTCTCTTCCTCGTCGGCGAAGTGGCGCGGCACGCTGCGCAGCAAGAAGTCGACGGCCTCGTCGATCACGACCTGATCGCCGGTCGTGAAGCCGCCTTGCGCGACGCGGCGCGCCGACGCAACCAATGCGCGCATGTGCTCGTCGTGACGACGATGTGAAGCCTCGAGCTTCTCCAGCCAGTAATGCATCGCGTTCTCGCGACCTCATTGTATGGTCCCCGTCCATGGCCGACAACGTCGTCATCATCGGTAGCGGTCCCGCCGCGCACACCGCCGCGATCTACGCCGCGCGCGCGGAGCTGAAGCCCGTCCTGTTCGAAGGCTTCCTCGCCGGCGGCATCGCCGCGGGCGGTCAGCTCACGACCACCACCGACGTCGAGAACTTCCCGGGCTTCCCCGAAGGCATCGGCGGCCCCGAGCTGACCGAGCGCTTCCGCGCGCAGTCGCTCCGCTTCGGCACCGTGATCCACACCGAGACGGTCACGAAGGTCGATCTGAGCAAGCGCCCGTTCCGCTACGCGACCGACGAGCGCGAGGGCGAAGCCAAGACGATCATCATCGCGACCGGCGCGACCGCGAAGCGCGACGACGTCCCCGGCACGCGCGACAACGAGCTGTGGCAGAAGGGCGTCTCCGCGTGCGCGGTGTGCGACGGCGCCTTGCCGATGTTCCGCAACAAGCCGCTGTTCGTCGTCGGCGGCGGCGACTCCGCGATGGAGGAGGGCACCTTCCTCACCAAGTTCGCGTCGCGGGTCTACATCGTCCATCGCCGCGACGAGCTGCGCGCGTCGAAGATCATGCAGGACCGCGCGCGCGCGAACCCGAAGATCGAGATGCTCTTGTCGCACAAGGTCGTGCAGGTGATGGGCGGCGACGGCGTGGCCGCGGTGCGCGTCGAGGATCTGAAGACCGGCAAGGAGCGCGACATGGACGCCGCCGGCCTGTTCTTCGCGATCGGCCACGTGCCGAACTCCGCGTTCCTGGGCGGTCAGGTCGCGTGTGACGAGCAGGGCTACATCCTCACCAAGCCCGGCACGACGCAGACCAACGTGCCCGGCGTGTTCGCCGCCGGGGACGTGCAGGACAAGAAGTATCGCCAGGCGATCACCGCGGCCGGCAGCGGATGTATGTCCGCGTTGGAGGCCGAGCACTTCCTGTCGTCGCATCACTGACGGGCACGGGAATGCTCGAAGCGGAGCGGCGGTTGCCCTGACGACGTGCCAAACTCTCGCTTCGTCGTGACGCAACAACAACAGCCCTACGTCTCGCGCCAGTCGAACGCGGTCACCGGCGTCCTCGCGGTGCTGCTCTTGCTCGTCGCCGGCGCCTTGGTCTTCACGGTCTACGAGCAGCGCAAGGGATCGCGCGAGACCGTCAACTTCGAGCCGCGCGCGATCACGCCCGCGCAGGATCTCGGCGCCGACGAGAAACAGACGATCCAGGTCTTCCAGAACGACGCGCCGTCGGTCGTGCACATCACGAGCATCCAGGTCCGCACCGATCAGCTGAGCATGAACGAGATGGAGATCCCCGCCGGCGTCGGCTCGGGCTTCATCTGGGACGCGCAGGGCCACATCGTCACCAACTTCCACGTCGTCGAGGACGCGGCGCGCGCGCAGGTGATCCTCTCCGACGGCAGCGCGTACGCCGCGCAGATCATCGGCCGCGCACCCGACAAGGACCTCGCGGTCCTCAAGATCGACGCGCCGCCGTCGAAGCTGCGGCCGCTGCCGATCGGCACGTCGGCGAACCTCGTGGTCGGGCAGAAGGTGCTCGCGATCGGCAATCCGTTCGGCCTCGATCAGACGCTGACGACCGGCGTGGTGTCGGGCCTCGGCCGCGAGATCAAGAGCGTCACGCAGCACGCGATCCACGACGTCGTGCAGACCGACGCGCCGATCAACCCGGGCAACTCGGGCGGTCCGCTGCTCGACTCGTCGGGGCGCCTGATCGGCGTGAACACCGCGATCTACTCGCCGTCGGGCGCGAGCGCCGGCATCGGCTTCGCGATCCCGGTCGACACCGTGAACCGCATCGTCCCGCAGCTGATCCAGAACGGGAAGATCGAGCGGCCCGGGCTCGGCATCAACATCGCGACCGATCAGGCGGCGTATCGCCTCAAGGTCGACGGCGTCCTCATCATCGAGGTCGCGCCCGACGGCGCCGCCGCGAAGGCGGGCATCGTCGGCACCCAGCCGGCCGCCGACGGCAGCTGGCGCCTGGGCGACGTGATCGTCGGCCTCGACGGCCAAGCGGTCCACAAGCAGCAGGATCTCTTCAAGGTCCTCGACGATCACAAGGTCGGGGATCGCATGAAGGTCACGCTCATGCGCGACGGCGAGAAGCGGGACGTCGACGTCACGTTGCAATCGCTGGATCAGTAGAGCGTTGTAAGCTCTCTGCATGCCGTTGTCGTCGCGCTTGATGGCCGCCGCGAGCGAAGGCTTCTTCCGCGGGCTGTCGGGCGCGGCGCGGCTCCATCCCGCGAGCCGACCCGAGCGCCACGGCGTCGAGGTCACGCGCGACATCCCGTATCGCGTCGGTCACGGCGCGCACGAGGAGTTCCACCTCCTCGACGTCTATCGTCCGGTGTCGCGACCCGGGCCGTGGCCGGTCGTGTTCTACGTGCACGGCGGCGCGTTCTCGATCCTGTCGAAGGACACGCACTGGCTGATGGGCCTCGTGTTCGCGCGCTTCGGCTACCTCGTCGTCAACATCAGCTACCGGCTCGCGCCGCGCCATCCGTTCCCCGCCGCCGTCGAAGACGTGTGCGCGGCGTGGCAGTGGCTCAGCGACAACGGCGAAGGGCTGGGCGCGGACATGTCGCGCGTCGCCGTCGCGGGCGAGAGCGCGGGCGGGAACCTCGTCACCGCGCTGACGCTCGCCACCTGTCAGCGTCGCAGCGAGCCGTGGGCGCAGGCGGCGTGGGAGACCGGGCTGGTGCCGTCGGCGACGATGCCGTTCTGCGCGCTGCTCGAGGTGTCGCGGCCCGAGCGCTTCGCGCGGCGCCGCCGGATGCCGATCTGGATCGACGGCATGCTGCAGCGCACGTCGCGCGGCTACATCCAGCGCGACGATCACGGCGAGACGATCGAGCTCGCCGATCCGTTGGTCGTGCTCGAGCAAGGCATCGCGACGCGCTTCGATCGCACGCTGCCGCCGTTCTTCGCGCCGGTCGGCACGCGCGATCCGCTGCTCGACGACACGCGCCGGCTCGAAAAGGCGCTCGCCGCGCTCGGAGTGCCGTGCGAGGCGCGGTATTACCCGGGCGGCATCCATGCGTTCCACGCGCTCGTCTGGGATCCCGCCGCGCGCCGCTGCTGGCGCGACGCGCTCGCCTTCCTCGATCGGCACCTGCGAACGGGGCGCGAAAGATTCCCTGTGGCGAACGCGTTACCGCAGACGGGCTGATCGATCGTGACCGCGAAACGTCTCGGAGTCATCGCGGCGACCGCGATCGTCGTCGCGAACATGATCGGCACCGGCGTCTTCACGTCGACCGGCTTCCAGGCGATCGGCCTCCACGACGCCGGCACGATCCTGGTCGTGTGGGTCGTCGGCGGCGTGCTCGCGCTGTGCGGCGCGGCCTGCTACGCGGAGCTCGGCGCGATGATGCCGCGGGTCGGCGGCGAGTACGTCTACCTGCGCGAGGGCCTGCACCCGCTGGTCGGCGTGATGAGCGGGTGGGCGTCGGTGCTCGCGGGCTTCTCGGCGCCGATCGCGGTGTCGTCGATGGCGTTCGCGAAGTACACCGCGGCGATCTGGCCGTCGCTCGCGGATCCGACGTCGCAGCAGCTGCTCGCGATCGGGCTCATCGTCGCGATGACCGTCTTGCACTCGTTCTCGACCGTCCTCGGCGGGCGCGTGCAGACGGTCTTCACCGCCGCGAAGACGCTGCTGATCGTGACGTTCATCCTCGCCGGCTTCACCGCGGGCGGCGGATCGACCGCGCACTTCGCGTCGCAGGCCGGCGGCCTCTCCAACATCTGGACCGCCGCGTTCGGCATCTCGCTCATGTACGTGAGCTTCGCGTACTCGGGCTGGAACGCCGCCGCGTACATCGCCGGCGAGATCGATCGTCCGGAGAAGAGCGTGCCGCGCGCGCTGCTCTACGGCACCGGCCTCGTGATGCTCTTGTACGTGCTGCTCAACGTGCTGTTCATCTACGCGCTGCCGATCGACACGCTCGCGCACGGCGACGGCGGCGGCCCGATCGTCGAGGTCGGCGACGCGTCGGCGCGCGCGCTGTTCGGTCCGCGCGCCGGACAGATGCTCTCGACCTTGATCGCGCTCGCGCTGGTCTCGTCGGTGAGCGCGATGGTGATGGCGGGCCCGCGCGTCTACGCCGCGATGGCCGAGGACGGCGCGCTCCCCAAGACGCTCGCGCGGCGCTCGCACGGCGGCGCGCCCGCGTGGTCGGTCGTCGTGCAGGGCGCGCTCGCGATCGCGATCACGATGACGGGCCGCTTCGATCAGATCGTGCGGTACGTGGGCTTCACGCTCACGATCTTCGCGGCGCTCACGTGCATCGCGATGCTCGTGATGCGGCGCACGCGCCCCGACATGCCGCGTCCGTTCAAGACGTTCGGCTATCCGATCACGCCGCTCGTCTTCATCGCGGGCTCGATCTGGATCGCGTACTCGCAGATCGAGCTGTACCCGACCGAGAGCCTGTACGGCGTCGGTACGTTGGTGTTCGGCGTGGTCGCGTACTTCGTGTCAAGATCGCGGAGATGAAGAGCCTCGTCGTCGTCGCAGGCTTTTTCGTTTCGGTGGTCGGCACCGCGCACGCCGAGCCGAAAGCGGAGGACACGGTCGGCACCTGGCGCGGCCGCGCGACGTGGAAGGGCTGCTCGGTCAGCGGCAACGCGCAGGCGTCGGTCGACGTGACGTGGAAGGACGGCCTCTATCACGCGACGCTCACCGCGCTGCGCGACGATCTCGGCACCGTCGATCTCGCGCCGCAGGGCGACGGCACCGCCGCGGGCACGCACGACGATCTGAAGGTGACGTTCAAGCCGGGCGCGTCGGCGAAGCTCACGCTCGCGACCGACGCCGGCTGCATCGCGAACGTCTCGCTCGCGCGCGACGGCAGCGGCATCGCGGCGTGCGATCGCGTCCTCGCGCTCGCGTCGATCGAGTCGCAGTGCGAGGCGATCGGCGACGCGCGCACCGCGGACCTCGAGAAGGCGCGCGCGAGCGTCGCCGGCTGGAAGAAGCTCAAGGGCAAGGCGAAGAAGACCGCGGGCGACGCGTGCACCAAGGACGCCGACGCGATCTCCGCCGCCCTCACGCAGGCGAGCTGCCTGCCGGGCGCGGGCACGAGCGGCGTCCCCGAGTGCGACGCCTACGTCGAGACCCTCCGCCGCTACGCGCAGTGCAACGCGCTGCCGGTCGACACCAAGCAGGCGCTCATGCAAGCGGTCTCACAGATGTCCGACGCGTGGAAGCCGCTCCACGATCCGAACACGCCTCCCGAAGCCAAGAAGGCCGCCGCCGACGCCTGCAAGCAAGCCATCGATGCTTTGCGTGTTTCGGCGCAGGGCCAGGGCTGTCAGATCTAAGTTCAGGCCAAGGACAGCGCTCGTGCGTTTGTCTATGCTCGTGCCCTGCCGGATTGCCGGCCGGGGGGATCATGAGACGTCTCGCGCCCTGGGCCGCGCTCGCGGTCACGCTCGTCCTCGCACCGCGCGCCGCACGCGCGTTCTGCGGGTTCTATGTCGACGGGGCAGGGACCAAGCTCTTCAACAACGCGACGCAGGTGGTCTTGATGCGCGACGGGACCCGCACGGTCCTCGCGATGCAGAACAACTACCAAGGCCCGCCCGAGGCGTTCGCGATGGTCGTCCCGGTGCCGGTCGTCTTGCAGAAGGGCGACGTGAAGACGCTCGATCGCGCGATCTTCGATCGCGTCGATGCGCTCGACGCGCCGCGGCTCGTCGAGTACTGGGAGCAGGATCCGTGTCTCGTCCCTCGTGAAGAGCCGAAGAAGCGCGCGACCACGACCGCGATCGCGACCGGCGAGATCGGGGAGAACGGCGTGAAGGTCGAGGC
>DATJIA010000455.1:0-10374 GCA_035493675.1 Kofleriaceae bacterium | reverse complement strand
GTCGGTGAGCGCGACGCGGCGCGCGACGCCGTGTCCGCCGGGCGCGCCGCCGTCCGCGATCCAGCCGGACACCGTGCCCCCGGTCGCGTCGAGGCGCTCGTCGATCACCTCGACCTCGCCGGCGCGCGGTCCGTTGGCGCGCACCAGGGCGCGCGCCGGACGATCTTCGACGCCGACATCCCAGACGAGCGCGAGCGTCCCGTCGACAGGCCAGATCTCGAGCGTGGTGCTCGTGATCGCCGCGGCATCGGGCGCGCGCAGCGCCGCGCGCGCGCGTTCCTGTGCGGCGTCGGAGGCGATCTCGACGCCGGTGTCGACGTGCGCGCCTTCGTACAGGTGATACGACGACGCGAGCACGCGGGCGGCGTCGTCGCCCGGACGGACGGTGACCTGGAGATATGCGCCGTGGATCGGCACACCGTCGATCTCCTGCGCGAGCTGAACGTGCACCAGCGCCGCCGACGCCCCGTCGGTCGTGATCACGCGCCCGATCTCGCCGAGATCCGCGGCGCCCAGTGATCCGAGCGCGGGTCGTAACCGCGGCGACGCGACGACCTCGTCGATCGAGATGTCCGCCGGTCTTCGCGCGTGGATCGGATCGAGCGAGACGTGTCCGCCGCGCACCTCGCGGACGAAGCTCGCCTCGTCGGGCACGCCCTCTGCGCACGCACCCAAGACAAGAGCGACGAACGGAACGATCGGAAACGTACGCTGCACCGACATGGGACCTCCGTCCCTGAGTGCAGCGGCGCGCGGTTCCTCGCGCCGAAATCGCGCCGCGCATGCAACCGCGCGATCAGACACGCGCGCGCTCGCGCGCCTATCATTATTGATCTGGATCGATCTAGCGCGGCGCGCGCAGCCATCCGTGGATGCGCCGCGCCTCGCGCGTGTCCGGTAGCCGGACAGGGTGGGTCGCGACCTCCACTTGCACCCGCTGCTCCGCCGCCAGCACGCCCACCAACTTGCTCCACGCCTGCGCCGCCTCGTCGCCGAGGTTCGCGCGCGACGCGATCCGCAGCGCCGAGCGCAGCGCCGCGTCCGCCTCGCCGAGCCGTCCGTCGCGCACGGCCTCGTCGGCGTCGGCGACCAGCGCCGCGTACGCTCCCGCCGCATCCCCGGTGTGCCGGGACGGCGCCCCCGACGTACGCGCCGCCCCGAGCACGAGCCCCACCGCCGCCACCACCCCCGCCGCCACCGCCGCGATCCGACGCGCGCGCGGCCTCACCGCGAGCGCATCCAACAGCTCCTCCATCGACGAGAACCGATCGCGCGCGTCGGCCGCGAGCGCGCGCGCGAGCGCGGTGACCACGTGCCGCGGCACGCCTCGCCGCGCGATCGTCTCGATCCGTCCGGCCGCGATCGCGTCGGCGATCGCCTGCTTCGACTCGCCCGCGTACGGACGCCGTCCGAACAAGGCCTCGAACATCGTCACCGCGAACGCGAACTGATCGCTGCGCGCGTCGGCCGCGACGCCGCGATGCTGCTCGAGCGCCATGTACGCGGGCGTGCCGCACGCGGCCTGCTCGTCGGACGCCGCGCCCGGCACCGCGAGGCCGAAATCGGCGATGCGCGCGGTGCCCTCGCCGTCGACGAGGATGTTGCCGGGCTTGATGTCGCGATGGACGAGGCCCGCGGCGTGCGCGGCCGCGAGCCCGCGTCCGGCCTGCAGACAGACGGCGAGAATCTCGTGCCACGTGCGCGGCCGGCGCAACCAATGATCGAGAGGCGATCCCGGCACCAGTTGCATCGCGACGAAGAGATGATCACCGTGCGCGCCGACGTCATGCACGGCGACGACGTTCGGGTGGGTGAGGCGGGCCATCGCCTGCGCTTCGCGGCGCAGCTGCGCGCGCGCGGCGTCGGACGCGTGCGTCCAGAAGCCGGCGCGCACGACCTTGATCGCGACCGATCGATCGAGCTCGGGATCGTGCGCGGCGACGACCGTGCCCATGCCGCCGGTGCCGAGCGTGCGCAGGACGATGTAGCGACCGAGCCGCTCGCCCGGCGACGGCGCGACCAGCTCGCGCGCGGGACCGGTGATCGTGATCGGCTCGGCGATCGTCGGCGCGCTCGATCGCAGCGGATGGGTCGCGACGCCGCTCGCGATCACCGCGACGCGCACGCGGCACGGCGCGCATCGATCGATGTGCGCTTCGACGGCCGCTCGGTCGTCCCCGCTGCCGCTGCCGCCTGCGAACGCGGCGGCGATCTGGTCGCTCAGGCAATGCATTGGTCGAAAGGCCGGGCCAATATAAGGATGGCGAGTGGGAATTCCACCGAGAAACGCACCAACGTACGGCGAGGTCTTCCGATGTATTCCCTCACCGCGGCCGAGAACGATAACGCCGCGATTTCAAACAATTGTGGAGATCTCGCCTTCGCGCGAAAGCTCGCGAACAGAGACCCGGAGGCAATCCGGACCTTCGAGCGGGAGCTCGCGCCCGAGCTCGAAGCCGCCGCGAGGAAGGCCGGCGCCGACGACGCGATGGCCGCCGAGGTCCGCCAGCAGGTGACGATCGACGTGCTGATCGGCGACGCGCGCGGCCCGCGGATCGCGCAGTACGAAGGCCGCGGCGATCTGCGCGGCTGGCTGCGATCGATCGCGGCGCGGGCGACGTGGCGCCTGCGCGCCCGCGCGAATCGCGACCATCCGCTCGACGAGGACGGCGACCTCGCGCTCGTCGACGATCCGATGATCGCGCGGCTGCGCGAGCGCTACGCCGACGAGCTCGCGCGCGCGGTGCAGGGCGCGATGGCCGCGCTCACGCCGCGCCAGCGCACGCTGCTACGCCTCGCGTACCTCGACGGCCTCACCACCGAGACCCTCGGCCGGATGTACGGCGTCCATCCCGCGACCGCGGCGCGCTGGGTCGCCGGCGCGCGCGAGGCGCTGGTCGAGCTCGCGCGCGATCGCCTGGAATCCTCGATCGATGCGGGCCTGACCAGCGTCGCGCGCCTGGTCCGGAGCGCCATCGGACCCCACCTCGCCGGGATGTTCCCACCTTAGATCCGCGCGCGGCGTGGTGCGTTGTAAGGTCGATTCCCATGGGGGCACGGGTCCGTCTCGCGGCAGCCGCGGTCATCGTCGCGATGACCGCGCCCGCGCACGCCGCCGCGATCGAGCGCGGCGCGTACGGCCTCTACGCCGGCGGCAAGCCGCTGCCCGTGATCGCGAGCTCGATCGATCTGCACGTCGACGGCCCGTTCGCCGACGGCACCGTCACCCAGCGCTTCCGCAACCCGCTCGATCAGCCGATCGAAGCGGTCTACGTCTTCCCGCTCCCGGACGACGCCGCGGTCTCGTCGATGGTGATCCGCACCGGCTCGCGCACGATCGTCGCGAAGATCGAGGATCGCGGCGCCGCCCGCCAGCGCTACGAGGCCGCGGTCGCCGCCGGCGCCAACGCCGCGCTGCTCGAAGAAGAGCGCGCCGACGTCTTCACGCAAGCGGTGACCGGCATCGCGCCGGGCGCCGAGATCACGGTCGAGCTGCGCTTCGACACGACGATCAAGCGGACCGCCGGGCGATGGGAGCTCGCGCTGCCGCTGGTCGTCGGGCCGCGCTACGCGCCCGGCGCCGCGACCGGCGCGCCGTCGACGGGCACCGGCTACGCGCCGGACACCGACCGCGCGCCGGACGCGTCGCGCGTGACGCCCGAGACCAGCGACACCGGCGTGCCCGCCGCGATCCACGTGAAGATCGACGCGCGCGCCGCGATCGAGGACGTCGAGGTGCCGACCCACGACGCGTCGGTGCAGCTGCACGCGAAGACCGCCGACATCGCGCTGAAAGACGCGCGCAGCGATCACGATCTCGTCGTCCGCTGGCGCACCAAGGGCGACGCGATCACCGCCGTCACCGATCAGGCCGGCTTCGTCGCGATCGTCGTGCCGGCTCCGGCCGCGGCCAAGGCGCAGCCGCGCGACTGGATCATCGTCGCCGACACGTCGAAGAGCACGACCGGGGACGGCATCGTCCTGGTCCGCCGCGCGACCCGCGCGTTCCTCGATCACGTCGGCGCGAAGGATCGCGTCGCGATCGCCGGCGCGGTGAAGCTCGGCTCCGTCGCGAAGGCGCGCGCGTGGGCCGACGCGATCGCCGCCAACGGCGGAAGCGATCTCGCCGCGCAGCTCGAGGCCGCGCGCACCGCCGCGAAGGGCGCACGCCGCCCGGTGATCGTGCTCGTCACCGACGGCCTGGTCGCCGACGACAAGGAGCTCTATCAGCTCGCCGACCAGGGCCCCGCGATCCTCGCGATCGGCGTGGGCGCCGCGCCCAACCGCGGCCTCCTCGACGGGCTCGCCGCGCGCACCGGCGGCGCCGCGCGCTACCTCGCCGCCGCCGACGACGCCGACGACGCCGCGACCGCGCTGATCGCGCAGGCCGACGCGCCGCGCGCGGCCGCGACGTCGATCGCGTGGGGCGGGCTCGTCACCGACGCGCTGCCCGCGCAGCTGCCCGCGATGGCGCCCGGCGACGCCGCGATCGTGATCGCCAAGGTCGATCAGCCGCGCAAGGCGCGCGTCGCGGTCGCCGCGCGCTCGCTCGATCTCCCCGCGATCTGGGACACGCAGCCGGCGCGCAAGGACGACGTCGCGCCCGCCTCCGTGATCGCGCGGCGCTGGGCGCGCGCGAAGCTCGACGCGCTGGTCGCGAGCGGCGCGAGCTCCGACGAGATCCGCACGCTCGGCACGCGCTACGGCATCGTCACGCCCGAGACCGCGCTGGTCGCCGTCGGCACCGACGTCGTCGTGAAGGGCGGCGTCACGACCAGCGTCAGCATCCCGGTCGCGATGCCGGCGGGAATGAAGTGGCAGGCGGTGTTCGGCACCGAGGGCGACGTCCGCGATCACTATCGCGAGAAGGACAAGGGCAAGGACAAGGCCGAGCACGAGAAGGACGGCAAGGAAGCGACGACGCAGAAGCCGCCCGCCGACACGACGGTCACGTCCAACCCGAACGGCGCGACCGTGACGGTCACCGGCCGCGCGCCGAGCCCGAATCAAGGCGGCGAAGCGGGTCGTGGCGAATCCACCGGCGCCGACAACGACGGCGGCGGCGCCGACGACGAAGAGCTCGCGAAGGCGCCGGCTCCTCCGCCGGAGGTCGCGACCGCCGAGCCCGTCTACGACACGGCGGAAGAAGTCATGGTCCTCGGCGGCGCGTCGAGCTTCAGCGAGCATCGCTGGGGCCTGTCGCTCACGCTCGGCGCGGGCGCGCTCGTCCAGCCGTCGACCGACGCGTTCGGCATCGGCTCGCTGCGCGTCACGCGCGGGCTGACGCCGCGGCTCGGCATCGGCTTCGATCTCACCGTGCTCGCCGCGCCGCAGGCCGATCGCGATCGCGTCGCGGTCGCGCTGATGGCGGCGCTCCTGCGCGGCGGCTTGTTCGACAACCGGATCACGCTGCACCTCGGCTTCGGCCCCGAGCTGTCGTCGGATCCCGGCCTCGGCTACGAGCTCGGCGCGCGCTACGGGCTCGGTCGCGTCGGCTTCGTCCTGCGCTGGGACGGCGCGGTCCTGGTCGGCAACGACCAGACGACCACGCGCGGCGGCGCGAGCGCCGCGGTCCAGGTCGACTTCTAGCCGCGTGCTCGACTCGAGCCGCCGTGCGCGACTCGCGCACGCGCGCGTCGAGCGCATCCGCGCACTTGCGTCGCGTACGCGGTCGGCACGAGAGCCGCAATAGGAAGCGGCATGAAGCAAACCAAGAAGTCCTCGAAGCTCTCGCTCGCCACCCAGACCGTCCGCGCGCTGTCGACGGACGAGATGAACCGGGTCGCCGGCGGCACCGTCTACAACTGGACCACGATCGCGTGGACCACGATCCTCAACACGTCGTCGGCGACCCAGAGCGGCGGCGGCGGCAGCGGCGGGACCAGCTACTGAGCGCGTGCTAGCGTCGCGCGATGCGACGCTTCCTCGTGCTCGCTCTCGCCGCGTGCAGCGGCGCGCCCCGCACCACCGTCCCCGTGCCGGGCGCGCCTGCGCCGCGCGCGCGCGCGACCATGCCGCCCGCCGCGACCGCGACGCGCGTCCGCGAGCTCGCGGGCATCACCGAGTACCGGCTGTCCAACGGGCTGACGGTCCTCCTGTTCCCGGATCCTTCGCAGTCGAAGGTGACGGTGAACATCACGTACCTGGTCGGCTCGCGCGTCGAGGGCTACGGCGAGACCGGCATGGCGCACCTCCTCGAGCACATGACGTTCAAGGGCACGCCGCGCCACCGCAACATCATGAAGCTCGTCAGCGAGAAGGGCGGCGACGTCAACGGCTCGACCTGGACCGATCGCACCAACTACTTCGAGACGCTGCCCGCCACCGACGACAACCTCGACTGGATGATCGATCTCGAGGCCGATCGGATGGTGAGCTGCCCGATCGCCGCCGACGATCTCGCGACCGAGTTCTCGGTCGTGCGCAACGAGTTCGAGCAGGACGAGAACGATCCGGTCCGCGTCCTCGACGGCCGCCTGATGTCGGCCGCGTACACGTGGCACAACTACGGCAAGGACACGATCGGCTCGCGCTCCGACATCGAGCGCGTCCCCGCCGATCGCCTGCGCGCGTTCTACCAGCGCTACTACCAGCCCGACGACGCGGTGCTGGTCGTCGCCGGCCGCTTCGAGCCCGAGCACGCGCTCGGCACGATCACGCGCACGTTCGGCGCGATCCCGCGGCCGAGCCGCACGCTCGACGCGACCTACACCGTCGAGCCCGTGCAAGACGGCGAGCGCGAGGTCACGTTGCGACGCAACGGCAAGGTCCACGTCGTCGGCGTCCTCTATCACACCGTCGCCGGCAGCTCGCCCGACTACGCCGCCGCCGACGCCGCGCTCGATCTGCTCACGCGCGAGCCGAGCGGCGTCCTCTACAAGAAGCTGGTCACGACCCACCTCGCGTCGCGCGTGTGGGCGTACGGCTATCAATTCAAGGAGCCGAGCGTGGCGATCCTGATGGCGCAGGTGCCCGATCCCAAGAACGTCGCCGCGGTGAAGAAGATCATCACCGACACCATGGAGTCGCTCGGCGACGCGCCGATCGATCCGAAAGCGGTCGAGCGCTGGCGCAACGGCGCGCTCAAGCAATTCGACCTGCGCTTCGCCGACATCCAGGACTCCGCGATCGCGCTCAGCGAGTACGCCGCGCTCGGCGACTGGCGCACCGCGTTCGCGTGGCGCGATCAGATCGCGAAGGTCACGCCCGACGACGTCCGCCGCGTCGCGCGCGCGTACTTCGTGCGCGACAACCGCACGCTCGGCGCGTTCGTGCCGACCCCCGACGCGAAGCGCGCGCCCGAGACGATCACGCCCGACGTCGAGCAGATCGCCGACGCCGCGCCCGAGCCGCCGCCGGTCGCGGGCGAGCCGTTCGACGCGACGATCGATTCGGTCGAGGCGCACGTCACGCGCACGACGATCGGCGGCCTCCGCGCCGCGCTCTTGCCGAAGAAGTCCCGCGGCGGCAAGGTCACCGTCGAGCTGCGCCTGCACTACGGCGACGCGTCGTCGCTGAAGGGGAAGCAGATCATCGGCTCGTTCGTCCCCGAGATGCTCACGCGCGGGACCACGTCGCACGATCTGCAAGCGCTGCGCGAGCGCGAGGACGCGCTCGAAGCCGACATCTCGATCTACGGCGGCGCGAGCGGGCTCACCGTCCACGTCGAGGCGTTCCGCGATCGGCTCGGCCCCGCGCT
The DNA here is from genome assembly GCA_035493675.1 of Kofleriaceae bacterium. Taxonomy (GTDB): domain Bacteria; phylum Myxococcota_A; class Polyangia; order Haliangiales; family Haliangiaceae; genus JAIOQA01. Next base: position 2,675 of record DATJIA010000455.1, on the reverse strand, counting down.
CGACCTCGCGATCGAGGAGCTGACGCAGCCGAGCTTCCCGTCGCAGGAGCTCGAGGTGCTGCGCGCCGAGCGGCTCGCGCGCGCCGCCGAGCAGGCCGACGATCCGGCGCAGCGATCGTGGATCGAGCTGAACCGCCGCCTGCGCCCGTGGCCCAAGGACGATCCGCGCTACGTGCTCACGATCGACGAGCGCATCGCCGCGCTGAAGGCCGTGACGATCGGCGACGTCCGCGCGTTCTATCGCGACTTCCTCGGCGCCGAGCACGGCGAGGTCGCGATCGTCGGCGACTTCGATCCGGCCGCGGTGCAAGATCAGCTGAAGAAGCTCGGGTCGTGGAAGGCGAAGCGGCCGTACGCGCGCCTCGACGACCAGCGCTTCGACGCGCCCGGCGGCGAGGCGACGATCGACACGCCCGACAAGGAGATGGCCGAGCTGCGCATGCAGACCTTGATCGCGATGAAGGACGACGACGCCGACTATCCCGCGTGGCTGATGCTCGGCGAGGTGTTCGGCGGCAGCACCGGCTCGCGCATCTGGATGCGGCTGCGCGAGCACGAGGGGCTGTCGTACGGCGCGTGGGGATGGACGTCGGCGGGCGCGCTCGACCCGGTCGGCACGATCGGCGCCTCCGCGATCGTCGCGCCGCAGAACCTCGCGAAGGCGCGCGCGTCGATGGAGGACGAGCTGCGCGCGCTGGCCGCGCGGCCGTTCACGCAGGACGAGCTCGATCACGCGCGCGACGGCTGGCTGGCGCAGTTCGCGGTGACGCTCGCGTCGGACACCGCGCTCGCCGACGAGCTCGCCGACGGGCTCTACCTCGGCCGCACGCTCGCGTGGCGCCGCGATCTCGAGGCGAAGGTGAAGGCGCTCTCGCCCGCGGATCTCACCGCGGTCGCCGCCAAGCGCGTGCGCCCCGACGCGCTGATCGTCGTGCAGGCGGGCGCGATGGCCAAGACCAAGCAGCCCTCGCAGCCCTAGCGCACCGGCTCCTGCACGATCACGTCGTACACGCTGCGGGTGCGCTCGACGAGCAGATCGCCGTTCGCGAGCGCCCACACCGCGCCCATCACGGTGTGCTCCGACGACGGCAGCGTGACGTACGGGCTCGCCGCGCCGGTCGCGAGCTCGACGCGCTGGACGAGATCCGATCGCGGCGTCCACACCAGCACGCCGGCCTCGTCGGCGGCCCAGCGCGGCATCGCGCCGTCGGTGCGGTACACGAGCGAGGTGCGGCCGTCGGGCGTCATGCGCCACAAGCCGGGGCCGCTGCGCCGGTTCCAGTACAGGAGCAGGTCACCGCTGCGCGGCGCGCGCGACAGCTCGAGCGTGAAGCCGATCGCGGGATCGAACAGATCGCGCGCGGTGCCGGTCGCGACGTCGATGGCGCGGTACGTGCGGTTGCCGGCGGCGAGGTACGCGAGCGTGCGGTCGTCGATCCACGTGACCACCGGCGACTCGGAGCCGTCGGTGATCGGACGCTCGAAGCGATGGCGACCCGCGCGATCCTCGACGGCGAGCACGGTCGCGTCGCCGCGGCGCACGATCACGCCGAGCGAGGCGCCGTCGGGCGACCAGTCGACCGCGAGCACGCCGCGATCGATCGGCGCCGCGCGCTGGCGCGGATCCGCGAGCGGCACGACGCGCAGCGGTCCGCCGTCCGCGCCCTGATCGACGATCGCGAGCGACCGCTCGGTCGGATCGACGGCGATCTGCGCCGCGAGCGCGCCGCCGGTGAGCTCGGTCGTGCGGCCGTCGCGGCTGACGCGGACCAGCTGCCACGTCGACTCGCCGTCGGCGAGCACGACCGCGCCGTTCGCGCGCACGCCGGCGATCGCCGCGTCGGGACCGTGGGCGGCGACGCCGAGCGGCGCGATCGCGCCGTCGCGATCGATCGCGATCACCTCGCCGTCGGCGATCGCGACCAGCCCGCCGCCGCGGCCGGCGGCGATCGACGACAGCCGCGCGCTCTCGACGATCGTCGTCCACGACGAGCAGCGCAGATCGGTGCGCAGGAGGCGGTGCGCGCTGCGCCGCGCGTCGACGACGTCGACGAACAGGTCGTCGCCCGAGGGGATCGCGTCCCACAGCCAGTCGTAGGTGCCGGGCACCGCGCAGGCGCGACCGGGGTGCGCGGGCGGTCCGATCGCGAGCTGCTTCTGCGAGAGGTACCAGTGGACGGCGAGCCCACCGCGCGCGAGCGCGTCGCGCGAGTGATCGGCGACGATCGCGCGATCGGCGCCGGTGCCGGCGTCGACGATCGCGAGCACGAGGTCGTCGCCGACCGAGCGCGAGTAGGAGATCGCGTCGCCCTCGGCGGACCACGACACGAAGTTGCCGTCGACGCGGGCGCCGGTGGCGAGCGCGCGCGGCGCGCCGCCGTCGGCGAGATCGAGCGTGTAGAGCGTGCCGCCCGCGGTGAACGCGACGCGATCGCCGTCGGGCGCGAGCGCCGCGGCGGTCACGCCGCCGAGCGCGGTCAGCCGGTGCTCGCGATAGACGCGCGGCGCCGCGCGATCGCGCGACGCGATCACCAGCGCGCCGGCGAGCACCGCGACCGCCGCGACCGCCGCGATCGCGATCGCGACGCGCCGCGGGCGCCGGCGGCGGGCGCCGACGTGCGCGAGCAAGGCGTCGATCGTCGGCCAGCGATCGCGCGGCTCCGGCGCCAGCCCGC
>DATJIA010000454.1:0-2347 GCA_035493675.1 Kofleriaceae bacterium | reverse complement strand
TCCTCGACGAGATCGGCGAGCTGCCGCTGGCGACGCAGGTGAAGCTGCTGCGCGTGATCGAGGACCGCACGGTGCAGCGGATCGGCAGCCTCAAGCCGCGCCGGATCGACGTGCGCTTCATCGCGGCGACCAATCGCGATCTCGAAGCCGAGATCGAGCGCGGCGCGTTCCGCCAGGATCTCTACTTCCGCCTGAACGGCGCGACCCTCGTGATCCCACCCTTGCGCGAGCGACTCTCGGAGGTGCCGACGCTCGTCCAGGCGTTCCTGCGCCAAGCCGCGACGCAGCTCGGCCGCGCGACGCCGCCGTCGATGTCGGCGGAGGCGCTCGCCGCGCTCCAGGCGTACAGCTGGCCCGGCAACATCCGTGAGCTGCGCAATGTGATCGAGCGCGCGGTCTTGCTCGGAGGAGCGGGGCCGATCGTGCCGAAGCACCTCCCGCTCGAGAAGATGCGCGTGACGTTCTCGACCGCGCTTGCGCCGCTCCGCGAGGCGCCCGTGCCACCGCGGCCGCGACCGGCGCAAGACCTCACCGAAGCGACGCCGCCGCCGACCGTCTTGCGCCGCGGCCAGGCGCTGGCGCCCGACGAGGAGCGCGCGCGCATCGAGGAGGCGCTGCAGGCGTGCGGCGGCAACCAGACGCGCGCCGCGCAGATGCTCGGCATCGCGCGCCGCACGCTGATCAACCGCCTCGAAGAGTTCGGGCTGACGCGGCCGCGCAAGCCGCCGCGCTGAGACGATCAGCGCAGCCCGACGGCGCACACCTCTTGTCGATTCGACGGCAGGTGGCGCGCGCGCGCGTCGGTGAAGCCGAGCTGCTCGAGGCGGCCGAGCAGCGACGGCAGCTCCTCGGCGAAGCGCAGCTCGTTGAGCTTGAGCGTGAAGACGACCCCGCGCAGCGAGTCACGCATCGGCGGCATCAAGCGCGCGATCGAGTGGATCGCGACCTGCGGCGCGAGGTTCACGTCGACGAGCAGCCAGTCGACGCGCGCGGGCATCGCCTCCCAGCGCAGCGCACCGACCTTGATCGGCAGGTGCGTGACGTGCGCGCCGTTCGCGTGGCGATACGCGAGCACGTGCGGATCGATCGCGCCGGTGTCGACGCCGACGACGTTCACGCCGCGCCGCAGGAGCGCGAGCACCGCGCCGCCGGGCGCCGCGCCGATCTCGAGCGCGGTCTGGCCGGCCTTCACGTCGAGGTGACGCCACGCGATCGCCTCCTCGATCTTCGCGTACGCGCGCGACGGCGCGTCGTCGGGGACGACCACCCCGAAGCCGCCGCCGGGATACGCGCCGCGGCGGTCGCTCGCGCGATGCTCGCCGACGACGATCGCGTCGTCGGCGCCGGAGACGATCACGTCCGCGACCAGCTCGCCGGCGCGCGCCGGCTCCTCGGTCGCGCCGAGGTCGCGCTTGATCGCCGCGAGATCGATCGTCTCGTCCGGATCGCGCGCGAACACGTGCACGCGATCCACGCCGGCGCACAGCTCGCGCGCCGCCGCCGGCGTCTCCGCGCGCCCGCGCGATCGCCCCCACACGTGCGCGAACACCAGCTCGATCCGCTCGTCGATGTGCTCGGCCTTGAACGTGACGAGCCCGGGCCGCGAGAACGCGAGTCGCCACGACGGCGCCACGCGCGCGACCTCCGACTTGAGCGCGCGCTCCATCCCAGGGGCGCAGCAGGCGAACGCGAACTCCGACACGCCGCCACTATATATATGATGCGCGCCATGGCCGACGATCCCGCGTACACGCGCTTCAAGAAGATCTGCCTGGCGCTCCCGAACACGAAGGTGACGATGACGTGGGGCTCGCCGCACATGCGCGTCGGCGACAAGATCTTCACCGGCTGGGGCCTCGAGGACGACGGTGAGAGCTGGTCGTTCAGCGTGAAGCTCGACAAGGACAAGCAGGCGGCGCTCGTGCAGAGCGATCCGCGGTTCGCGATCGCCGCGTACACGGGGAAGTACGGCGGGACGACGATGACGGTGAAGAAGGGCGAGGAGGACTGGGGCGAGATCGCGGCGCTCGTCGAGGAGGGGTATCGGAACGTGGCGCCGAAACCGAAGAAGGCGCCGGGCAAGGGCAAGGGCACGGGCACGGGCACGAAGAAGAAGCCGGTGAAGAAGGCTGCGAAGACGAAATGATCTATCGCGCGTTCTAGTGGCTCGTCCTCCAGCGGCTGCCCGCCGAGTGGACGCATCGCGTGAGCTTCGCGATGTTGCGCGTGATGATGGCGATCCCCGGCGTCGCGTGGCTGTGGCGCGCGATCACCGTGCCGAAGGATCCGATCCTCCGCACGAAGGTGTTCGATCGCGAGGTGCCCGGGCCGCTCGGGCTCGCGGCGG
>DATJIA010000453.1:0-12061 GCA_035493675.1 Kofleriaceae bacterium | reverse complement strand
GATCGCACACGTCGCGCACGACCTCGCGCAGCTCCATCTGGTCGCGCTCGAGCACGAGCTTGCCGGCGGACAGCCGCGTGACGTCGAGCAGCCGATCGACCAGGCCCGCGAGCCGGCCGAGCATCGCCTTGGCGCCGCCGGCGCGCGCGCGGACGTCGGCGATCGGCGCGCCGCGATCGATCAGGCGCTCGATCATCTCGAGCTGGAGGCTCATCGCGCTGATCGGCGTGCGCAGCTCGTGCGACGCGATCGAGAGGAACTCGTCGCGCGCGGCGACCAGCTCGTGCAGGTGATGCGCGTGCTCGAGCGCGCGCGCGTGCTCGCGCGCCTCGGCGTCGCGGTGGGCGAGGCGGCCGAACGCGAGCTCGACCTGATCGCCGCACGCGCGCAGGAGCGCGAGATCTTCGTCGGCGAACGGCACGACCTCGTCGCGCCACGCGGTGATGCGTCCGAGCGCGGCTTCGAGCAAGAGCTGCGCGTGCACCTCGTGGGAGGCGGCGTGCGCGTGCAGGTAGACCAGCCCGACGCCGCGCAGCGAGTCGGCGGCCTCGGCGCGCCGGTGCTCGACGGCGATCGTGCGGCCGAGCTCGACGACGCAGCCGTCGGCGATCGCGACGAGGTGCCGCGCGCACAGCTCGGCGACGCGATCCCGGCTCGGCGCGAACGCCAGCGCCTTGGAGAGATCGGCGAGCACGTGCACGCGGCCGCGTGTGCCCCCGGTGATATTCATATCCGTGCCTCCCAGCTCTGGGGTAGCACCGGCTCACCGAGCCGCAAACGTCCGGTCGGCGGACAGCCTACCTGACGAGCGTTCGCTGCAAGAGCGCGATCGCGCGCGGGCCGAGCGTCTCGCCGCGCCACGCGACCGCGCGCGTCACGACCAGCGCCTTGTCGGCGGCGTTCAAGCTGGGGCGCGCGGCGAACAGGCGCGGGCCGGCATCCGCAATCTTGTCGAGGATTCGCATGCCGCCGTGCCACATGAGCGCGAGCTCGACGGCGAGGTCGGCGCCGATCACGTCGATCAAGGGACGTGCGCGCTCGAACAAAGCTCTCGTGCGTGAAACCTCGTATCCCACGAGGTAGCCGATCTGCGGCGATGCGCGTCGCGCGGCGATGTCGTCCTCGCCGACCTTGAAGTGGCGCAGATCCTCGGTCGGGATGTAGATGCGGCCGCGCTCCCAGTCCTGCGGCATGTCCTGCAGCAGGTGCGCGAAGGCGAGGCCGGTCGCGAGGTCGTCGGCGTACGCGAACAGATCGGGATCGCGATAGCCCGCGATGTAGAGCAAGAGGTGCGCGACCGGCTCGGCCGCCTGCGCGGTGTAGTGGCGCAGATCGCTCCACGTCGCGTAGCGGTGGGCGTCGAGATCTGTCCGGAAACCGGACAAGAGCGCGGTGAACTCGGTGATCGGCAGCGCGAACTTCTTGACCGTGTCGGCGAGCGCGACGAACACCGGGTGCTCGGGCGGCGCGCCGAAGTACGTCTGGTGCAGCTGCTCCTCCCAGCGATCGAGCTCGCGCGCGCGGCGTCCCTCGAAGGCGGGCTCGTCGGCGAAGTCGTCGGCGACGCGCGCGAACGCGAAGATCGCCCAGATGTGCTTGCGCAGCTTCGAGCGCGCGAAGAACGAGGCCACCGGATAGTTGTGGTGGCGCGCGCGGCACAGCGCCTCGCAGTAGTGGTAGCAGGCGTCGAGCTCGAGCGACGGCGGCAGCGGGACGGCGTGGGCGGTGGCGCGGGGAGTGCCGATGCGGTGGATCACGACGTCCTCACTATATTAGGCGGGCTCGCCGGTGAGCCGCGCCAAGATGACGCGGGCCGCTTCCGCTTTGACCTCGCCCGAGGCGGCGAGCTCGCGCGCGATCGTGTCGACCAGCTCGCCGGTCGCGCCGGCGGCGCGCGCGACCACGCGCGCGTGCAGGGCCATGTGGCCGCGCTGGATCCCGTCGGTCGCGAGCGCGCGCAGCGCGGCGAGGTTGGTCGCGAGCCCGGCGGCGCCGGCGATCGCGGCGAGGCGCGCGGCGGTCTTCACGCCGGCGAGGTGCAGGCCGAGGCGCGCGCCCGGGTGCGCGTGCAGGGCGCCGCCGACGGTGCCGACCGCGAGCGGCATGTGCAGGGTCCCGTGCAGGGAGCCCTCTTCCTCACGCCACGTCGCGAGCGGCTTGTACGTGCCCGTGTGCGCGGCGAACGCGTGCGCGCCGGCCTCGACCGCGCGCCAATCCTGACCGGTCGCGACCAGGACCGCGTCGACGCCGTTCATGATGCCCTTGTTGTGCGTGCACGCGCGGTACGGATCGAGCTCGGCGAAGCGCGACGCGGCGGCGATCGCTTTACGGACATCGATGCCCGGCGCGTCGTCGGCCTTCAATGCTTCGTCGGGGACGCGCGCGGTCACCGTGATCGTGCGGCCGTCGGTCAGGTTCGAGAGGATGCGCAGCCCGACCGTGCCCTTCGCGATCGTCGCGATGCGATCGGCGGTGTCCTCGCACAGGCCGTTGACCAGGTTCGCGCCCATCGCGTCGCGGCAGTCGACGTGCAGGTGCACCGCGATCACGCCGCCGTCGGGGCCGCCGCGCGCGAGCACGCGCGCGGTGAGATCGACCGGGCCGCCGCCGCGCGCGCACAGCCGCGGCACCAGCGCGCGCGCTTCCTCGAGCAGGCGCGGCTTGGCGTCGAGGATCGCGGCGGCGCCGAGATCCGGATCGTCGACGCGCGTCAGCTGGATCTGGCCGATCACGACCGGCGGCGACGCCTTGGTCGTGAAGCCGCCGCCGGCGCGCGCCATGCGCGCCGCGTTCGACGCCGCGGCGACCACGCTCGGCTCCTCGACGCTCATCGGGACCAGCGCGTCGGCGCCGTCGATCGTGAAGTTGAGCGCGACCGCGAACGGCAGCGCGTAGGTGCCGATCACGTTCTCGATCATGTGATCGGCGACCTGCGCGTCGATGCCGCCGTGCTCGATCACCTGCCAGTCGTCGGGCCCGAGCCCCGCGAGCTCCGCGACCCGCGCGCGGCGCGCGGGCAGGGGCAGGCGATAGAAGCCGGGCAGGCGCGACGACATGACGGTTCGTTCTACCTCAGGATCTCCACGCCGGGGGCACCGACGGATATTCCGAGCGGCGTCGCGCCGACTTGTTGGACCAGCGCTCGGACCGCCTCGAGGTCGGCGGAGGCGGGCAGGGCGGCGATCGCGACGTCGCCGCCGCCCGCGCCGCAGGTCTTGCACGTTCCGCCGAGGCGTTGCAGCTCTTTACGAAGGGCGCGCACCGGGGGCGTGAGCAGATCGATCGACGCGGCGCGGCCGAGCGCGTCGAGGGCGTCGGCGCCGGCGTCGAGCGCGGCGATCGCGTCCTGCGCGGACTTCGACGCGACCAACGCGCGCGCCGAGGCCGCGATCGGCTCGAGCAGCGCCGGGGTCGCGGCCTGCATCACGCGCGCGACCAGCGACGCGGTGTCGGCGGGCGCGCCGGTCCAGAACGGGACGAGCCGGAGCTGGTCGGGCAGCGCGAACGGTTCGATGGCGCCTCGCGTGAACAGGATCACGCCGCCGTACGTGCAGGCCGCGACGTCGGCGCCGGAGCCGCGCGCGCCGCGGAGCGCTTGCGCGTCGCCGTGCGCCTGCGACGCGAGGCGGTGGACCTCGTCGCGATCCAGCTCGTGATGCTCGGCCGCGAGGACGAACGCGGTCGCCGCGACCGCCGCCGCCGCCGAGCTGCCGAGCCCGAGCTTGAGCCCGCCCTCGTGCAGCGCGCTCGAATCGACCACGACCTCGCGCGCGCTCGCGGTCACGCGCGCGACGGCTTCGAGCAGCGCGCCCTCGCCCTTGCCCGCGCGCGCGACCACGCGGCGATCCACCGCCGTCATGATCGCGGGCCCGCCTTCGATCACCGCGTACTCGCCCGCGAGCATCAGCTTGCCCGGCGCGCTCGCGATCACGGCGCGATCACCTCGGCGCCGCCGCCCGCTTCGCTGATCGTCACGCTGGTCACGCCGGGCACGTCGCGCAGGCTGTCGGCGACGCGCGCCGCGTGCGCCTCGTCGGTGAGGACCTTCACGTGCGGGCCGGCGTCCATCGTCGCCCACGCCGGCGCGCCGCTCGCGCGCAACGCGCGCACCACCTGGAGCAGCGCGAGCGTCTCCGGCCGCCAGTAGATGATCGCGGGCCGCGACGCGATCGCGGCGGCGTGCATCGCGAGCGCGTTCGCCTCCGCGATCTCGCCGAGCGCCGGCAGATCCGCGCGCGCGATCGCGTCCTCGGCGGCGCGTAGATCGCGCGGGACGACCTGCAGCCACGCGTCGTAGAGCGGCGACGTCTCCGCGCAGTGCTCCATCGCGTCGCGCGAGCCGTGGGTCTTGGGCGCGCCGCCGCCGACGATCGCGATCACCATGCGCACGCGGCTCGCGAACGCGGGCGCCTCGATCGGCTCGGCCCACGCGTCGTCGGCCTCCGCGCGCATGCGCACGAAGCCGCCGAAGATCGATCGCGCCGCCGAGCCCGAGCCCTGCCGCGCGAGGCGCGACAGCTCTTTCGGATCCAGCGAGAGCCCCGCCGCGCGCGTCGCCGCGAGCGCGAGCGCCGCGAACCCCGACGCCGACGACGCCAACCCCGACGCGGTCGGGAACTGATTCGCCGTCTCGACCTTCGCGCGCAGCTCGATCCGCGCCCGCGCGCGCACGAGATCCAAGAACTCGATCACGCGCGCGTCGGTGGTCGCGGCGCCCGCGATCCAGAGCTCGTCCGCGGCCAGCGCCGCGTCGAAGCGCACGGTCGTGATCGTCGTCAGCGCGCCGAGCGTGAGCGACAGGCTGCCGGCCGCCGGCAGGTTGCGCGCGAGGTCTCGCTTTCCCCAGTACTTGACCAGGGCGATGTTGGCGTGGGCGCGAACGGTGACGGACGACACGGGCGGACTATGGTACGACACCCGCGATGAGGCTCGCGTGGCTCGCGCTCGCGGTCGCCGCCTGTACGCCCGGCGGCGCCGACGACACGGTGGATCCGTTCACGCCGTACACGCTCGGCTTCACCACCGGTGACTTCTCGGTCCCGTCGGGCACCGAGATGACGCGCTGCCTGTACACGCAGATCCCCGCCGACAAGGACGTCGAGGTCGTCGGCTATCGCGCGCACATGTTGAAGGGCAGCCACCACTTCAACATGTACTTCACCGACGCGTCGAACCCGACCATCGCCGGCAAGCCGCTCGATCAGCTGACCACCTGCGACAACGGCTACAAGTTCTACCTCGCCGGCTCGCAGTGGCAGGACATCGAGCAGGCGATCCCCGAGGGCCTCGCGATCGAGGTGCCCGCCGGATCGGTGATGGTGCTCGAGTCGCACTACGTCAACACGACCGACAAGCCGGCGACCGGACGCGTCGACGTCGAGCTCGACGCCGGCGATCCGTCGAAGGTGCACGACAAGGTCGGGCTCTACTTCAACGTGATGGAGAAGATCCAGGTCGATCCGGGCCAGAAGGTTCGCCTACGCGCGCGCTGTCCCGTCGACGACGGCGTGCACGTCGTCCTGATGACGTCGCACATGCACTGGCACGGCTCGAAGTTCGAGATCAACGAGCTCGACGACGCCGGCGCGACGACGCCGGTCTACGCGAGCACCGACTACGCCCACCCGACGGTGACGCAGCTGTGGGACGCGCCGCGCACGATCGCCGGCAAGGGCCACGAGCTCGAGTGGGCGTGCACGTACGACAACACGACCGCCGAGACGGTCTACGGCGGCCCGAGCGCGGAGAAGGACGAGATGTGCATCATGGCCGCCTTCTACTGGCCCAAGCTGACCGATCAGCCGTACTGCTTGTCCGACGCGGTCGCGACCGCGCCGCAGTGATCACCGCGCGAACGTGATGCGCAGGCGCGCGCCGATCGGCTTGTGATCCGAGCAGAGCGCGGGTTGCCCCTCGCTCGTCGTGCCGCCGTAGATCCCGAAGCTCGGCGTATAGCTGCCGCCGGCGGTGACGAAGTCGTGATCGCTCGCGTCGCAGGTCGACGTGATCTTGCTCGGCACCGCGAGCTCGACGCCGCCGCCCTGGTAGTCGTTCACGAACGACACGAAGTTGCTGTCCGACAACGTCGAGTAGCGGAGCAGCGGATCGTCGTAGGCCCATCCGCGCCCGACCAGGATCATGGTGTCGAGGCGCGACGATCCGTTGGCGCCGCTCGAGGTCGCGGCCCACCACGCGTACCACTGCGACGGATCGACGACGTACTTCGCGCCGGTCTCGATCGTGGGATCGCCGGGCGCCGGCGTCGAGGTCTCGCCCTTCCACGAGTCGACCTGCTCGAAGTGGAACGGGCAGCCGCCGGCGCCCGACGCGCTCGTCATCGACGACGGCTCGAGGGCCCAGCTCGGATCGGTGCACGAGCCGTAGATGCCCTGGTCGGGATCGCCGAGCGGCGCGCCGCTGTAGTGGGTGTCGAACGTGCGGTGGTACCAGTCGAGCTGCGCCATCGAGACCTCGACGGCGTAGCCGAACTCGCGGCGCAGCTTCGCCAGGCTCTCGTTGACCTCCGAGCACTGGTGGTTCCACATGTTCGAGTCGCCCAGGATGATCATGCGATTGCCTCGCCACGTCGGGGACGTCGCGCCGTCGACGTTGAAGGCGGAGGGCCTGCTCGCGAGGAGCGACTTCATCTTCGCGATCACGTTGTCGACGCCTTCGCGGCGGCGTGCCGTCTTGTCGTCGTCGTCGAGCAGATACCAGTCGAAGATCGCGATCGGGCGCGACGTCGAGCCCGCGCCGGCGCCGCCGACGCGCCGCACGGCGACGTGCGTGGGCACGACATAGTGGTGCTCGTCGCCGTAGTTGCCGTTGGGCTCGTCGCTGACCTCGCAGCTGAAGCTGTCGTCGCTGGTCGTGCTGGTCTCCGACGTACAGCCCGCGGTCGTCATCTCGGCGGTCGAGAACTCGATCCCGCCAGAGGGCACGACGTCGCTGTCGGCGAGCACGGGGGCGAAGGACATGTAGTTCGACTTCGGGTACGGAAGGTCCTTCCACGTGCCGAGCGCGAACTTGCGCGACCACGCGTGACCGGTCTGCGCGGAGAGGCGGTCGAGCGCCGGCTGCAGGTGCGAGAGGTCCTTCACCTCTTGCAACGCGATCACGTCGCTGTCCCATTGCCAGCGGCCGTGATCGTCGATGTCGATGATGTTGCCGCTCGCGTCGTAGGTGACCCGCGTGCCGAGGAGATCGGCGAGGTTCTTCATCATCTCCGTCGACTGCGCGTTGCCGTGGCCCTCGATGTTCATCGAGGCGATCTTCAGCTCGACGTCCTCCGGGTTGCGGGTCCAGCCCCACGCGCCGCGCACGTGAACGGCGTCGGAGCCGATGTCGATGCGATAGGTGTGCTGCACGCCGTCGGCGGGGACCTCGACGTCGAAGCCGAACCGGTCCCACGGCGTGTCGTTCGGATCGTTCGGGTCGTCGAAGCCTTCGCTGCCGATCGCGCCGCGCGGGATGTAGCGTGTCTCGACGACGTTGCCGTCCCTGACCAACGACATCGTGAAGGCGAGGTCGTTGGCGTGGCCGCGCAGGACGTCGTTGCAGTGCGGGAAGCCGGTCGCCGACGCGGGGAACTCGCCGCCGGGGACCACGGTGCCGACGCCGATGCCGTCGGTGTGCGCGTACGCGTAGAACCGGTAGCGGCCGGGCGAGAAGCTCGTCGTGCCGCCGGTGCAGGCGACGCGCGTCGCGCTGTTCGTCTGGGTCGCGCCGACGCAGTCGGCGCCGCCATGGAGGGCGACGAAGCCCTCCGCGATCCCGATCGGGCCACGCACGAGGTCCGCGATCGTCTCGAGCCCGGGGCCGCCGTCGCTCGGCGTGGCGACGTCCTTCGCGGCGATCGCGAGCGGCGAGTCGCCGGCCCACGACGCGTCGAAGTGGAAGACCGGATCGCGATCGCCGCTGCTCGGCCCGTCGGTGAACGCGAACTGATCGTGGGCGAGATCGAAGACGAACAGCCGCGTGCCGCTGTTCGCACCGGCGCCGTCGTCGGGCGTGCGCACGTGGACGTCGTCGCCGTTGGCGACCGGGCCGAGCCGCACGAGCGTGCCGCCGACGATCTGGGTCGCGCCCGAGATCGCCGCGCCGTTCGCGCCGTCGGTCCAGGACGTCGTCCAGGTCGTGCCGTCGAGCGAGCGCTCGACCGCGACGCGCGACGTGCCGCGACGCAGATGGCTGTACGCGATCGCGCGATAGGTCGTCGTGCGCGCGACCGTGGTCTGCAAGAACGCGCCCTTGCCGTTGCCGCCCGCGGACGACGAGTCGTTGTCGTAGAGGATGTTGCGCGTCGACGACGCGCACAGCGCGTCGTTGCACGTATCGGCGACGACGACGAGGCCGGGATCGCACGCGTCCTGCGCCTGCTGGAACGTCTGCCCGAGGATCACGATCGGAAGGCACCGCGCGCGGACGCGCATCGTGTGCGATCCCGACTGCGACGTCGTGCCGTAGAAGACGCGGCTGAGCGGCAGGTGCGCGGCGCGTCCGGCCTCGAGGTCGAGCTCGTAGTACGAGCCGTCGACGCCCGAGCGATCGTCGAGGTTGGCGGAGTCCTCTTCGGCGGTGCCGACCGAGGCTTGGTCGGCGCAGGCGGGCAGGGACAGCGCGAGGGCGAGGAGCGCAGGCAATCGCATGGGCCGCTCTTCTCCAAGGCGCGTGCCGCGATGCGGCCGAGCGAATCCGCGGCGATGGAGGGGCGGCGACCCGATCGTCTAGGCGGATCGTCTGGACGACGCGCCGACGTAGGCCGCGAAGCACGGCACGCCGTGCGCGCGCCACGCGGCGAGGATCTCGTCTTCGCGACCGGGCGCGAGCGCGATCACGGCGCCGCCGCCGCCCGCGCCGGTGAGCTTGGCGCCGAGCGCGCCGGCGTCGAGCGCGGTCGCGACCAGCGCGTCGAGCGCGGGCGTCGACACGCCGAGCGCGGCGAGCCGGTAGTGCGCGCCGGTGAGCAGCGGCGCGAGCGCGGCGTGATCTCCGCGGGCGACGAGCTCCGCGCCGGTCTCGGCGAGCGCGCCCATGAGCTCGAGATCGCGCGCGCGCGCCGGATCCTTCGCGGCGTTCTCGGTCACGCGCGCGACCATCGCCGCGGTCGAGCGCGGCTCGCCGCTGAGCGCGATCGCGATCGGGATGGGCGGCGCGTCGATCGGCGCGAGCCCGCTTCCTCGACGGTAGAGCCCGATCCCGCCGCGCGCCGCGAGCGCGACGTCGACGCCGCTCGGGTTGGCGTGGAAGCTCCGCTCGGCGCCGTTCGCGATCGCGCACACGCGATCGTCGTCGCACTCGATCGCGAGCGCGCCGGCGAGCGCGCGCGTGATCGCGACCGCCATCGCCGCCGACGATCCGAGCCCGGCCGCGGCGGGGATCTGCGCGTCGCCGTCCAAGACGAGCGCGGGTCGCGCGCCGAGCGCGTCGGCGATCGCGCACAACGCGGTCGCGACCGGATGCTCGTCGGTCGCCGCGACGTCGAGGTTCCACGCGGGCACGCGCACGCGCAGCGCATCTCCTTCGCGCGCCGTCACCGTGACGCCGCGATCGAGCGCGCCCGCGAGCGCCGCGTGCCCGTGCACGACCGCGTGCTCGCCCAACAAGATGACCTTGCCGAAGCCGCGACTCATACGCCGAGATCGTCGAGCCACGCGCGCAGCTCGCGCCCGAGGTGCTTCGGCGCCGTCGCGAGATCGTGCGCACGCGCGCATCCCGCGAGCAGGCACACCGCGCGGATCGACGCGATCACGCCGTCCAACAACGCACGCGCGCCTTCCTCGCCGCCGCTGCGATACGCGCGCAACACCGGCGCCGCCATCCCGCCCGCGCGCGCGCCGAGCGCGATCGCGCGCGCGACGTCGTGGCCGCTCCGCAACCCGCCCGACGCGATCACGACCAAGCCCGCGCGCGCGCACGCCGCGGTCGTCACCGCCGTCGGGATGCCCCAGTCCCACAGCTCCGTGCCGAGCGCGCGCTGCGCGGATCCTTCCGGCGCGCGCTTCGCTTCGACCGCGGTCCAGCTGGTGCCGCCGGCGCCCGAGACGTCGACCGCCGCGACCCCGAGGGCTTTCAAACGAGCAGCGACCTGCGGCGAGATCCCGCAGCCGGTCTCCTTGACGATCACCGGCAGGCCGACGCCGTCGACGATCCGCGCGATCGCGTCGATCGCGCCGCGGAAGTCGCGATCGCCCTTCGCCTGGATCATCTCCTGCGCGGGGTTCAAGTGCACGGCCATCGCGTCGGCGCCGAGCCGCGCGGCGAGCTCCGCGACCTTCGCCGTGCCCATCGCCGCCGCCTGCACGACGCCGACGTTCCCGATCAACATCACGTCCGGCGCCGCGTCGCGCACGTGGAACGTCGACTCGAGCTCGGGGTGCTCCGCCATCGCGCGCTGCGATCCGACGCCGAACGCGACGCCCGCGCCCTCGGCGGCGCGCGCGATCGCGCGGTTGATCTCGCCCGCCTCCGCGGTGCCGCCGGTCATCCCCGTGATCACGACCGGCGCGCGCAAGGTCTTGCCCGCGAGCTCGCACGTCAGATCGATCTGATCCGCCGCGAGCTCGGGCAGCGCCTGGTGCACGAGGAAGACCTCCTCGAGCAACGTCGATCGCGCGAAGTCCGCTTCGCCCGACGCCGCGACCTCGAGGTGATCCGCCTTGCGGCGCGCGATGTCGGGCTCGTCGACCATCGCCGCGTGTTTAGCACGCATGCCGACGCGAAGAGGGGCAGGGACGAGGCCCAAAGGGCCGAGCCGAGCCCTGCTAGGGGCGAGGACCCGGGGTAGCACCCCGAGCGTCGGCTGAGAAAGCCGAGGCCAGCGCGTCGAGCAGCTTCGCGCCGTCGCCGCGCCACGCGCTGCCGTGCATGCACGCGAGCGTGGTCGGCTTGGTCGCCGCGATCTTGTCGAGCGTCGCGCGCGCGAGCGACGTGTGCGAGTAGTAGTCCATCGCGGCGCGGAACGCCTCGCTCGGCCCGAGGATGTCGGCCTCGGTCAGCGCGACGTCGCCGGGGCCCGGCTGCGTGAACAGATCGCCGCACAACAAGGTGCGCCCGGTCTCCTCGAACAAGAGGCCGTTCTCCCACGCGTGGGGGACGTGCGGCGCGTCGATCCAGCGCAGCTTCTTCGATCCGATCGAGACCACCTCGCCGTCGCCGACCGCGCGCGGCTCGCGATCCGCGAGGTCGTTCATCGACACCATCGCGGCGACCCGGCCGCACAACGGCCGCGCGTTCGCCGCGGCCGCCAAGAGATCGTTCAGCCCGCCGCACTCGTCGCTCTCGACGTGCCCGAAGCTGATCCACCGCAGCTGCTCGATCGGGATCACGCGCCCGATCGCCTCGATCACGGCCGGCGCCAGCCGCCGCCCGCCGGTGTGGAAGAGGAGCGGCTCGTCGTCGACGACGAGGTACTGGTTGAAGCTGAAGCCCCCCGGCACCGCGGACGGCGGGACCGGCGTGTTGATGCGATAGATGTGGTCGGCGATTTCGTCGATTCGCGTCATGCCCCGGAAGTGTAACGACCTCGCGAGTCGTTACACGTCCTGTACGATGATCGCGTGGACGAAGCCGAGCTGTGCCGCACCTTCGCGCCGCGCATCCGGCTCTACGGCCTGCGCCATCTGGACGGCACGGCCGCCGCCGACGATCTCGTCCAAGAGGTCCTCGTGATCGTGATCGAGGCGGTGCGCGCGGGGCGCGTGCGCGAGCCCGAGCGGATCGCGTCGTACGTGCTCGGCACGTGCCGGCAGGTCGCGCAGGGCGGCTGGCGCGGCGAGCGGCGCCGCGGCGAGCTGCTCGCGCAGCACGGCGAGCTGCTCGCGCCCGATCCGTCGCGCGAGCCCGTCATCGATGTCGATCGCCTGCGCGGCTGCCTCGCCGCGCTCGCCGAGCGCGAGCGCACGATCGTGGTCCTCTCCTTCTACGACGAGCGCGACGCCGACGACATCGCGATCCAGCTCGGTATGACGTCGGGCAACGTGCGCGTCGTGCGCCATCGCGCGGTCGCGCGGCTGCGCGCGTGCATGGGGGACGCATGAGCCATCTCGCCGAGCTCGAGATG
>DATJIA010000452.1:0-2714 GCA_035493675.1 Kofleriaceae bacterium | reverse complement strand
AGCCCTTCGACGGCCAGCAAGCCTGGCGCCAGCGCTTCCACATCGACGACAACGCCCGCCAGCGCCTCGGCAAGGCGGTCATCCGCGCCGGCGTGAGCCTCCCGTACGTCATCCTGTACGCGCTCGCGCCCAAGCCGGGCTCCTCGGCGATCGAGACGATCCTCGCGCTCGCCGCCGCGGTCTTCGCCTTCGGCGGCGTCTACGGCCTGATCAAGCTGCGCACGTGGGGCATCGCCGCGATGACGCTCGCGGCCGGCGTCTGCTTCGTCGGCGCGATCGAGCCTCACGCGGCCGCCTCGGTCGGCGGGATGGACACCGGCGCCGCCGCCGCGGTCGCCGCGATCGCGCTCGCCGGCGCGACCTTGCCGTTCTTCCGCTCGTTCGCGCGCGCCCTGGCGCGTTGAACTTCGGCGCCCCGGGCGATACGCTCAGGGGCGATATGAGCCGAACGTCCAGGGGGAGCGTGCTCGCGATCGTCACGACGGTCGCGATGGCGATGACGCCGATCTTCGCCGGCGGGTGCCCGGGCCCGTACGAGAACATCAAGGCGGAGTCGGTCAAGAAGCCGACGAAGAAGGCGCGTCCGCCCGACGCGCCGGTGGTCGCCGAGGAGATCAAGTACGACGAGGACTGCAAGACGAAGTTCCAGGAGGACGGCTCGAAGGTCCGCCGGAAGTCGCCGCAGCAGCAGATCGACGCGGGCGATCAAGCGCTCCAGCTCGTCGATCAGACGCCCGATCCCGCGAACAAGGCCAACGCCGCGATCGAGGCGATCAACAAGTACAAGAACGCGCTCGCGCAGGATCCCTACAGCGCGCTCGCGACCTACAAGCTCGCGGTGTCGTACGCGCTCGTGCGCAAGAAGGGCTGCGCGATCGCGCTGCTCAAGCGCCTGACCGAGCTGCAGAAGCATCCCGACTTCGAGAACGAAGCGACGCGCATGATCAAGTCGGTCGACGACGAGCCGGCGTTCAAGGGCTTCCACAAGGACGCTCTCACCGCGGCGGGGCTCTAGGCGATGTCGATGAAGAAGCTGATCCTCCTCCTCGGCCTCGCCGCCTGCGGCGGTGCCGCGAACCTGACCGCGCCGCCGCCGCCGCTGCGTCCGAAGCCGATCGAGGTCAAGGAGAAGCCGAAGCCGGTCGTCACCAAGACCGACTGCGACCCGACCGATCCGAACCGTCAGCTGCCGGCGAAGACGTTCCCCGAGCGCTCGATCCCCGAGGCGACCAAGCTCGCCGCCGAAGGGCTCGCGAAGCTGCAGGCCGCCGAGGGCAACGCCGACAAGCCGTCGCGCGAGAAGCTGATCACCGACGCGGTCGATACGTTCATCACCGCGCTGCTCGCCGATCCGTACAACGTGAACGCGACCTACAACCTCGCGGCGGCGTACGCGCGCATCGGACGCAAGCAGTGCTCGATCAACCTGCTCGAGCGCCTCCTGCAGATGCGCGATCACGAGAGCCGCAAGGTCGACGTCGAAGCGAAGATCGATCGCCTGCTCGGCCGCAAGAAGGCCGCGCTCGATCCCGACTTCAACGACATGCGCGCCGACGCCCGCTTCCGCACGCTGATCGAGAAGATGTGCGCGGGCTCCGGCGACCCCGCGTGCGTGTTCGGCTCGCAACCGACGAAGCGCCCGTAGCCGTCGTCCGTCGTCCGTCGTCCGTCGTCCGTGTCGCAGGCGAGGCCGCGGTGCGTCGGATTGTCATGCATATCGCGCTGTTTTCTGGTTCCGGAAGACGGAAGACGGAAGACGGAAGACGTTCTGCCCTTGCCGCCCCCTACCCAGGTGCCGTATGAAGTCTGCACCTCGGAGTCATCCCCTTGATGCGCAAGACTCTTTTCGTCTGCTCTGCATTGGTGACGATGGCGGCCGCCCACGCGGCGCACGCGCAGCCGGCGGCCGCCGCCAAGGCGAAGGTCAGCAAGGCCTGCGGTGAGAACGCGATCCCATTGGTGGTCGGCAACGAGTGGGTCTATCAGCCGGTCGGCGTCCCCGGGGCGCCGCCGCCCGACCCGAACGACGCCAAGAAGTTCCCGCCGCGCGCCAAGAAGATCACGATCGACGTCGTCGGCGTCGAGACCGCGAACAACGTCACCACCGTGCAGCTCGAGGAAGACGTCGACGGCCGCAAGCTGAAGACGTCGATCACCTGCACCGCGGACAAGTTCACAATCGATCCGCAGAGCTTCTTCTTCGCGGGCGAGCCCGGCGGCGCCTATCACGTGGAGTTCGCGAGCTTCGAGCACAAGGACGGCACCACGCTCAAGTTCGTCGGCGGCAAGCTCGCCGGTCCCGACTGGCGCGACGACGTCGTCGCGCAGTGGAAGCAGACGCCCAGCCAGGGCGCGGACGCGAAGCTGTGGCAGGGCAAGCTCGAGATCGAGCGCTACTTCAAGCTCGCCGGCAACGACAACATCCTGACGAGCGCGGGCACGTTCAACAACGCGACGAAGGTGACGCTCGAGATCACCGGCCGCGTCACGCTGGATCCGCCGGACCCGAACCCGTCCGAGTTCCCCGCCAACCTGATGAACAAGTTCTGGTTCGCCGACGGCGTCGGCATCGTCCAGGTGCAGAACAGCTACGGCCCGCCCGACTACGGGCACATGTACCAGCTGACGTCGATGAAGCTGCAGAAGTGAAGAATCGACCTCCGTCGTCCGACTTCCGTCGTCCGGATCGAAAATCAGATCCGGAAGTCGGAAGC
>DATJIA010000451.1:0-6081 GCA_035493675.1 Kofleriaceae bacterium | reverse complement strand
GACGTTCCTGCTCGGGCTCACGCACCCCGATCTGCTCAACCACATCTCGATCCGGCGCGCGAAGCCGCACCACGCGCCGATCATCTGGCAGATGGACACCGACGATCCGATCAAGGCCGCCGATCCGACGCCGGTGACGCGCAAGCTGATCGGCCGCGCGCGCTTGTCGCTGTGGGGCGGCGCCGACTTCGTGAACGACAAGAACCTGCAGAAGAACGTCGTCGACGACATCTCGCTGCTCGTCACGGTGCAGAACAACGACACCGACATGAGCATCGTCTGGGACATCGGGCTGCAGCAGGCGAAGGGCAACAGCGCGGTCGGCAAGTTCCTCGACGGGTGCATCGCGTCCGCGCACAAGGCCGGTATCCAGCTCCTCGCCGGCTACGCGCTCGTCGATCGCGGCAAGGACCGCATCATCATGTTCGACAAGTGGCTCGACGGGCTGACCGGCGGCAAGAGCGGCGTGTCGAGCCCGTCGCCGGAGGACTTCGCCGACGATCTGGTCGCGAAGATCGACGGCCAGGTCGGCACCGACAAGTTCGACGGCATCAGCTTCGACATCGAGTCGTGCGGCCTCCTCGGCGGCCCGCTGTCGGTGCCGAAGGGTCAGCCGCCGCTGCCGCAGTCGAAGATCGACGCGATGCGCGCGATCCTCAAGCGCTTCTACAAGCGGGTCGCCGAGAACCTGGCGACGACCAACCGCGTGTGCGCGATCACCGTCGGCGGCATGATGTCGGACGACGCCGCGATCAAGCCGCTGCCGTCGGTGCCGAACGTCAACCCGAACGCGGCGCTCGCCGCGAAGCTGCACGTCTACGACATCGCGAAGCAGGCGGAGAACATCATCATCCGGCCGATGGCCTACGACAACGCCGGCGGCGTCGGCAGCGACTCGAAGATCCCGCAATTCAACAGCGACCCGGCGCAGCTCGAGTGGCACGAGGCGATCGTCAAGTTCGCGCTCGGCGAGAAGAAGCTCCACCCCGGCCAGTTCCAGCTCGGGATGAAGCGCTTCATCCCGCGCGACGACAACGGCACGCCGACCGGGCAAGGCGGCAACGTCGAGGAGCCGGCGCGCCAGGACGCGCGCGCGACGATGCTGCGCAAGTACCGCTGCGGCCTGACGCTGTTCGCGATGGGCAAGACCGAGAACTGGGGCCGCAACACCGCGCTCAACAAGATCCTGAACAAGAAGATCAGCGGCAGCGATCCGCTCGATACGAATGTCGAGGGCCAGCCGATGCAGGTGCCGCTCGACGCCGATCAGGTCAAGAAGCTCAAGAAGAGCTAAGCGTCGCTGCGCGGCGTGCGCGGGCGGCGCAGCGGCGGCGCGGTCAAGCGCGCGATCACCGCCGACAGCTCCGCGCGCGCGCACAGCTCCGCGGTCGGGAACCGCTCGCGCAGCTTCGCGAGCTTGTCGGCGGTGCCGCCGACGAAGACGATCGGGATCGCGCGGCGGCGCTTCGCCTGCCACACCCACTCGGCGATCGCGCGTCCGTGCGACGGCAGGTGCTCGAGCGAGATCACGACGACGTCGGTCGGATCGGGCAGGCGCGGTGTGCCGTCGCGGGTGGCGTGGACCGTGACGCGGTGGCCGATCGCTTTCAGCGCAGCCGCGTGCTCCGACGCCTCACCCTCGTCCCAATGGACGTAGAACACCGCCGCCACCGAGCGAGCTTATCACCCGCGCGGCGTACCGTTGAGGCGATACCCGATGCCCTGCCGGCTCTCGATCAGATCATCGAGGCCTGCGATCGACAGCTTCCGTCGCACGCGCCTCACGAGCTCGCGCACATTGTCGCTGTCGGCGCCGACGGAGCGGAACTCGAGCGAGCCCGCGAGCTCCGCCCACGGCACGTACGCGCGATCGGGATCGCGCACGCTGCGCCGTCGTTCGGCGAGCACCGACAAGAGCGAGAACTCCATGCGCGCCAGCGTGATGACGGTGTCGCCCGCACGCGCGGTGCCGCCGGTCTCGTGACCCGCGAGCTCGACGACCTTGCCCGCGGCGCTGGTGACGACGACATCAGGAGAAGGTTGTACAGGTTCTGCGGCTAGCGGCATGACCATGCGATCGTCGCAACGCCGCCCAAGGAAGACAATCACCCGCCAGGGGTGGTATCCGCCGGGGTCGCGGGACGATCGTCACGTGCGATTTGCGCTGTGGTGACGCGCTCGAGGGAGGTGCGAACCTCGTCGGAAGACGGGGGCGCGAGCGTCGGCGCGACCCACACGCGGATCGTGCCGTCGCGGCTGCCCGAGATCAGCTTCGTGCCGTCGGGAGACCACGCGATCGAGTCGACCGACGCGTCGTGCCCGCGCAGCACGCGCGACGCGCCGGAGTCCGGCTCCCAGACGCGGATCGTGCGGTCGTAGCTCGCGCTCGCGAGGCGGTTGCCGTCCGGTGACCACGCGACCGCCTCGACCAGATCGCTGTGACCCGCGAGCGTCGCGATCAGCTTGCCGGTCGCCGCGTCCCAGATGCGCACGGTGCGATCGCCCATCGCGCCGGCGATGCGCGCCCCGTCGGGCGTGAAGGCGAACGCGACGACCTCGCGCTGCGACAGCTCGAGCGCGACCGGCGCGCCGCGTGAAGGTGTCCACACCCGCGCGGTGGCGACGCACGGACGGATCGCGATGCGCGTGCCGGTCGCGTCGAACGCGAGCGCGCGCGCGCAGCCCTTCGACGGACGCGCGCCGATCGACGCGGTCGCGAGCGGCTTGCCGTTCGGATCGATCAAGACGACCTGCTCGCCGGCGCCGACCGCGAGCCGTTGGCCGTCGGGCGAGATCGCGAGCGCCCACGCGCTCTCGCCTTGATAGATCGTGCGGCCGGTGCGCGTCGCGAGATCCCACGCGCGCACGGTGCCGTCGGACGCGGCCGAGTACGCGGCGTCGCCCTTCGGCGAGAACGCGCCGTCGGTGATCCAGCCGGTGTGCCCGGTCAGCAATTCCGGACCGACGCCGTCGTGCCACAGCGAGACCGTGCCGTCCTCGCGCGGGACCGCGACCCAGTGACCGTCGGGAGAGATCTGCGGCACGCGCGGCTTCGCGTAGCTGCGCGCGCCTTGATCGTCGGCGCTGAGCGTCGTGCGCGTGCCGGTCGCGAGATCGTAGGCGGTCGCGCGCCCGGGATAGGCGAGCGCGACGACGCGCTTGCCGCCGTCGACGAGCGTCAGCTTCTCGGCGGGACCGGCGCCGCCCCAGATCGCCGCCTCCTGGCGGCCGAGCGGCCACAGGCGCGCGCTGCCGTCGAGGCTCGCGGTCGCGACCAGATCCTCTTGCGGTGAGAACGCGGCCCGGACCACGTCGTCGGTGTGCCCGCGCAAGACGCGCGCGCCGCCGAGCACGAGATCCCAGATGCGCGCGGTGCCGTCGTCGCTCGCGCTGAGCAGGCGGCGGCCGTCGTGCGAGAAGTGCAGATCGTAGAGCGCGTCGGTGTGGCCGCGCAGGCGGCGCAGCGTGTTGGTGCGCAGATCGACGAGCGCGATGTCGGGATCGTCGCCGCCGATCGCGGCCTGCGCGTCGTCGTCGCTGAAGACGATCGACTTGATCATCGGGATCGCGTCGCCGAGGCGGACGAGCGCGCCGTTCGACGGATCGAGCCGCCACAGCGCGCGGCCGTCGCTGACGATCGCGACCGCGCCGTCGTGCGAGACCGCGACGCCGGCGACGCCGCCCGGCACCGTCGCGATCTTGGTCGCGGGTCCGCCCGCGTTCGCGCGCCAGATCGCGCCGGTCGCGCCGGCGGCGAGCGCCTTCGACCAATCATCCGCGGGCACCGCGACGTTCATGACGATGTCGCCGACGTCGAGGATCGTGCGGCCGCCGCCCTTCGCGACGTCCCATACGCGCGGCGGTCCGCCGTCGGCGCCGGTGAGGATCTGCCGCTCGTCCTTCGACCAGCGCACCTCGTAGATGCCCTCGGGCTCCTGACCGATCACGCGCGGGGCGGCGCTCGCGACGTCCCAGACGTCGAGCTCGCCGTCGACGCCGCCGGTCGCCAAGAACCGCCCGTCGGGCGAGAAGCCGACCGCGCTGAGCCCCGCGTCGTGGCGGCCGAGCACGCGCACGCTCCCCGACGCGACGTCGTAGACGCGCACGTCGCCGTCGCGCGACGCGGTCGCCAACGATCGACCGTCGGGCGAGAACGACACGCCGTGCACCCACTCGCGCTGCCGCCACACGTGACGCGCGACGCCGCCGGCGACCGCCTCGTCGATCATCGCGGGGATCTCCGGATCGGCGAGCTGCGCGCGCGGATAGATCTTGAGCCACGCGATCACCGCGGTCGGATCCTGCGCGAGCGAGCGCCGCGCGTTGAGCATCGTCAGCTGGTGCTGGCGGTTCTCGGCGGCGCCGAGCGCGGTGCGGGTCTGCTCGGTCGCCGCGCGCGCGACGTTGCGCTCCTCGACGACGTTCTGGAACATCCACACCGCCGCGACGACGACGAACGCGAGCGCGACCGCGGCGGCGGCGACCGGGCCGCGATGGCGCGAGACCCAGCGGCGCGCGAGCGCGACTGTCGAGTACGAGTGCGCGCGCACCAGCTGGCCCGACTGGAAGCGCTTGAGATCCTCGGCGAGCTCCTTGCCGTTCGCGTAGCGATGACGCGGCTCGCGCGCCATCGCCTTCGTCACGATCGCGTCGAGATCGCGCGGCACGTGCGGCGCGACCTCGGCGAGCCGCCGCGGCGGCCCCGCCTTCACCGCTTCGAGCACCGCCTGCGAATCGTCGCCGACGTACGGCGCGCGCCCGGCGAGGACCTCGTAGAGCAGCGCGCCGAGCGAGTAGACGTCGCCGCGCTCGTCGACGAGCTCGCCGCGCGCCTGCTCGGGCGGCATGTACTGCGGCGTGCCGATCACGCGGCCGGTGACGGTCGATCCCGCGTTCGGGCGCGCGCGCAGCTCGCCGTCGATCTCCGGCGCGTCGCGGGCGTGATCGCGCGCGAGGCCCCAGTCGACGACGACGGTCTCGCCGAAATCGCCGACCATGACGTTGGCGGGCTTGATGTCGCGATGGATCACGCCCTGGCTGTGCGCGTAGCCGATCGCCTCGGCGACCGCGATCGCGTGCGGCAGGAGCGCGATCCGCTCGCCGACGGTCGCGCGCTCGGAGATGACCTCCTTGAGCGTGCGGCCCTGCACGAGCTTCATGACGTAGTACGGGTCGCCCGACGGCCACCGGCCGGCCTCGTGCACCGGCACGATGCCCGGGTGCTGCAGGCGCGCGGTGATCAGCGCCTCGCGCACGAACAACGCCTCGGCTTGCGGCGACGTGCGCAAGAGCTCCTTCACCGCGACCGTGCGGCCGAGCCTGACGTCCTGCGCGCGCACGACGCGACCGAGCCCGCCGCGCGCGTGCTCGCCGGCGGGTTGATAGCGATCCGGATCGTCGGTGGGCAGCGAGACGCTCGCGACCTTCTCGGCGGCCGGCGGCGTGCCGCTCGCGCGCACGGTCGGATCGATCGCGGTCGTGTCGCGGCCGCTCCCCTCGCTGCGAGGCATGAGCGTCTGCGTACGATCGACGACCTGACCGGGGCTGTCCTTCGGCGCCACGACTCCCTCGGACTCGGAACCCGCCCGCCGCCGCCGCGAATTCCCCCTGATCATCGCCCAAATGGCAGTCATTGTGGGGTGAACAACAGATCCACACCCCAATCCGCCGGTTGACAGGCGAATCGCGGATCAGCGCTCGATCCGGATGCCGCGCGCGATCTCCGCGCCGAACAGGAGGCCCGCGTCGGCGGGCTCGAAGACCGGCGGACCGCCGTCGCGCCCGCGCCGGCCGTCGGGCGCGCCGTCGCCGCCGTCGCCGCCGCGCGTGTCGCTCGCGACCATCGACTGCAGCTCGGGGAAGCGCCGATCGTAGAGGACGTACACGGTGCCGCCGTTGCCGCCGTCGCCGCCCGCGCCGCGGCCCCCGTCGAGCCCGCTCGGGCCGCTCGAGCCGTAGCTGCCGTAGGTGCCCTTGCCGCCGTCGCCGCCGCGGCCGCCGCGCCCGCCCCCGCCGCCCGCGCCACCGTCGCCGCCGCGCGCGATCACGCTCAGCGGCGCGCCTTGCGGATCGAGGATCGCG
>DATJIA010000450.1:0-7979 GCA_035493675.1 Kofleriaceae bacterium | reverse complement strand
TACGCGGGCGCGATCGTGTCGAGCGCGGGCCAGTCGTGATCGCCGAGGATGATCGACAGGCCGACGACGAGCAGCACATACCAGGCACAGCCGGCGAGCGCGAGCCAGCGCGGGAACAAGACGTAGCCGACGACTGCGCCGCCGACCATCGCGATCCATCCCGCGGCGGCGAACGGTCCGGTGACGAGCGTGAACGCGGCGAGCGTCGTCGCGTACCACCAGACGACGACGATCGCGAGCACGCGGCCGGTGCCGTCGCGGCGATGCGCGCGCCACGACGCGAGCGCGAGCACGCCCCACACCGCGGTCACCATCACCTCCGCCATCGGCAGCGCGGTCGCTTCGCGCGCCGGGAACGGGAGGAACGGCCACCCGCCGGCGAGCGTCGACGCGATGACCGTCGAGTTCGCCGCCATCATGAGGAGCGCGATCGCGAAGCAGCGATCGGAGATCCGCCACAACAACGGATTGCCCCAGCCCGCGGGACGCGGCTCCTCCACGCCGCGGAGTGTAGCCGATCGGCTCCACGGGGAACCGAACGGTTCCTTACGGGTCGCGAAGCCAGCGGGATGACGGACTCGCATCCATGGCACGTCCCGTGCTGAACTGGATATATGAGACGACTCATGTCCTACCTCGTCGCTGCTCTACTCACCACGACCGCGGGCGGTTGCGTCGTTCGCACGGGACGACCGGTCGAGTACCGCAGCTGCCCGCCCGCGCACCATTGGGAAGGCGGCGTCTGCGTGCACAACGGGCATGGCAACGGCCACGGCCGCGATCATCGCGATCACGACGACGACGATCACGACGGTGATCATCGCGGCGATCGCGATCACCGCTAGTCTTCGGTACCGGGACGATCGCGATCGAGGGTGGGGAGCACGTCCGTGATCGTGCGGCCGTGATGTTCGTTCTCGCGGATCTTCACCGCGAGATCGCCGGCGATCTGCGCGGCCTCGGTCGCGGGCGCGCCCGCCGACAGCTGCTCGTAGACCTGCTCGGCGCGCTGATCGCGCGCGCGCTGCTTGGTGTCGTCGACGTCCTCGCCGGGCAGCTCGACGCGCATCTCGCGCACGATCATCTGCAGGCCGGCGGCGACCGGCAGCGCGAGCAGCGCGCCGAGGATGCCCATCAGCGTGCCGCCGATCAGCAGCGCGACCACGACCAGCGCCGACGACATGCGCAGCACGCGTCCGTACAGGCGCGGCACCAGGATGCGTGACTCGAACTCTTGATAGATGATCATCGCGATCACCACGATGATCGCGACCGGCGCGCCCTGCCCGATCGACGCGATCACCGCGGGCCCGCTGGCGAGCACGCCGCCGATGAACGGGATGACGTCGGTGAGGCCGGCGAAGATCGCGAGCGCGAGCGAGTCGGGCACGCCGAGCCCGGTGAGCAGCACGAACGTGAAGATCGTGATCGCGAGCGACGTGATCAACTGGCCGCGGATGTAGCCGCCGACGATCGTCTCGAGGTTGAGCAGGATGCGCGCGAGCCGCAGGTGGTACGCGCGCGGCACGACCGCGTAGAGCGCGCCGTTCACGCGCTTGGCGTCGGCGATCAGATAGATCGAGAGGAACATCGTCGTGACCGCGTAGCCGATCGCGGTGAGCACGTACGACGAGTAGCCGAGCAGCTTCTGCGCCGACGACGTCACGACCTGATCGAGCGGCAGCGTCTTGAGCGACTGCGCGATCGGCTTGAGGACCTTGTAGTCGGACAGGAACGCGACGAGCTTCTGCCGTTCCTTGGGCGCGTTCTCGAGGATCTCGAGGAGCTGCGACACCAACGGCGGCAACGTGAGGAAGAGCAGGCCCGTGATGATCAAGAACGCGCCGATGTAGATCAGCGCGAGCGCGATCGATCGCTTCACGCCGTGGCGCTCGAAGAAGTGCACGATCGGCAGGACCGCGCCGACCATGATCAGCGCGACCAGGATCACGACGACGACGTTCCACAACGCCTGCGCGACCCACACGCCGAGGATCGCGAGCAGCACCAGGAAGATCGTCTTCGGCGCGATCTCGATGCGCGTCACCCGTCGGTCGTCCTTGGGCTCGGGCGGCGCCATGGATTGACTGTACATGCTCGGCACATCTGTGTCGTGAACGCGCGCCTGCGGCGGTCGAAGTGCGCGAGATCCGCGTGGCACATCGACTGCAATAGCTCCGTTCGACCAGAACGACAGAGAGCGATCCGCCCGCCTCCACCGGCTCCGTCGTCCCCCCGGCACTACGCCGCGACGACCGGTGCGAGGCGGGCTTGTTATGCGCCCAGGGTTCGTTCGGTGAAGGGCGAGCTGAACGTGCGCGAAGGATCGAGCTCGTCGCGCAGCGCGACATATCGCGCGAAGCGCGGGAACGCCCGCTCGATCTCGGCGCGCGTGTGGCTCATCTCCTTGCCCCAGTGCGGGCGCGCGTCGAACGTGCGCATCGCGCGCCAGAACGCGTCGAAGTAGCGATCGGTCTCGGGCGTCTCGCCCATGTACGCGCCGATCTGCGCGACGTCGCCGCCGTACGCGGGGCTCATCCACGACGTGTCGCCGCGGACGAAGCGGATCTCGGCGATGAAGTTCACGCGGACCTTGCTGTCCTCGATCAGCTTCGTGAGCGCGGCCATCGCGTCGCCGGTCTTCGCGAGCGGCACGGCCGCCTCGGTCTCGCGATGGAGCGCGGGCATCGGCGTCGACAGGCACAGCGGGCTCGGCGCGACGCGACGCTTCGCCTTCTCGTACGCGCCGACGACGATCCGGTTCCAGCGCGGGATCATCTGCGGGCGCCGCGCGTGGAGCGCGAGCGCGCGCGGGAGGATCGTGCGATGGACGATCGTCTCGTCGAGCCAGCGGTTCAGCGCGCCGCGCGGCGTGGCCGGCTCGGTCGTGCGCTCGTAGCGATAGATCAGCGCGCGCGGCGTGTGCGGGAGCCACCAGATCTTGACGTACTCGGCGCTCTTCGCGATCTCGGTCGCGCGCTTGCATGCGTCGGCGATCTTCATGGTCTCGACCTGCTCCGCGAGCCGGAAGGCGCGCTCGACGCGCAGCGTGATCTCGGTGAGCACGCCGAGCGCGCCGAGATGGACGCGCACGCCGTCGAGCCGCTCGTCTTCGATCGTGAGTACGCGCCCGCGTCCGTCGACGAGCTTCACGCCCTCGACCAAGCTCGACAGGTTGCCGTGCACCAGGCTCGATCCATGCGTGCCTGTCGCGATCGCGCCGGCGATCGCCTGCTCCGCGATCGATCCGACGATCGGCAGCGCCAGCCCGCGCGCCGCGAGCGCCTTGTTGAGCTCGCGCAACCGCGTCCCGGCGCGCACGGTGACGGTGCCGTCGCCCTCGCGGATGATCCCGCTCATGCGATCCAAGCTCATCGCGATCTGATCGGGCGCCGCGATCGCGCTCCACGAGTGCCCGGCGCCGACGACCTTCACGCGCATCCCGCGCTTCACCACGCGCACGACCTCTTCCTCGTCGCGCGGCTCCTCCCACGCGTGCGGCACGGACACGACCGTGCGCGCCCAATTCACGAATCGTCCGCGCCGATCGCGCATCAGCGGTTTTCCTGCTGATAGACGAACGACACGACGCCGCAGCCTGTCTTGGGATCGTCCCCCGGCTTCGCCGGTTCGTAGCGCCAGTCCAGCATGCGCGCCGCGAGTTCGAGATCGTAGGCCTTGATGCCGGTCGATTCGACGATCTCGACCTTGGTCACCGTGCCGCTCGCATCGACGCAGAACGCCAGCGCACCGACGAGGACGTGCACGCGGGAATCGTGCAGGTCCATCTTGATGTTGTCGCTCGGTGGAATGAACGCGCTCCCTTCGACGCGCTTTCGAAACGATGCGCCGACCGACGCAGGATCGAGCGGCGCGACGGGAATCCGCGGCGGATCGTTCTCCATCTTTGCGCTCGGGTAATGCAGATAGACGATCGCGCACGCCGCCAATGGTTGACCGCCTGCGACGAACGGCCGGAATCGCCACGATTCGATCAGGTGCGTGAACGAACGCACGGCCGCCAGTGAATGCGCGAGCAGCGGATGGATCGCGTTCGCTGCTCCTTCATGGTCGACGCAGACCTGGAACCAGCCGCTCGTGACATGGTCGTCCGACTTGGCCGCCTCGCCGTCGAGCACCGCGATGTCCTTCGCGTCCTCGACGTCGTCGCTGCCGTCGGTCCGGATCGAGCGAAGGATCTCCGGCGTGATCGCGGGCGGTGCGTCCTTGCGGTCCTCCGCGCCGGTGTACCCGATCCAGCGGAGGACCGTCGGCGCAGAGCCCAATCCCATGCGCGCATCGACCTCGATGCCGGGTCCGTAGGCGAGCACC
Organism: Kofleriaceae bacterium; assembly: GCA_035493675.1. GTDB lineage: Bacteria > Myxococcota_A > Polyangia > Haliangiales > Haliangiaceae > JAIOQA01. The sequence goes on along the minus strand of DATJIA010000450.1, from coordinate 3,647 downwards.
GCGACGTCCTGCAGCGAGTGATGATGCGCGGTCGGGTGGAGATGAAGACCTGCGATGCATCGCGCGAACGCGTCGAGCTCGGATTCCGGGATGTCACGCGCGCTCGAGAACTCCTTCGCGCACGCTGCGTCTTCGAACCACAGTCCGCCGTAACCGACCGACCCCACCATCGCGCGGCGAATCGTCGACGCGTCGCCGCCGAGGATCGTGCGCGACGCTTGCGCGAGCGATTGATCGAAAGCGTGTGGCGACGGCTCGATGCGCGCCACCCCGGCGCTCGGACCGCATGCCGCGAGCACGATCAAGGAGAGCAGGCCCCGCATCAGCCCTGATGATAGACGAACGAGAGGAGCGAGCAGGCGGCGACGGGCTTGCCATCGGCGTGCGGGGCCGCGAAGCGCCAGGTGCGCAGCGCTTCGATGATCTGGCGATCGTACGAAGGGATGCCGGTGGTCTCGAAGGTCTCGACCTTGTCGACGTCGCCGTTCTCGTCGATGCAGTAGCGGAAGGTTCCGGTCACCTCGGTCACGCCGGCTTGCCGGATCGCGGTCTTCAAGCGGTCGCTCGGTTGGATCGTGGGATCGCCCTCGAGGTGCTTCAAGTAGGTCGCCGCGAAGCGCGACGGATCGAGCGGCGCGGTCGGCACTTGTCGCTCGAACGATTCGCCGAAGTCGGCGGGGCGTGCGCGCATGATCAACGCGCACGCGGGCGTCGCGGCGCCCCCGGCGACGAACGGGCGGAACGTCCACGCGTCGAGGCCGACGGAGAGCGCGCGCTCGGCGTCGGGAGAGGTCGATGCGTACGGATGGATGCCGGTGACCTTGCCGTCGCGATCGAGGCACAGCTTGAACCACGCCACGCCGTCGACGTTCGAGGTGACCTCGACGCTACCGCCTTCGCGCAGGCCCTCGAGCGCGCCCGGCGTGATCGACGGCAGCGACGCGATCTGGTGCTCGCTGCCGGCGTAGCCGATCCAGCGCAGCTCGGTCGTGAACGGGTTCTCGGCGATCTGCGCGTCGACCTCGATGCCCGGCGCGTACTCGAAGATGCTGAAGTCGCGCATCTTGTGCTCGCGCCCGGCGGGCACGAGGTGCAGTCCCGCGACGCAACGCGCGAACGCGTCGAGTTCTTCCTCGGGAATCGTGCGCGCGGTCGGGAACTCTTGCGTGCACGCGGCGTCGGCGAACCAGAGGCCACCGTAGCCCACCGAGTGGATCATGTGCGCGCGCAACGACGATGCGTTGCCCATCAGCACGCGGCGGCTGGTGTGATGACCGCCGCTGCCGCACGCGGCGACCGACGCGAACAGCGCGAGCGCTCGTTTCACGGAGCCATCTTAGCCTGCAGCGTCGAAGCGGGGCGCGGCGTGCTTGCGGCCGACGCTGCCTCGCGCCATTTTACTTCGCCTGCGGCCCGCGCGACGGCGACAACATCCGCATCACGCGGAGCGTAATTCGCGGATGCCCGCGATAGCAGCTCTACGTCACCAAGCCGAGATGACGTGACCGAGATCGATGGGTTGAACACGACGCCACCGCTGCAACAGCCAACCTACTTGCCGGTGATACAGGATCGTTGCCGTGGGGCGGATGTGACGATTGCTGTCCGACGTGTCGAACAGGATGTCCATCATGGGCTCGGTGTTGTCACTGACGCGCACCAAACCGACGTGAAGGCTCATTGGCGAAACCTTCTCCCATAGCGCGAAGCGTACCTTCGCAAGCACACCTGGCCCGCGCTCTCGTAGCACCTGCCGTAGCTCTCGCTCGAGATACTGGTCGATGCGAATAAAGCGGCTGCTGACCAGCATTCCGCTGGGCTCATCGGCGCCAAGCTCAAGGCCGAGCTGCCCGGGCAACCAATCGGACCACTTCGTCGCCGCCTTCTGCAGCTCAACAGGATCCGTGCGTAACTCCTGATGCACAGCGACAGCGAGCTTCTGGGGCGTGATCGGATGGTACTGCAGGGCTGGGTTCGTTGTCGGCCACGATCCGTTCCGCGGGTCGGGAGAACGCGGCACTAGTTGAACTGCGTCGTCGAGAACCTGTATCTGGAACCGAGCATTAGGCCCAAGATTGTCATCGTGCAGATAGACGAAGTCGATGTTCTCGTCCGCCAACGCGCAGCCTGCCGGCACGACGGGAATCGTCGGTGACCTAAAGCCGGCTAGACATACCGTGTGACCACCGCCTTCGTCGTCCTCCAGCGGTCCGTACACCAACACCGGATAGCCCGAACGGATGAAGGAGGCGACGAGCGTGCAGAAGCGTCTTCGAGAGAAGCCCTGATCGCGATCTCCCAAGATGATCATCGGGGCGAGCCCCCGCCCCTTCACGACCTCAAGCATCTGCTCCCAGTAGAGACCGTCGTCGGCGGGGAAGACACGCCGACCATCCGGCATCGTCGCGTGACCGATCGACGTGATCTCCGCCGTCGTCGGGATCGCATGATGCGCATCGAACGCGCTTGAGTGAAGAAGTGACCAGAGTGCGACCGTCGCGCACGATCCTACAGCGGAGTCTTGTTGCTGCCACGCGAGACCTCGGACGCGCAGTGTTAGCCCGGCGACGTGGGACTCGTACCACCGCCAGGGTTCCATGATCCGCGGCGTGCCCCGTCGCTCACCTTCGTCGTCTGGGTATGTGCGGAGCACGGTACGGCCGAAAGGCGATCCAGGGATCGGGCGCACGATCACGTGGCCCAGATACGCTTCATTCAGCGCATCGGCGACGCGCGCGTCGCCGCCGACCGCACGAGCGAACATCGGACGAGTGACGCTGCACGAGAAGAAGTGCAGCCGTTGACAGATATTCGGATAGCCTGCCGCAGTCGTCGCGTAGAACGCGGCGAACTCGGACAGGTAATCCCTGTCGAAGTAGTTCGGCTCGACGACGATGCTGCGCGCGGACAGATCGTGCAGATAGCACCGCAGGTAGCGAGCCTGCTTATCATCCGGTTGCCGCTGCTCAAGGCGAACCAGCGGATCGTTAGCTGAGCCGAACCGGCGGAACTCAAGCGCCTTGGCTGCGTGCACGCAACGCTACTACTTGGCGCGCTTGCGCGGAGTCTCGGGCGCAACGCGCGAGCTGAACGCTTCGAGATCTTTGTCTCGGTTTTGTTGAACAGCTACAACGCGGGCAAGCGCGACCTTCTTTGTGGGAGGCGGCGCGCTCATGTCGAGCTTCGTCAGAGCGCGAGAAGACGCTGCCGCAGTCCAGATCGTCGCCCGTGATGACTTGTCCGCATCACTCATAGGTCCCCCCGTGCGCACGATCGTCGCGCTCGCGTCTGACATCTGCACGGTAGGAGGTGCACTCATGGGGAGCAACTTCTCGACGGCGCGACCATGCCACTGCGAGCGATCGCGGGCAAGCCCAACACGCGTACGGTGTGAGATCGCCGCGATCCAGTTCACCGAACCGATCGAATTTCGGGACGTTAGATCACAGTGCGCGCATCCGCCCACTGCGTTTCACGGAGCCATCTTGACCTGCAACGTCGACGCTGGCGACTGATCCTTGTCGACGCCGTCCCAGACCAGCCAGCCGCCGGCCGGGGGCGCGGCGATGTGGAAGCCGTCGAGGCGGACGCCGGTCGCGGCGTCGTCGTGGGTCCACGAGCCGCCGCCGCGCGACGCGATCACGAGA
>DATJIA010000449.1:0-8336 GCA_035493675.1 Kofleriaceae bacterium | reverse complement strand
TCGAGCTCGACGCACGATCTGCTCGGGCGCGCGGGCCGCTTGTCGTTCGGCGGGCCGGCGAAGGCCGCGTTCGTCGCGTGGGCGAAGGCGATGGCGAACGGCGGCATCTACGATCACGTCGGCGGCGGCTTCGCGCGCTACAGCGTCGACGCGAAGTGGCTGGTGCCGCACTTCGAGAAGATGCTCTACGACAACGCGCAGCTGCTGCGCATCTTCGCCGACGCGGTCGCGATGACGCCGGGCGAAGGCGCGTCGATCGGCAGCGTGATTCCGGAGACGGTCGCGTGGATGGAGCGCGAGATGTCGGATCCGGGCGGCGGCTTGTGGTCATCGCTCGACGCCGACAGCGAGCACGAAGAGGGCAAGTTCTACGTGTGGACGCCGGCGGAGATCCGCGCGGTGCTCGGCGTCGCCGACGCGATCCAGTTCGAGGCGGCGTACGGCGTGACCGAGCAGGGCAACTTCGAGCACACCGGCGCGACCGTGTTGTCGCGCGTGACGAAGCTCGGGGCGCCGTCGGATGAAGCGGCGCTCGCGGAGATGCGCGCGAAGCTGTTCGCGGCGCGCGCGAAGCGGGTGCGGCCGGGCACCGACGACAAGGTGCTGTCCGGTTGGAACGGGCTCGCGGTGAGCGGGCTCCTGCGCGCGCACGCGGTGACGGGCCTCGCGGCCGCGAAGACGCTCGCGCTCCGCGTCGCCGAGTTCCTCGCGAAGACGATGGTCGAGGGCGGGCGCGTCGCGCGCATCTACAAGGGCGGCGCGGTCAAGGCGCTCGACGGCACGCTCGACGACTACGCGTTCGTCGCCGCCGCGTTCATGGACCTGGCCGAGGCGACCGGCGATCAGGCGTGGTGGACGCGCGCGGTCGCGATCCTGGGCGACGTGCGCGCGCGCTTCGTCGAGGAGGTCGGCGAGGCGCTCGTGTTCTTCATGACGCCGAAAGACGATCAAGGCGGGCTCATCCATCGGCCGGAGTCGAGCCACGACGGCGCGATCCCGTCGGGCGCGGCGGTCGCGGTCGAGTGCCTCCTGCGCCTCGCGCAGGTCGGCGGCGACGAAGCCGCGGGCAAGCTCGCCGAGCGGTACCTCGCGGAGCGGTTGACCGCGCCGAGCGCGGCCGGCGCGTTCGCGCTGTCGCGCCTGGTCGCGGCGCTCGATCTCTACCTCAACGGCCAGGTGTTGGTCGTGACCGACGGCGACGGGCGCGAGCGCCTGCTCGACGCCGCGCGCAAGGCGTACGCGCCGACGCTCATGATCGCGGGACCGTGGGCGTCGCGCGAGGTGCTCGAAGGGAAGAGCGGCGGCGATCGGGCAAAGGCGTATCTGTGCCGCGGGCAGACGTGCTCCGCGCCGGTCGAGACGACCGCGGAGCTGCAAGGGCTCTTGGTCGCGCAACCGGCGCCGTGACCGTCCGATAGCGGCTGCATGAAGCAGTCGACGAGGGAGCTGGAGCTGGCGAGGGCGGCGGCGGCGATCGCGCCGACGCTCGTGCCTGGGAACGATGGGGACCACAGCGACGCGCCGCTGCGCGCGCTCGCGTCGCCGGCGCTCGGGCCCCACGAGGCGCACGCGCTGCTCGGCGCCGTGCTCGAACGCCGCGGCGGATCGGCGACGCTCGCGCTCGCGGCGCGGCTCGCGATCGATCGCGTGCGCCGGCCGCTGTGGCTGCCCGCGCTGATCAGCGGGCTCGTCGAACGCCCGCGCGCGGAGCTGTGGGTGTCGCTCGCGCTCGCGGCCGACGCCGGAGTCGCGGGCGCGGCGCGCGCGCTCGCGCGATCGGGCAGCGAAGCGGCGGCGCGCTTCCTCGCCGGATGCATCGACGGGCGCGCGCGACTGCTCGGCGTCGCGACCGCGTGCGCCGGGCGCGTCGACGGCGGCGCGCGCAGCGTGATCGACGCGATCGACCGAGGGCAGGGGCGCCTGTTCACGGCCGCGGAGAGAGAGGCGCTCGAAGATCTCGAGCGCGGGCTGGTCTCGCTCGCGGCGCAGGTTCTCCGGACATAGATGTCGCGGTCGCGGTTTGCCACGTGATGGATTCCGCATCGTTGGCCCCGAACAAACCGTCGGCACGCGCCTTGAGTAGAGGAGGCGCATGCGTCGAGCCCTCGTCTTGTCTGCGCTCCTCGCGGCGGGCCCCGCGCGCGCCGAATCGCCCGCGCGTCCGCCCGCGAAGCCGGTCGATCTCCTGATCGTCGTCGACACGGCGTCCGACGCGAAGCCGCTGCGCGACGACCTCGTCGCGCGCCTGCCCGCGTTCGTCACCGAGCTCGGGCAGGCGTTCCCCGGCGATTGGTCCGAGCCCGGCATCGATCTGCACGTCGCGGTGGCGAGCGCCGCCGACGGCGCGCTGCTCGTCGCGCCCGCGGACTGCGCGGCCGCGGCCGGCGACGCGTACATCGTCTACGCGTCGGGCCAATACGGGGGCGCGACGCAGAACTTCACCGGCACGCTCGCCGACGCGATCGCGTGCGCGATCCCGCGCGAGACCAGCGCGGCCGACACGCCCAAGCCGCTCGCGTCGATGCGCAGCTTGCTCGACGGCGACACGCACGGCTTCCTGCGCGCCGACGCGTCGCTCGCGATCCTCGTCGTCACGTCGCGCGACGACTGCAGCGGCGGCGCCGGGCTCGACGCGTTCGCGTGCGCCGAGGCCGCGTGGTCGTGCACGCCCGCGCTCGACGCGACGCCGGGCGATCGCGCGTGCGGGCTGCGCCTCGGCGGCGGCCTCGCGACGATCGAAGACGCGATCACGTGGGCGCGCGGCCTCGAGGTCTCGAGCGCGCGGATCGCGCTCGGCGTGTATCGCGCGGCGCCGCGGACGATCCAGGTCGCCGCCGGGCCGTCGATCGATCCCGCGTGCGAGCGCGCGGCGACGCCGGCGTGGCGGCTCGACGCCTTCGCGAAGGCGGTGCCCGCGACGTGGACCGGCGACGCCTGCGGCACCGACGGGCTCGCCGGGTTCGCCTTCACGATCGAAGCGGCGACCTATCCGATCCCGACGACGCCCGGCATGGACGCGGGCATCTCTTGCGACGGCGGTTACTATCCCGGCGAGGATCCGCCGCACGGCCACGACACGATCGGCTGCGGCGGCTGCGCGAGCGGCGGCGATGCGGCGGGCGGCCTGCTCCTCGCCGCGCTCGTGCTCACACGCTTTTCTCCATCGCGACGATATAGAGGATCACGAGCACGAGCGGCGGGATGATGTAGGGCAGGACGACCAGCCCGCCGAGCTCGAAGCGGTTCCACCCGATCAAGATCTCCGCGGACGCGATCGCGCCCGCGATCAGGAAGGCACCGACGTGCTCCGGCCAATCGGCCTCGACCTTCAGCCCCATCCAGAAGATCAGCGCGCCGACCGCCGCGACGATCGCGGTCAGGGCCCAGCCCGGTAACCCCGCGACTCGCTCGAGACTTTGTTTCGCCGCCGCGGGGTTCGACAGCACGACGTTGATCAAGAGCACGCCGCCCAAGAGGCCCAGCGCGACGATCATGTAGGTCCATGCCTTCGACCGAGTAGACCGCGCCTCGACTTCGACTCGTGCCATATGCCCTCCGAGAGGAGATGGTAGCGCGATTGCCACCCTGCCGGCCGGAGCCGCGGTGTATACACGCCGGCATGAAGTCCATGGTGATCGCATCGTTGCTGGCTCTGACGGGCGTCGCGGCAGCCGATGACGGCGCGGACCAGCTCGTTCGAGCCCGCATCAGCGGCGGTCCCGACGCGCCGGCGCCCGGCATGGGCGCGAGCATCCAGGGCGGCTGGGGCGGCGCGCACGCGCAGGCGATCGGCGCGATCACCGCGGAGGCGCTGGTCGCGGGGCGCATCACGGTGCGCGCGGGCGTGCAGTACGACGCCGGCAAGTCGCGCCCGAGCGCGAGCGCGAGCTACGTGATCACGGATCCGTACGCGAGCGCGGTCGGCGTGTTGGTCGGCGTCGCGTACAAGCCCGAAGGCTTGACCGAGCCCGAGGGCGAGATGGAAGGCACGGTCGCGCTGTCGCGGCTGGTCGGCAGCTCGCTCGCGTCGGCGTCGATCACGTACGGACAGGATCCGGACTTCAACGAGCACGACGGCGAGCTCGCGCTGTCGATGATCGATCCGATCGCGAAGCACGCGGCGATCGGCGGCGTCACGCGCGCGCGCAGCGGCCTCGGCTCGACGACCGATCTCGGCGCGCGCTGGGACGGCCTCGCGGGCGCGGTCGGCCGCGTGCAGATCGACGACTACGTGATCACCGCGGTCGCGGGCACCGAGGTCATCGGCGTCACGACCGGCGGCACCAAGTTCGGCGTGCTCGGCACGATCGCGCTCGGCGCCTGGTTCTAAGCTTAGTCGTTCGCGTTCGCCGCGGCCGCGACCGCCTGGCCGGCCTTCACGTCGACGAGCGCGAGCAGGATCGCGCCGGTGACGAAGAAGCCGACGACCGAGAGGATCGCGGGGCGTGAGGATCCGAAGGCGTTGATCGCGAGCGCGAAGACCGCGGGCCCGAAGATGCCCGCGAACTTCTCGAACACGGCGAACAGGCCGAAGAGCTCGGACGACTTCGCCTTCGGGATCATGCTCGCGAACAGCGAGCGCGACAGCGCCTGGGTGCCGCCCTGCACGAGCCCGACCATGCCGGCGAGGATGAAGAAGTCGGTCGACGTCTTCATGAAGTAGCCGTAGACGCTGACGCCGCAGTAGACCGCGAGCCCGACGAAGATCGCCTTGCGCGTGCCGATCTTCCCGGCGAGCGCGCCGAACGCGAACGACGCCGGGATGCCGACGAACTGCACGACGATCAGCGCGGTGATCATCGCGCCCGGCTTGAGCCCGATCGACGCGCCGTAGACGGTCGACATGCGGATGATCGTGCCGATGCCGTCGTTGTAGATGAGGAACGCGAGGAGGAGCAGCAGCGCCTGGCGGTAGCGGCGCAGCTCGCGGAAGGTCGCCGCGAGATCGCGGAACGCCGCGGGCACGATCGCGAGGCCGCGCTCGCGGCCTTCGCCGCGATGGTGCGGCTCGGGCACGCGCCGGAACAGCGGCGTCGCGAACACCGCCCACCAGATCGCGACCGTCACGCACGACCAGCGCACCGCGGCGCCGGCGTCGGCGAGGCCGAACAGCGCCGGCTTCAGCACCATCACCGCGTTGATCGCGAGCAGGATCCCGCCGCCGACGTAGCCGAGCGCGTAGCCCGCGGTCGACACGCGATCGAGCTCGTCCTCGCGCGCGACGTGCGGCAAGAGCGAGTCGTAGAAGACGAACGCGCCGTTCGCCGCGATGTTGCCGGCGCCGAACAGGACCAGGCCCCAGATCCAGTCGCCCTCGCCGACGGTCGCGAGCAAGGCCGAGACGATCACGCCCATCGTCGTGAAGGCGCCGAGCATGCGCTTCTTGATCGGCGCGCGATCCGCGATCGCGCCGAGGATCGGCGACAGCACCGCGATGATCGCGAGCGCGATCGTCGTGCCCGTCGCCAGCCGCGACGTCGCCGTGTCGGCGTCGACGCCCTTGCACGCGACCGCCGCGAAGTACGGCGGGAACAGGCCGCTGATCACGGTCGTGACGAAGGCGGAGTTCGCCCAGTCGTACATCGCCCACGCGCGCAGCTCGGGACGCCCGAGCCCGATGCGGTTCATGAATGACATGCCCTACAGCCCTCCGCTGACTTCCATGCGCAGCGACTTGTACTCCGCGGACAACCGCCCGCTCGTCGCGAGCCGCTCGAGGAGATCGTGCGCGGCGCCGGCCTCGGCGGTCGCGCGGTGATCGTCGTCGCCGCGCAGGCAGCGGGCGAGGCCCCAGTGCGCGATCGCGAGCTCGGTCTGCCACTCGGCGTTCTGCGGCGCCTTCTGGGCGGCGGCGCCGGCGGCGACCAGCGCGCGCTCGAGATCCGCGGTCGCGCGCGCGTGATCGCCGCGCTTGCGGAACGCCTCGCCGCGCGCGACCAGGCCGCGCACCAGCGTCTGCTGCCAGCTCGCGTTGGTGGAGTCGCCGTCGATCATCGCCTGCGAGAGCTCGATGCCGGTGTCGAGGAGCTGCAGGCCCTCGTCGAGCTCGCCGTGCTTGACGAGCAGCCCGCCGAGGATCACCTGCGACTGCGCGAGCTCGTCCTTGATCGGCGCCTGGTTCGCGATCTGCTTGACGAGCTCGACGCGGACCTCGAGCGCCTTGCGCTGCAGCGCGATCGCCTGGTCCAGGTCGCCCTTGCCGTTGCGCGACGCGAGCCCGGTCGCGAGCTTGTGATAGCCCCACGCCGCGGTGCGCCGCCAGACCGGGTTGGTCGCGTCCTTGGCGAGCAGCTGATCGCGTTGATCGCGCGCCTTCGTGTAGTCGGCGATCGCGAGCGCGACGTCGCCGGTCGCGAGGTACGCGTCGCCGCGGCGGCCGTACGTGCGCGAGAGATCGACGACCCAGCGGGTGTCGTCGGGTTGCAGCGCGAGCAGGGCCTCGTGGTTCTCGATCGACTTCGTGAAGTCCTCGATCGCGTGCGCGTAGTCGCCGCTGTCGAGCAGCGCGAAGCCGAAGTCCGACAGCAAGACGCCGCGATCGCGCTGCCATTGCGTGTTCATCGGATCGCGCCGCACCAGGCTCTCGACGACGGGGAGCGCGTTCTGGTAGGTCGCGATCGCCGCGTCGAGCTCGCCGATCTGGCGCTGGAACGACGCGAGCTCCTCCAAGACCTGCTCGAGCTGCGCCTGCCATCCGAGCGTGTCGGGCGCCTTCGCGAGCAGGCCGCGCAGGATGTCGATGCTCTTGTCGAGCTCCTTCAAGGCGTTCGCGGAGTGACCGGCGGCGATCTCGACCGTGCCGATCTCGTGGTGGCTGCGCGCGATCATCGCCTGCACGTCCTGGTTCTTCGGCTCGCGCGCGGCGACCGACTCGCGCAGATCGAGCGCGGCGCGGAACTGCGCGAGCGCCTCGTCGACGTGGCCGCGCGGGCGATAGAGATCGCCGAACTTGTCGTGCGCGCGCGCGGCGCCGAGCGCGAGCTCGTCGTCGTCGGCGTGTTCGCGCAAGAGGCGATCGTATTCGTCGATGCCCGCGGTGAAGGCCTTGATCGCGTCGTCGGTCTTGCCGCGCGCGAGGTGGATGGCGCCTTGACCGACGAGCGCGTCGGCGCTGCGGCGGCGGCGCGCGCCGTTCGCGGGATCGTCGGGGTGCGCGGCGATCATGGCGTCGAGATCCGCTCGCTCGCGCTTCCAGGTCGCGAGCGCGCCGTCGAGATCGCCGCGCGCCTGCATCGCCTCGGCGACGATGTCGAGCGCGGCGGCGCGCCGCTCGATGTCGTCGGCGCCGAGCGTGATCGCGCCGAGCGCGTCGTAGTAGTCGGCGACGCCGGCGCCGAGGCCCGCGAGCAGATCGACGCGTCCCATCGGCGTGAGCCGCTCGCGCAGATCGCGGACCATGTAGTCGACGAGCTTCTCGGCGGCGGTCCGGCGCGTCTCCGCGATCGCGCGCGCGTCCTCGGCGAGATCGCGCTCCTGCACGATCTTGCGGATCGCGAGCGAGCCGAGCACGGCGAAGATCACGAGCGCCGCCGCGCCGATCGACACCGCCGCGCGGTGCTTGCGCACGAAGCGGCGCAGCTTCTCGATCGTGGTGTAGCGATGCGCGCCGACCAGCTGCCCGGTCTGGAACTTCTTCAGGTCATCGCTGAGCTCGCGCGCGCTCGGGTAGCGATCCTTCGGTGAGAACGCCATCGCGCGCGCGACGATCGTCGCGAGATCGGCGGGCGCGCGCGACGCGCGCTCGCGCAGCGGCACGACCGCGCCGCGCATCGCGGCCTCGACGACCTCGCTGGTCGTGCGCGCTTGATACGGCGGCGCGCCCGCGAGCACGTGATAGAGCATCGCGCCGAGCGCGAAGACGTCGGCGCGCTCGTCGACCGATTCGCCGCGCGCCTGCTCGGGCGGCATGTACGCGGGCGTGCCCATCACCGCGCCGGCGAGCGTGAGCCCGCTCGCGATCGGCTCCGGCGTCGCCGCCGGCGGAAGGCTGTCGTGCTCGGTCGCGTCGAGATCCTTCGCGAGGCCCCAGTCGATCACGACGGTCTCGCCGAAATCTCCGACCAGCACGTTCGACGGCTTGAGATCGCGGTGCACGACCCGCTGCGAGTGCGCGTACGCGATCGCGTCGGTCGCGGCGATCACCGCCGGCAGGAGCGCGAGGCGCTCGTCGAGCGTCTTGCGATCGGCGAGCACCTTGTCGAGCGCGCGTCCGGCGACCAGCTTCATCGCGAAGAACGGCTCGCCCGACGGCCACCGGCCCGCCTCGTAGACCGGCACGATCGCGGGATGCTGCAGGCGCGCGGTGATCAACGCCTCGCGCCGGAAGCGCGCCGCTT
>DATJIA010000448.1:0-5590 GCA_035493675.1 Kofleriaceae bacterium | reverse complement strand
GATGCGCGCGGCGGCGGCGTCGGTCCAGAAGGCGCGCAGCGAGGAGGCCGCGCGTGGATCGAAGCGCGTCGTGTCGACCGAGCGCTGGCGATCGATCTCCCAGCGCGCGCCGTCCCAGCGGATCACGCCGGCGGCGGCGAGATCGTCGAGCGTGCGATCTTCGTCGGCGCGCGCGATGCCGAGCTTCTCCGCGATCCAGCCGGGGCGATGGCGCGCGAGCCGCGCGTATTGATCGAGCTCGAGGAAGCGCGGCACCGCCTCCGACAGCGGGTTGTCGTACGCGAGCCGGCGCACCGCCTCGAGCCGCCGCCACTCCTCGCGCGCCGCCGGCAGCGCGCTCACCTCGACGAAGTTCGCGAGCAGATCGAGCAGGCGCCGCGAGGTCGTCTCGATCAAGCGGAAGAACATCGGCAGGCGCGGCTCGGTCGCGCCCGACAGGATCCGGCTGACCGCCGACACGCTCAGGCCCGCGCGCTCGGCGAGCGCGCGCATCGGCGTCGGCCCGCGCAGCTCGCGCAGAAGCGCGGCGACGAACCCCGCGCCGAGCTCGGGCACCTCGCGATACAGGAACGGCTTCACCGCGCGCGCGACGTCGACGCCGACCTTGGCCGCGGCGCGCAGCATCTCCGACGCGTTCGGCGCGCGCCGCCCCGACTCCCACGCGTAGGCGACGTTGGTCGTGTAGCCGAGCCGGCGGCTGGGTCGACATCGCGAGCCCGTTCGCGGCCGGTTGCGACAGCGCGACCGGCGCGGCCTGGGACGTCAGCGCGAACGGCCACGTCGTCGCGGGCATGATGTGGAACGACTGCACCGGGCAGGCGTTCCGCTACACCGACGACGGCGGCGCGCAGCCGGTCACGACCCAGCTCGCGCTGGTCGGCGAGCCACAGACCGGCTCGAGCGGCATCACCAACCGCGCGACCGTCGTCTCCGACGACGGCGCCGTGATCGCCGGCTTCGCGACGCGCGCGATGATGGATCGCTCGCCCGCGATGTGGAACGCGAACGGCGACGGCGTCCTGCTCGACGACCTCACGCTCGACACGCCCGGCGAGGTCCTCTCGATCAACGAGAACGGCAAGGTCCTCGCCGGCACCTGGGGCTTCGACGGCTTCGTGTGGACCAAGGGCACCGGCATGGCGAAGCTCGTGCGCTTCGAGCTCGCGCTGCCGTCGGATCCGGTCTTCCCGAACGCGATGACCGCCGACGGATCGATCCTCTTCGGCGGCGTCGGCGACGCGTTCTCGGGCATCCCGATCGCGTTCGCGTGGACCGCGCAGGGCGGCATGGAGCCGCTCGCCGACGTCGCCGAGCGCGCCGGCGTCGCGGTTCCCGCGGGCACGATCTTCAACAGCGTGCTCGGCGCGAGCGCCGACGGCACCGTCACGATCGGCACCGCGATGGACGCGGACGGCAATCCGAAGACCTTCGTCCTGCGCGTGCCCGCCTCCGCCCTGCGGCCATGACTACGACGCACGGACGCGATCGGATCGGCGGCAAAGATCGCCGAACCGAAGCGCGATCTCCGTCGTAATCACGGCGTGCCACGCGGGTATCCTGCGCGCAGTGCGCCCATGGCGGAGGTCGGCGACATCATCGCGCATCGGTACCAGCTCGAAGCGCGAGCGGGCGCGGGCGGCGGCGGCACCGTCTTCCGCGCGCGCGACCTCGCGACCGGCACCGCGGTCGCGTTCAAGCGCCTCGACGCGCAGGCCGCGACGACCGAGCTCGAGGCGCTCGCCAAGGTCGCGCATCCGGCGGTGATCGCGCCGCTCGACGCCGGCCTCGCCCTCGGCGCGCCGTACCTCGTGCTGCCGTGGCTCGACGGCGAGACGCTGGGAGAAGCTCTCACGAAGGGCCCGATGTCGGTGGCGGCCGTGCTCACCGTCGGCGCGCGCCTCGCGTCGGGCCTCGCCGCCGCGCACGCCGCCGGCGTGATCCACCGCGACGTGAAGCCCGCGAACATCGTCTTGGTCGGCGGCGATCCGGCGCGCGCGACCTTGATCGATTTCGGCGTCGCGCGCCCCGCGGGTGCGCCGGTCACCGCCGCGTCCACCGTCGCGGGCACGCCCGCCTACATGGCGCCCGAACAGGCGCGCGGCGACGGCGACGTCGACGGCAAGGCCGACGTCTTCGCGCTCGGTTGCGTCTTGCACGAGGCGCTCACCGGCCGCCCCGCGTTCGTCGGCGCGCACGCGATCGCGGTCGTCGCGCGCATCCTGCTCGATCCGGTGCCGCGCGCCGACGCCGATCGTCCCGACGCGCCGGCCGCGCTGGTCGAGCTGATCGCGCAGATGCTCGACAAGGACCCCGCGCGGCGACCGCACGCGCACGCGATCGCGGAGCGGCTCGCATCGATCGATCCGGGCGCGAGCGTGCGGCTCGTGCGCACGCTCGGCGGCGACGAGCGGCGCACGTCGTCGGTCGTGATCGCGAAGCACGTCCGCGCGATCGATCTGCCGTCCTTGCGCCGCGATCTCGCGGAGCTCGGCGCGCGCCTCGAGGTCATCGGCGGCGCCACGCTCGCCGTCACGATCGACGACGCCGGCGCGGCGACCGATCGCGCGATCGCCGCCGCGCGCGCCGCGCTCTCGATCCAACGCCAGACCGGCGGCGCCGCCGCGGTCGCGACCGGCCGCTCGACGAGGCGCGGCGCGGCGCCCGCCGGCGAGGCGCTCGATCGCGCGATCGATCTGCTGGTCGTCGCGCGCGCCGGCGACGTCGTCGTCGACGACGCGACCGCTTCCTTGATCGAGAGCCGCTTCGCGCTGCGCGGCGGACGAGGCGTGCGTCACCTCACCGGCGAGCGCACCGACGGCGAGCGCCGCCTGCTCGGCAAGGTCACGCCGCTGGTCGGCCGCGATCGCGAGGTCAAGCTCGTGCGCGCGGTCGCCGACGAGGTCCGCGCGCAGGGCGCGCCGCGCGCGATCGTCGTCACCGGCGCCGCCGGGCTCGGCAAGTCGCGCCTGTTCCGCGAGCTCGCCGCGCAGCTCGCGGGCGGAGACGATCCGTTCGCGGTGTGGATCGGCCGCGGCGATCCGATGCGCGCGAGCTCTCCGTTCGGCGTGCTCGCGCAGCTCGTGCGCGCCGGCCTCGCGGTGAACGAAGGCGAACGGATCGATCGCGCGTTCCTGCGCGCGCAGCTCGCGGGTCACGCCGAGCCCGCGCGCGTCGCGGCGTTCCTCGGCGAGCTGCTCGGGCTGGCGCCGATGGATCCGACCGGCGACGATCACGTGCAGCTGGCGGCCGCGCGCCAGGATCCGATCCTCATGCACGATCAGCTGCGCCGCGCGTTCGCCGACTGGCTCGCGCACGCGGCGAAGGCGCGCCCGATCGCGCTGTTGGTCGACGACGCGCAGTGGTCCGACGCGCCGTCGCTGCGATTCCTCGACGAGGCCGTGCGCTTGATCGGCGAGGCGCCGGTCCTGTTCGGCGTGTTCGCGCGCCCCGACGGCGCCGCGTTCGGCCCCGAGCTGTTCCGCCGTCACGGCGCGACCGAGCTGCGCCTCGGCCCGCTCGCGCCGAAAGCCGCCGGCGAGCTCGTCAAGGCGATCCTCGGCGATCGCGATCCGTCGGCGAACGCGCGCATCGTCGAGCGCGCGGGCGGCAACGCGCTCTATCTCGAGGAGCTCATCCGCGCGGTCGCCGCCGGTGCAAGCGAGCTGCCGACCACCGTGATCGCGATGGTGCAGGCGCGCCTCGACAACCTCCCGCCGGCCGCGCGCCGCGCGTTGCGGGTCGCGTCGCTGGTCGGACGGAGCTTCCCGCGCGCGCTGATCGCGACGCTCACCGGCTCACCCGACGACGCGATCGCGACGACGCTCGCGGATCTCGCCGATCGCGAGATCGTGCATCGCGCGGCGCCGTCGGCGGCCGCGGCCGACGACGAGTACGCGTTCCGCCACGAGGTCGTGCGCGAGGCCTGCTACGACATGCTCACCGACGACGACACGCGCGCCGGTCACCGCGCCGCCGCCGAGTGGCTCGAAGCGCACGGCAAGGGCGATCCGATCGTGCTCGCGACGCACTACGAGCGCGGCGGTCATCCCACGCGCGCCGCGATCCATCTGCGCCGCGCCGCCGAGCTCGCGCTCGCCGCCAACGACTTCGGCGGCGCGCTCGCCGCCGCGCGCAAGGCGCTCGAGCTCGGCGCGACCGAGATCGGCGTGCTCGAGCTGGTCTGCGCCGAGGCCTGCACGTGGCGCGGCGAGCTCGCGGCCTCCGCGCACGCCGCCGAGCGCGCGGCCGATCACCTCGTCCCCGGCGACGCGAAGTGGTTCCGCGCGATCCAGTTCGCGGCGACCGTGCGCGGCCGCTTCGGCGACTACGGCGGCATCGCGGCCTGGGGCGCGCGCGCACTGCAGGCGGGCGCGGCGCCGGGCGCGCGCGATTCACAAGTGGCGTGCTTGTGCGCATTGGCAAGGACGAGCTTCCACGGCGGCGCGTACGCCGAAGCCTCCGCGATCATGCGCCGCGTCGACGAGCTCGCGCCCGATCCCGACGCGCTCGGCCCCGTCACCGCCGCGCAGGTGCACGGCATGCACGCCGCCGCCGCGCGCCACGCCGGCGATCTCGGCGGCGATCTCGCCGGCTACCTCGCGGTCCTGCGCTCGTTCGAGGCGGCCGGCGACGTGCGCAACGCGTGCAACACGCGCGTCTCGGTCGGCTTCGCGTTCATCGAGCTCGGCGACTGGGACGAGGCCGATCGCGCGCTGACCGCCGCGCTCGCCAACGCCGAGGCGATGAACCTCGCGACCGTCGCGACGCGCGCGCGCCAGAACCTGTGCCTCGTGCTCTCGCACAAGGGCAACTACCTGGCCGCGCGCCGCCTCGTGCGCCAGACGATCGCGGAGAGCCGCGCGCACGGCAACGCGCGCTTCGAGGGATGGACCGAGATCTATCGCGCGCAGATCGAGCTCGCCGCCGGTCACGCCGACACCGCCGCGCAGATCGCGCAGCAAGCGGCCGCGCACCTCGCGATCAGCCCGCCCGCGCGCGCCGGCGCGCTGGGCGTGCAAGCGCGCGCGCTGCTCGCGACCGGCGACGTCACGCTCGCGCGCGAGGCCGCCGCCGAGGCGATGCAGATCCTCGAGCCGCTCGGCGCGATCGAGGAGTTCGAGGCGATGGTGCGGCTCGCGTGGGCGCTCGTCCTCGACGCGGGCGGCGAGACCGCGCAGCGCGATCAGGCGATCGAAGCCGCGCGCGCGCGCCTCGAAGCGCGCGCCGACCTGATCCGCGAGCCGCGCTGGCGCGACAGCTTCCTCTCCGCCGTCGGCGACAACCGCGAGACGATGCGCCTCTACGACGCGTGGCTCACGGCGCGCAGATCAAGCACAGATTGAACGGCATCTGATCGCAGCGCGGGCCGCGATCGCCGAACGCCGCGCACGGGATCGTCGAAACGTGCTCGTCGTCGCCGCCGATGCCCTGCGAGTACACCGCCGAGTAATCGATCTCGATCACCTGCGTGCCGTCGTCGGCGAAGCCGGTGAGCTCGCGCCCGTCGGCGACGCCTTGATCGATCGACACCCACCACGCGCGGCGCTCGGCGCGCGCGGTCAGCACGCAATCGCGCGCGTCGTAGAGGCCG
>DATJIA010000447.1:0-15900 GCA_035493675.1 Kofleriaceae bacterium | reverse complement strand
CGGTGCAGCGCAGCACGTCGGTGTCGGTCGGCAGCAGGTCCGCGGGATACGCGGGCACGACCTTGGAGCCGTTCACGTAGTGGGAGAAGCCGACGACGATCTCTTCGTTGGAGCCGTACGCGGTGTGGATGATCGCCGACGGCGAGATCACGTGGAACGAGTAGTCGCGATCGCGCATGTCGGGTTGCACGAGGTCGTAGCGGAGATCGAGGCCGAGCCACTTGCGCGGCGTGTACGTGACCTCGCCGCCGACCTTGAGCTTGGTCGGCGCGCCGGTGAAGGCGGGGTCGGCGCTCGCGACGTGGTTGAACATGCCGAACGCGGCGAAGACCAGATCGGGGCCTTCGTCGTCGAACTCCTTCGGCGCCCACAGGTAGCGCGCGAGCGAGAACGAGTACTGCGCGAGCACGGTGTCGATCGTGCCGGTGCCGGTCGCGTCGGGGCCGAAGTAGTTGTCGCGCAGGTTCCAGCCCTCGAACGAGTGGATCGCCTCGAACGCGCCGGCGACGCGCAGCGGATTGACGGACTTGATGTGTGAATAGCCGAGGTACGCGTCGCCGTACTTCGACGCGATCACCTTCACGTCGGCGCCGACGTTCGTCACGCGGCCGTCTTGATCGCCGTCGAGGCGCGCGTCCTGCGTCCATTCGGTGAGGTAGTGCGCCGCGACCGTCGTGTGATCGCCGATCACGAGGCCGACGTGCGCGTGGTGGAGCAAGGTCGAGCCCTGTTGCACGTCGCCGGGGTAGGGCAGGTACGGCGCCTCGAGGCCCGGCACGAGCGGCGTGACGTCCATCTTTGCGCCGACGCCGTGATCGATCGCGAGCGTCAGCGACGGCGACAGCTCGTAATAGCCGCTCACCGTCTCGCCGCCGACGTGAGTCGCGCCGAACAAGTACGTGTCGTACTTGCCCGCGTCGTACTGCGCCGCGGTGCCGTAGCGGTTCGAGAACGCGCCGACGTTCCAGGTCAGCCCGCCGCGATCGCCGAACGCCTGCGGCGAGTTGATCGTCACGAACGACTGCGCGATGCCGAGCTGCGACAGCAGATCGCGATACGACGCGTCCGTGATGTCGTACGCGGCGATCACGACGTTCGCGCTCACGGTGCCGTTGCCGTACTGGAACCACAGCTCGGTCCACGGTCCGCCGTTGACGTTGGTGAACCGCCAGTCGGTGTAGTCGCCGTCGGGGATCTGCGGCGGCGAGTGCAGGTACTTGCCCTGGAGCCCGACCAGCATCGGCACGCGCAGGAAGCCGTGGAAGTGGAACTTGTAGCCGTCGGAGTCGTCGCTGTCGTCGGACGGATGGAGCAGCGCGCCGCCGCGCGGCCGCGTCGGATCGACGCCGAGGCTGTCGTCCGCATGGGCACGCGCAGCCAACAGCAGGAGAGGGGCGAGCGTTCGCGCGATCTTCACCACCGGATCGTGGCGATCACGAGGCCGCGCGAATGGACGCTTTCAATCAGATCCGTTGCACAGGAACGTGACGTCGTCGATCCAGACGTCGAAGTCGGCGTTCGGCACCGCGACCTGCCACTGCATCTCGTAGATCTTCGAGCGATCGATCGCGGCGGGGCGCGGTTGTCCCCAGTCGGCCTCCTGCGCGAGCTCGCTGAACTTCACCTCGTAGCGCGTCCACTCCTCGGTGACCTGGAACGGGATGCCGAAGTCGTTGTAGCACTCGGTGCAGATCTTCCCGTCGGGATCGGTGTTCGCGTCGGGGATCTTGAAGCGCAGGTACGGCGTCGAGCCCGCCGAGCGGCGCGCGACGAACGACACGCCGTCGTACGACGACGCGTCGTACGGGCCTTTCGGCTCCGTCATCGCGAAGCCGACGCCGGCGTACGCCTCGTTGTCGGTGCCGAGCTTGCCCTTGATGCGGATCGCGAAGTGCGAATCGGCGGCGCCGCCGCGCGACATGCCGAAGTCGTTGCCCGGCGCGATCTGCGTGCCCTTCTCGTCGGCGTACGTATAGACGTACCCGCCGCGGCCGCCGTGCGCGAGGATCTGATCGTCGCCGTCCTCGGCGTCTTCGATCAACGCGCGCGCCGCGCAAGATCGATCGTTCGTCGACGACGAACCGCTCTCGGTCGGCGGATAGAACTGTGCGCAGCCGCCGAGCGCGACCAACCACAGCGCCTTATTCATAGAACCGCACGTCGTCGATCGCGAAGTCGAACACGACGTTCGGCTCGGCGGTCTGGAACGAGATGCCCATCGCCGTCTTCGGATCGAACCCGACGACCTTGCCCCAGCCCTCCTGCTTCAGATCCTTGAACGGGATCTCGTACTCCTTCCAATCGGCGGTGAGCTTGATGGTCGTGCCGTGCATGTCCTCGCACTCCATGCCCGCCGTCATCGACGGCGCGCACTGACCGCCCTCGGTGTTCGGCACCGTGCCCGCGATCTCGAACGCGAGCCGCAGCGTCACGTTGCCCTTCGCCTTGAACGCGAGCGTCTTGTACTTGCTCGCGTCGTACATGCCGCGCGTGGTGCCGGCGTTGTTGAGATCGAAGCCCATGCCCGCGCCCCAGTCGGTGAAGCCCATGCCGCTGGTCTCGGCGGAGAACTTCGATCCGTCCGCGCCGCCCGACGCGGGCGTGAAGTCCGCATCGCTCGGCATCTGCGTGCCGGTCGCGGTCGCGTCGTGGAACGTGTACCAGTTGCCGACCCGTCCGCCGGCGGCGAGGATCGCGTCGTCCCCGTCCTCGAGGTCGTCGACGAGGTCGGCTGTCCCCAGCTGCGCGTCGGGTCCGTTGTCCCCGCCGCCCGACGCCGCGCAACCCGCCGTCGTGGCCCACAAAGCGAACCCGATCCAGATCGTGATCCTCTCCATCGCGCGCTCCTTTCGTTGACCCGAAAGAGACGCAAATCGCCTCGATCCGGTCATGCACGCGTCGACTACTAACACCAGTCGCCGCGGTTGAATCCGAGGGCGAAGAAAGAGCCATGGCTTCGATCGAATCGGTTCCTCGGGCCGAGCGGTCGGGCAGTACGCATGGGATGGGAGATGCGCTGGACGATCCTGCTCGCCGTTCTGTGCGCCGCGTGCGCCCCGCGCTCGCGCGCGGAGCCGGGCGTGCTCGTCGTCGAGGAGAAGGAGCAGACCGCGTCCTTCATCCGCAACTTCAACCCGTTGCTCGAGGTCGGCGACGTCCGCTGGCCGGCGACGCACTCGATGTACGAGCCGCTGTTCGTCTACAACTGGGAGACCGGCGAATACGTGCCGTGGCTCGCGACCGGGTATCGGTGGACTCCCGATCATCGCGGCCTGCGCCTGGACCTCCGCACGGGCGTGAAGTGGTCCGACGGCACGCCGATGACGTCGAAGGACGTCGTCTTCACGTTCGAGCTGCTCGCGAAGTTCCGCGCGCTCGATCTGCGCGGCGTGTGGTCGTTCGTCGAGAAGGTCGACGCGCCCGATGACCACACCGTCGACGTGACCTTCAAGCGCGTCTACGCGCCCGGCTTCTACTACCTCGTGCAGCAGCCGATCGTCGCCGAGCACGTCTGGAAGGACGTCGCCGATCCGGTGACGTGGGACAACCCGAACCCGATCGCGACCGGGCCGTTCACCGAGGTCACGACCTTCGAGACCCAGGTCTATCAAGTCGATCGCAATCCGTACTACTGGCAGCTGCCGGATCGGCCGCGCGTGAAGGCGATCAAGTTCATGGCGTTCCCGTCGAACGACCAGGCGAACTTCGCGCTCGTCGACGGCGAGGTCGACTGGGCGGGCAGCTTCGTCCCCGCGATCGATCGCATCTTCGACGGCCGCGATCCCGAGCACCACAAGCACTGGTTCCCGCCGATCGACGGCGGCGTCCTGATGTACGCGAACACCAAGCGCGCGCCGTACGGCGACGTGCGCGTGCGCAAGGCGCTGTCGATGGCGATCGATCGCGAGCTGATCGTCGCGGTCGGGATGTACGGCTACACGCGGCCCGCCGACGCGACCGGCCTGAACGACGCGCACAAGCGGTATCTCGATCCGGGCGCGGTCGCCGCCGGCGATTGGGTGAAGCACGACCCCGCGCGCGCGAATCGCTTGCTCGACGAAGCGGGCCTGTTGCGCGGATCCGACGGAGTGCGGCGCCTGCCCGATGGATCGCGCTGGGAGGTCGACGTCGAGGTCCCGGCCGGCTTCACCGACTGGGTCCGCTCGACGCAGGTGATCGTGCGCGGCCTGCGCGAGGTCGGCATCGACGCCGACATGAAGACGTACGACTTCAACGCTTGGTACGACCGGATCCAGTCGGGCGAGTTCGCGCTCTCGCTCGGATGGTCGGAGCCGTACCCGACGCCATACGGCTTCTATCGCGCGATGATGTCGAGCGAGACCGCGCGCGCGATCGGTGAGAGCTCGCCGGAGAACTGGCATCGCTTCTCGTCATCGCGCGCGGACGAGCTCTTGCGCGCGCTCGAGGAGACGCTCGATCCCGCGACCGAGCTCGCGCTGACACAAGAGCTCGAGCGGCTGTTCGTCGACAACGCGCCGGCGATCCCGCTGTTCCCCGGTCCCTTGTGGGGCGCGTACAACAGCGAGCGCTTCACCGGCTTCCCCGACGAGGCGCATCCGTACGCGCCGCTGTCGCCGAACCTCGAGCCGGGCGCGCTGCTCGTGCTCACGCGGTTGGTGCCGAGGTGAAGTACCTCGCGCGGCGGCTCGCGTTCTATCTCGTCGCCGCGTGGGCGTCGATCACGCTGGCGTTCATCATCCCGCGGCTCATGCCGGGCGATCCGGCGCAGGCGCTGTTCGCGCGCTTCCACGGCAAGCTGAAACCGGAAGCGATCGAGTCGTTGAAGGAAGCGTTCGGCTTCACGCACGAGTCGCTGTGGTCGCAGTACGGCAGCTATCTGCGCCACGTGCTGACCGGCGATCTCGGCGTGTCGGTGAGCTACTTCCCGGCGAAGGTCGGCGACGTGATCGCGACCGGGCTCGTGTGGACCTTGTTCCTCACCGGCTTCGCGGTCGTGATCTCGTACGCGCTCGGCACGTTCTTGGGGATCGTGTCGGCGTGGCGCCGTCGAGGATGGATCGATCGCACGCTGCCGCCGCTGTTCGTCTTCCTCGGCGCGTTCCCGTTCTTCTGGCTCGCGATGCTCTTGTTGTTCGTGTTCGGCTACACGCTCGGCTGGACGCCGGTGCGCCACGCGTACGGCGACGACTTCACGGTGTGGAGCGTGCTGACGCACGCGGCCTTGCCGGCGATCACGATCGTGATCGCGACCGCGGGCAGCTGGATGCTCGACATGCGCAACACGATGATCGGCGTGCTCGGCGAGGACTACATCACGCTCGCGCACGCGAAGGGCCTGCATCCGCGGCGCGTGATGCTGCGCTACGCCGCGCGCAACGCGCTGTTGCCGAACATCACGGGCTTCGGGATGGCGCTCGGCTTCGTGTTGTCCGGATCGCTCCTGACCGAGATCGTCTTCTCGTATCCGGGGCAGGGCTACCTGCTGATCCAGGCGGTGCACAGCCTCGACTACCCGCTGATCCAGGGTCTCTTCCTCACGATCACGATGGCGGTGCTCGGCGCCAACCTGCTCGTCGACTGCGTCTACGTGTGGCTCGATCCGCGCGCGCGCGGAGGTGCGAAGTGAAGCTCGGCCTCGGCATCCTCGGCGCGTTCGCGGTGATCGCGATCTTCGGGCCGCTGTTCGTCGGCGATCCGACCTTGCAGGTCGCGGTGCCGATGTCGTCGCCGTCGTGGGCGCACTGGCTCGGTACGACCGGGCAGGGGCAAGACGTGCTCGCGCAGCTCGTGTGCGGCGCGCGCACGTCGCTCGTGATCGGGATCTTCGTCGGGCTGTCGCAGATCGCGGTCGGCGCGCTGGTCGGCACCACCGCCGGCTACTTCGGCGGTTGGGTCGACGACGTGCTCACGACGATCGTGAACATCTTCTTGATCATGCCGGGCCTGCCGCTGATGGTGATCATCGCGGCGTACCTGCCGACGGGGTCGCTGACGATCGCGCTCGTCCTGGTCGTCACCGGCTGGGCGTGGAGCGCGCGCGTGATCCGCGCGCAGACGCTGTCCCTGCGCGACAAGGACTTCGTGCTCGCGGCGACGGTGAGCGGCGAGCGCGGCCTGCGCATCATCGTCGCGCACATCATGCCGAACATGACGTCGCTGCTCGTCTCGAGCTTCATCGGCGCGACCTTGTACGCGATCGGCGCCGAGGTCGCGCTCGAGTTCCTCGGGCTCGGCGACGTGTCGAAGGTGACGTGGGGGACGAACCTGTTCTGGGCGTCGAACGACTCGGCGCTGATGACCGGCGCGTGGTGGACCTTCGTGCCGACCGGCGCGTGCATCGCGCTGGTCGGTTTCGCGCTCGCGATGGTCAACGGCGCGATCGACGAGCTCGGCAATCCTCGCCTGCGCCGCGAGGACGCGTTCCTCGCCGAAGCGGCCGCGCGCGGTGTCGCGCTCGGCGTGTCGACCCCGGTCTTGAGGAGAGAAGCGTGAGCCGATTGGTCGTCGAGGATCTGCGCGTGGAGTACCTGACCGCGAAGGGGCGCGTGCGCGTCGTCGACGGCGTGTCGTTCGAGGTCGGCCCCGGCGAGATCTTCGGCCTCGCCGGCGAGTCGGGCAGCGGCAAGTCGACGATCGCGCTCGCGGTGCTGCGCCTGTTGAAGCAGCCGGCCGCGATCACGGGCGGACGGATCGTCGTCGGCGGACGCGACGTGACGGCGATGAGCGAGGACGAGCTGCGCCGGTTCCGCTGGCGCGAGGTCTCGCTCGTCACGCAGAGCGCGATGAGCGCGCTCAATCCGGTGATCCCGATCGGCGAGCAGATCGCCGATGCGATCGAAGCGCACGAGAGCGTCGCGCGCAAACCTGCGCTGGCGCGCGCTGCCGAGCTCCTGTCGCTGGTCGGGATCGATCCGGCGCGCACCAAGTCGTTCGCGCACGAGCTGTCGGGCGGCATGCGCCAGCGCGTCGTGATCGCGATGGCGCTCGCGCTGCAACCGCCGCTCGTGATCATGGACGAGCCGACCACCGCGCTCGACGTGATCGTGCAGCGCGAGATCCTCTCGCAGATCGCGAAGCTGCAGGCGCAGCTCGGCTTCTCGATCCTGTTCATCACGCACGATCTGTCGCTGATGATCTCCTTGTGCACGCACATCGGCGTGCTCTATGCGGGACGCCTCGCCGAGGTCGCGCCCGCGGCGAAGCTCACGACGCCGCGCCACCCGTACACGCAGGGCCTGGTCACCTGCTTCCCCGCGCTGCACGGTCCGCGCACGGAGCTGGTCGGGATCGCCGGCGCGCCGCCGGATCCGCGCTACCCCGCGCCGGGCTGCGCGTTCGAGCCGCGCTGCACGCAGCGCCTCGCGATCTGCGGGACCTGCGCGCCCGCGCTCGTGCGGATCGAGAAGCATCACGAGGTCGCATGTCATCGCTGCTAGAGGTGCGCGGGCTCGGCAAGACGTTCAGCGCGCATCGCGCGCTCGCCGACGTGACGTTCGACGTCGCGCGCGGCGAGGCGGTCGCGCTCGTCGGGGAATCGGGCAGCGGCAAGTCGACGACCGCGCGCGTGATCGCGCGGCTCACGCCGCCGACCGAGGGATCGGTCCAGTTCGGCGGCGCGCGCCTCTCGAACCGCGCCTTCCGCGCGCGCGTACAGATGATCTTCCAGGATCCGTTCGCGTCGCTGGATCCGATCCACACGATCGGCTACCACCTCGCGCGCCCGCTCGTGATCCACAAGCGGGTGACCAACAAGAGCGAGCTCGGCGCGCGCGTGCGGGCGCTGCTCGAGCAGGTCGGCCTGTCGGCGGAGCTCGTCCGCAAACATCCGCACCAGCTGTCTGGCGGGCAACGCCAGCGCGTCGCGATCGCGCGCGCGCTCGCGGTCGATCCCGAGTTGATCCTCGCCGACGAGCCGACCAGCATGCTCGACGCGTCGATCCGGATCGGCATCTTGAACCTGTTGCGCGATCTGAAGGAGCAGCGCGGCATCGCGCTCGTCTTCATCACGCACGATCTCGCGAGCGCGCGCTACCTCGCCGATCGCACGCTGGTCATGTACGCCGGCCATATCGTCGAGAGCGGACCGAGCGCGGAGGTGATGGACGCGCCGAAGCACCCGTACACGAAGCTCTTGCTGGCGTCGCTGCCGGATCCGCTGCGGCCGTTCACCAGCGCGCCGATCTCTTCTCCGTCGAAGAGCGGCTGTCCGTTCGCGTCGAGGTGCCCCGAGGTCCACGAGCGGTGCACGTCACTCCCCGCGCTCCATTCGATCACCACCACCCGATCGGTCCGGTGCCATGCGGTCAGCGCGTCTTCGTGACCTTCGTCAGATCGCGCGGGCGATCGGGGTCGAGGCCCTTCGCGGTCGCGAGCGCGTGGGCGAAGCGCTGGCCGGGCGCGATCGTGACGATCGGCGACAGCCACTCGGGCACGCCGGGCGGCAGGCGGATCCCCGCCGCGGCGCGCGCGAGGACGTCGTCGCGATCGCTGAGCGCGATCACGCGGGCGCGGCGCCAGCGCAAGAGCTCGAGCAGCTCGCTGGTGTCGTCGGAGGCCTTGCCCGACGGCGCGATCAAGACGACCGGGAAGCCGTACTCGATCATCGCGACCGGACCGTGGCGCAGATCCGCCGACGAGTACGGCTCGGCGAGCACGTAGCTGGTCTCCTTCATCTTGAGCGCGAGCTCGTGCGCGGTGCAGTAGTTGAAGCCGCGGCCCAGGACGACGAAGCGCCCCGCGGTCGCGTAGTCGAGCGCGAGCTCGCCGAGCTCGCCGGTCGCCTCGAGCGCGGCGGCGACCGCGCCGGGGACGGCTTCGAGCTCCGCCTCGTGCGACTCGGCGATCGCCGCCGACAGCATCGCGAGGAGCATGAGTTGGTTGGTGTACGTCTTGGTCGCGGCGATCGATCGCTCGGCGCCGGTCGCGAGCGCGAGCACGATCTCGGCGGCCTGCGCGAGCGGCGAAGCCGGATCGTTGGTGATCGCGATCGTCAGGCCGCCCTGCTCGCGCGCGGCGGCGATCACCGACACGACATCGGGCGATTGCCCCGACTGGCTGATCCCGATCGCGAGAGCGCGCGCGTAGCGCGGCGGCGCGTCGTAGATCGTGTGCAGCGACGGTACCGCGAGCGCGACGCCGAGGCGGTTGTGCGCGCCGAGCACGTACTGCGCGTAGCGGGCGGCGTTGTCGCTCGAGCCGCGCGCGGCGATCACGACCCACGCGGGGTCGAACGCGCGGATCTTCGCGGCGGCGTCTTTGATCTCGGCGCGCCGCTCGTGCAGCAGCCGCTCGAGCGCGTCCGGTTGTTGATCGATCTCGTCGAGGAGCGTGGACACATCTCTGGTTTGTCAGAGCCGAGACGATCGCGAAAGTCGTTTCGGCTCGAGAAAGGAAAGCGCCATGGTTCCGATTGAAAGAGGACTCCGCGCGTTGGCGCTCGTCGTCGTCGCCGGGTGCGGATCTTCCGCAGGGCAGGGGTTCGATGCAGCGCATCAACCGGGCTCCGACGCGTCGAGCCCCGGCGCGGATTCGCCGGTCGGTCCGACGATCGACGCGCGGCCGAACCCCGACGGCGCGAACAACGGCTGCACGGGCGGCAGCGACGCGAATCAACCGTTCGGCAACCACGCGCACGCGTACACGAGCGGATCGATCCTGCCGGATCACCTCTCGCAAGGCGAGCTCGACGATCAGACGCGCGCCTTCTACGACTACTGGAAGTCGCACTACCTGAAGAGCGGCTGCGGCAGCGGCCGCTACTACGTCGCGAGCGGCCAGTCGGATCGCCAGACCGTCAGCGAAGCGCACGGCTACGGGATGCTGATCACGGTCTTCATGGCGGGCCACGATCCCGACGCGAAGCAGATCTTCGACGGACTCTACGCGTATTACAAAGATCATCCGTCGGACATCACGCCGACCTTGATGGCGTGGTCGCAGGACTCGTCGTGCGCGAACAACGACGGCGCCAACAGCGCGACCGACGGCGATCTCGACATCGCGTATTCGCTGCTGCTCGCCGACAAGCAGTGGGGGTCGAGCGGCACGATCGATTATGCGAAGGCGGCGCAGGCGATCATCGGCGGCGTCCACAGCGGCGACGTCGACGCGTCGCAGACGTACACGCTGCTCGGCGACTGGGCGACGCCGCAGGACGCGAAGCTCTACGACGCGACCCGCTCGTCGGACTTCATGCCCTCGCACCTGATCAGCTTCGCGGCGGCGACCGGCGATCAGAGCTGGAAGCAGGTCGCCGACGACACGTACGGGATCGTCGACACGGTGCAGACGGGTTACGCGGCGTCGACCGGGTTGATCCCGGACTTCATCGTGTCGCCTCGCGCCAATCCGAAGCCGGCGAGCGGCACGCTGCTCGAGGGCGCGAACGACGGCAAGTACTCGTGGAACGCGTGCCGCGATCCGTGGCGCATCGCGCTCGGCTACCTCGTCGACGGCGACGCGCGCGCGAAGACGATCGCGCAGCGCTTGAACGGATGGATCAAGAGCGAGACGGGTGGCGATCCGAACAATGTGAAGGCGGGCTACGCGCTGAACGGCGGCGCGCTGGTCGACTACTCCGATCGATCGTACATCGCGCCGTTCGGCGTCGCGGCGATGGTCGACGCGTCGAACCAGCAGTGGCTGAACAGCGTCTGGGACAACGTCTCGGGCGCGCGCGACGGCAGCTACTACGACGACAGCATCACGATGCTGTCGATGATCGCGATGAGCGGCAACTGGTGGGTGCCGGAAGCCGCGCCCTGTCCGTGAGGTGATCGATGTTGATGCTCGAGAACGCGTACGCGATCCACAACGTCGTCGCCCATCGACCCGAGCTGCCGCTCTACGTGATCCGCGATCGCGGCGACGGCTCGCTCGAGTGGATGGAGCTGACCGATCCGCGCGAGCGGTTGAAGCCGTTCCACTTCGAGATCTATTTCGGCAAGGAGCCGCTGCGCGACGCCCACTACCGCGACGCGATGGACGAGGTGCGCCGCACCGGGCGCGTCGTCTGTCGCCAGCTGTTCGGCTTCTGGGACCTGTTCGCGCCGATGTCGCCCGACTCGTTCCTGTACGTCGGGCAGTTCTATCGACAACAGCCGGACTGGGAGACGCTGTCGGCGCAGTGGACCGCGCTGACCGGGCAAGTGCCGTCGAGCGCGAACCACGACTTCGTGCACTTCGTGAAGATGGCGCTCGCGCTGCCGATCCTCGAGACGGAGCTCTTGTCCGCGTACGAAGAGTTCCTCGCGCTCTACGCCGACTTCGTCACGGGGCGTCGCGTCGGCGCGGAGATCCAGGAGCGCATCGATCAGCTGAACCGCGAGACGTTCTCGCGTCTGTGGCCGATCGAGACGTGGGTCGACGTCGCGATCGATCCCGACAAGTTCCAGCTCACGCCGTGGCGCCTCGACGGCCGGCTCACCGACTGGATGAAGGAGGGGCTCGGCATCGGCCGCCTGCCGACGACGGCGATGGCGCTCATGCCGCTCGACTCGCGCAGCCAGCCGCTCGACTGGGTGCAGACGCTGGTGCGCAACGCGCGCATCCAGCGCGCGTGCATCGCGTTCGCGCGCGAGCTGCCGGAGACCGCCGCGACCCACCTGTCCGACTACGGCGTCTCGCTCATCACCTCGACGCGCTCGTCGAAGAACGCCGCGAAGTCGCGCTTGGAGCTCCGCGAGCACGCGCACAAGTTCCAGGCGTTCGTGCGCGAGAAGTTCCACGTGCGCTCGGTCGTGGGGATCGGCCCGACCTTGTCACCGGGCGCGCCTCTCAATGCGTCGCATCGCGAAGC
This sequence comes from Kofleriaceae bacterium, assembly GCA_035493675.1. GTDB lineage: Bacteria > Myxococcota_A > Polyangia > Haliangiales > Haliangiaceae > JAIOQA01. Next base: position 4,121 of record DATJIA010000447.1, on the reverse strand, counting down.
GGTGCTCGCGCTGCACATGTGCGCGCAGCTCGAGCGCGATGTGCTCTTTTTCGACGAGCACGGCGGCCGCAGCGAGCTCCGCTACGCCGAGCTCCAGCACGCCGCGCAAGCGCTCGGCGCCTCGTTCGATCGCGAGCACTCGACGGAGATCAAAGCCGCGTCTGATCGATATGTGCAGCTCGTCTTGCGCTACTCCGGCGAGCGCATCGAGGTCGCGCGCAGCCAGTTCCTCGCGACGCTCTTCCAGCTCCTCGGCGGCGTGCTCCGCCGCTTCCCGATGCAGACCGAAGCGCGCGACCGCTTCGCCGATGATCTGACGCGCAAGCTCGAGGAAGCGCCGTCGCTCTATCAGGTGATCGAGGCCTTCAAGGAATCGCTCGGCCGTCTCTCGTTCGTCTCGTCGAAGGCCTGGCACGGCTCGAACGTCATGCGCCTCGAGGCGACCTTGCAGTATCTCCGCGAGAACTTCGCCGAGCCGCTGCCTCTCCCGTCGGTCGCGCGCAAAGCGTGCTTGTCAGTGCCCACGTTCTCCCGCGTCTTCAAGAAGGCCACCGGGATGAGCTTCTTGACCTACGTGCGCGGCCTCCGCGTCGAGCACGCCAAGAACCTGATCGTCACGACGCCGATGTCGATCGATCAGATCGCGCAGGCCTGCGGCTTCCAATCGCAGCACCATCTGATCCGCTCCTTCAAGAAGGCCACGAATCAAACGCCCGGCGCCTACCGCAAGCAGCACGCCGCCGGCTTCGACTGAGCAGCGACGCGCTCGAATCACCCGAGGAGGCAAAGATGCTGCTATTGGCGGATGCAGGAGTTAGTTACCTGAGAACAGCATCTTAGCGAACGTTGAACGCAATACGTTTGCCGCGTAACTATCTGCAATCACGTTTATTTGGTGGCTGGAAAGTAAACCCGTGGTTTACTTTCTCCATGGACGGTTCTCGAAAGCGACCCGATTGGTCAGAGCTCCAAAGGATCGCGTTCCTTCAGAGCGGGTACTTCCGCACTACCCAAGCTGCAGCCGCCGGGTTCTCAAACCAGCTTCTGCGCAAGCATCTCCTCGCCGGGCGTTTCACCCGACACCTCCGCGGTGTCTACCGGTTCGTGGATGTTCCGCCCGGCGAGCACGACGATCTAGTCGAGCTCTGGCTGTGGTCCTCAGGAGCCGGCGTCTTCTCGCACGAGACAGCATTGGCATTGCATGGGCTCTCCGATGCATTGCCATCGCGCGTACACATGACGGTGCCTCGCAAGTGGTCCGCGCGCTCTGCAGTACCTCGCATTCTCGTTCTGCACTTCGGTCGCCTACCGACGGGCGATCGAACATGGCTCGGGGCGCTACCTGTGACGACAGTTGCCCGCACGATTCGCGATGCCGTCGATGCTGGCGTCGATCCCGATCTTGTTGCGCAAGCGATCTCTGAGGGCACGGCGCGGAAGATGATCGATCGTTCAGACCTACGCGGCATCGTTGCGCCGCGCAGAGGCGGATCGAGAAAACCGCACCGGGCCGGCGTCGCCCCATGAAATACGCGACACCCCAAAGCTTCCGCGCTGCGCTCGAGGAACGCCAAAAAAGACGCGCGACAGATGCTGGCTTGCCGTTCGATCGCATCGCGCAGATCGATCTCTACTTTCGTCTCATGGATCGCGTGTTGAAGGAGCTCGGGAACGGCGTCCTTGTCAAAGGTGGTATCGCTCTCGAGCTGCGCCTGCAGCGGGCACGCACGACAGGTGACATTGATCTCCGAGCGGCTGGCGATCCGGCGAAGCTACTCGAGCGTCTACGGCGAGCTGGGAAGCTGGACCTGGGCGATTTCCTCTCATTCGATGTCGACGAGCGAACTGATGTCGACCGTATCGACGGCGATGGCGTGATCTACGAAGGCAAGCGCCTTTGGGTGCAGGCGTTCTTTGCTGGAAAGCCCTACCGTCAGCGCTTCAGGCTAGATGTTGCGTTCGGCGATCCGCTCGTGGGTGCGCCGGATGAGATCGAAGCACCCGACGCGCTCTCGTTCATCAACATCCCGCCGCCAAAGGTGCCGCTGTACCCGGTCGGAACCCACCTCGCGGAGAAGGTCCACGCGTACACGTTGCCCCGCAAGACCGTCAACAGTCGAATGAAGGACCTGATCGACATGGCGCTCGTTGCGGCAGAAGCACACATGCAGCCATTTCCGACGAAGATTCGTGCGGCGATCGTTCGCGAGGCGCTCGAGACCACGTTCGGGTTTCGGAAAACACATGACCTTCCTTCGAACGTCCCGCCTCCTCCAGAGCAATGGAGCTCGCGGTATCCGCGCGAGAAAGACCTCAACGACCTCCCTTGGGCGACGATTGCGGACGTTCATGCAGAAGCTGCCCGCTTCTTGGATCCAGTGCTCGCCAGGAGTGCCGTTGGTACGTGGGAACCCAACACCCGAACATGGGTCGCCCCTGCGATGGGCGACCTCGACGAGATGATCGACGTGATCATTGGCGCGCTAGGAAGACACGACGACGCGCCGGTGCTCGAAGTGAAGCTGCTCAGTCGAACGGATATGCAGACGCTACAGTCGCTCGAAGGGAATGTTGAGCGACAGAACCGCGTGGCGGTTCGCATTGCCGAAATTCTTGCCAAGCGGCCGTCGGTGACTCGCGTAATCGTCCTCGGCGGCGGGCTACGCCACGACATTCCGCTCACCGCGCCTGACGTCCATGTGCCATTGCGAAGCGGCGAACGACTCATCTAGCGCCGAGCGTTCCACCGGCTTCGACTAGCCGGCCGTGGTACACGGGCGCGGATGATCTACGACCGCGCGCGGCACCGGGCCTTGACCGAAACCGCGTGGGACGAAGCTCGGGCCCGTGCAGCGATCGAAGACATCGCCAACGAGGTCGACGCATCGTTCGACGAGCACGCGCTGTGGCCGACGCACCCGCTCGACGAGCGGGGCAGCCCGGTTCCGTACAAGAGCCTCTATCTCGGAGCGGCGGGAGTGATCTGGGCGCAGGTGCATCTGGCCGCACGCGGCGCGGCAGAGACGCGACGCTGGGAGAGCTTCGCGGAGCACTTGGTGGAGCACTATCGCGCGGTACCGGATACGCCCTCTGCCGTGCCGTCGTTCTGGCTCGGAGAAGTTGGCGTCTTGCTCATGGCGTGGCGACTCGCCCCCACGCGGGTCGATCTGGATCGGCTGTACCACCTGATCGAGAGCAACATCGACAATGTCGCCAACGAGAGCTTGTGGGGGGCGCCGGGCACGATGCTCGCAGCGCTGGTGATCCACGGCGCGATCGGAGAGCAACGCTGGCGTGATCTGTTCGATGCGAACGTCGCTGCGTTGATGAAGCGTTGGGAGCGGCGCGATGAGGTCGGCTGCTCGCTCTGGACGCAGAACCTCTATGGTGAGGTCGTCGATCAGATCGGCGCCGGTCATGGCATGGCTGGCAACGCCTTCGCGATCCTTCGTGGCGGACCGAACCCGCACGCCGCGGCGCTGGCCGCCGAGGCGTTGCGCGCGACGGCGATCGAAGAAGAAGGGCTGGCCAATTGGCCGCAGTACGCGATCACGCCGCGCCGTGGTCGCACCGATCGCTTGGTGCAGTGGTGCCACGGTGCACCCGGCATCATCACGTCGTTGTCAGATGCGCTCGACGATGACGAATCGGATCGCTTGTTGCGCGCCGGAGGCGAGCTGATCTGGAAGGCCGGCCCCCTCGAGAAGGGCGCGGGCCTATGCCATGGCACCGCCGGCAACGGGTACGCGTTCCTCAAGCTCTTCCGCCGAACCGGCGACCAGCTGTGGCTCGATCGCGCGCGACGCTTCGCGATGCACGCGATCGAACAGTCCGAGCAGCAGGCCGCCGAGCACGGCAAGCGGCGCTACTCCCTGTGGACGGGAGATCCGGGCGTCGCCGTCTACCTCCGCAGCTGCATCGCCGGCGAGGCCGAGATGCCGATGCTGGATGTCTTCTAGATGATCGAAATCGTACACGACCGTGCTCGAAACGGGGCGCAGCGGATTCGGGCGATCGCGCACAGTGCGGGACATGGTTGCCCAAGCGAACGCACTTCCACTGAGACGCCCCGCTGATGTGTCCCAACTGGTCGCCGCCGCGACGATGGCGCTGCGCGACGC
>DATJIA010000446.1:0-3057 GCA_035493675.1 Kofleriaceae bacterium | reverse complement strand
CGTTCGCCCAGAAGTCGGAGACGAAATGAGGGACAAGCGGATCTCCGCCGACGACGTCGCCGCCGAAGTCAGAGACGGCATGACCGTCGGCATCGGCGGCTGGGGCTCGCGGCGCAAGCCGATGACGCTCGTGCGCGCGCTCCTGCGCCGCGGCGTGAAGGATCTGACGATCGTCGCGTACGGCGGACCCGACGTCGGCATGCTGTGCGCCGCGGGGCGCGTCGCGAAGGTGATCACCGGCTTCGTCTCGCTCGACTCGATCCCGCTCGATCCGCACTACCGCGCCGCGCGGCAATCGGGATCGATCCAGGCGATCGAGCTCGACGAGGGCATGTTGCAGTGGGGGCTGTACGCGGCGTCGCTCCGCCTGCCCTTCTTGCCGACGCGCGCGGGGTTCGGCTCGGACGTGATGACGCTCGCGCCGCACCTGCGCACGGTGAAGTCGCCGTACGAAGACGGCGAGGAGCTGGTCGCGGTCCCCGCGATCCACCTCGACGTCGCGATCTGTCACCTGAATCGCGCCGATGCCGCGGGCAACGCGCAGTTCCTCGGGCCCGATCTCTACTTCGACGATCTCTTCCTCGGCGCCGCTGCGCGCCGCTTCATCTCGGTCGAGCAGATCGTCCCGACCGCCGCGTTGCGCGAGGCCGGATCGATCCACACGATGAAGATCCACCGCGGCCTCGTCGACGGCGTCGTCGAGGCGCCCAAGGGCGCCGGCTTCACCGAGTGCGTGCCCGACTATCCGCGCGACGAAGCCGCGCAGGCGCGTTACGCGGCAGGTGAGCTGTGAAGCACGAGGTCTGCATCGTCGCGCTCGCCGAGGCCTTCCGCGGCGACGGCGAGATCCTCGCCAGCGGCATCGGCGTGCTGCCGTCGATCGCCGCCAAGCTCGCGCGCGCGACGTTCGCGCCCGACCTGATGCTCACCGACGGGGTCGCGACGCTCGTCGAGGCCGACGGCACGCCGTCGGGATGGATGCCGTACCGCGCGATCTTCGATCTCGTCTGGTCGGGGCGGCGCCACGTGATCATGGGCGCGTCGCAGATCGATCGGTTCGGCAACCAGAACATCGCCGCGATCGGCGATCCGAAGCGGCCGAAGGCGCAGCTGCTCGGCATGCGCGGCGCGCCCGGCAACACGATCAACCATCCGACGAGCTACTGGATCCCGGCGCACTCGCGGCGCAGCTTCGTCGCGAAGGTCGACGTCGTCTCGGGGCTCGGCTACGACCGGGCGCGCGCGGTCGGCGCGAAGCACCACGAGCTCCGCCGCGTCGTCACGGATCTGTGCGTGCTCGACTTCGCGACGCCCGATCGATCGATGCGGCTGGTGTCGCTGCACCCGGGCGTCGCGCTCGCCGACGTCGTCGAGAAGACCGGCTTCCCGCTCTCGTTCGTCGAGCCGGTGCCGGTGACGCGGATGCCCACCGACGAGGAACGCGCGCTGATCGCGACCTTCGACCCCGGCAACAAGGCCGCGAAGGAGCTGTCATGACCGCGCTCCACACGCGCATCTGCGAGCTGTTCGGCTGTCGCTATCCGATCATCCAGACCGGCATGGGCTGGGTCTCGGGCGCGCGCATCACCGCGGCGACCAGCGACGCCGGCGGCTTCGGCATCCTCGGCGCGGTGACGATGTCGATCCCGGAGCTCGAGGCGGCGATCGCGAGCGTGAAGGCGAAGACCGATCGCCCGTTCGGCGTGAACCTGCGCCCCGATCAATCGGATCTCGACGCGCGGCTCGCGATCCTCGCGCGCGAGAAGATCAAGGTCGCGAGCTTCGCGGGCCCGCCGTCGAAGCAGGTCGTGGCGCGTCTCCATGATGCGGGCATCCTCGCGATGCCGACCGTCGGCGCGCGCCGTCACGCCGAGAAGATGGCGTCGATCGGCGTCGACGCGATCATCGCGCAGGGCGGCGAAGGCGGCGGGCACACCGGTGACACGCCGACGTCGCTCTTGCTGCCGGATGTCTGCGACGCGGTGAAGATCCCCGTGCTCGGCGCCGGCGGCTTCCGCGACGGGCGCGGCTTGGTCGCGGCGCTCGCGTTCGGCGCGAGCGGCATCGCGATGGGCACGCGCTTCCTCTTGACGCGCGACTCGACGGTGCCCGACGCGATCAAGGACATCTACGTGAAGACCGCGGTCGGCGGCACGGTCGTCACGCGGCACATCGACGGCGCGCCGCAACGCGTGATCCGGACGGAGGTCATCGACGGCCTCGAGCGCGCGGGACGTTTCCGTCGGTTCTGGCGCGCGCTGCGCAACGCGTTCCGGTTCCGCAAGGCGACCGGCGCGACGCGCTTCGGCTTGCTCAAGGAGGCGCGGGCGATGCGCGCGCATCAAGACCTGCCGCTCGCGCAGCTGCTCATGGCCGCGAACGCGCCGATGATGACGCGCGCGAGCATGGTCGAGGGCCGCGCGGATGTCGGCATCCTGCCGACGGGGCAAGTGGTCGGCGTGATCGACGAGCTGCCGAGCGTCGCGGAGCTGATCGCGAGGATCGTCGCCGAAGCCGAGACGACCTTGTCGCGCCTGGCGCCGAGCCACGCGAAGGAGAGCGCGGCATGACCGAAATCCTCGTCGAGAATCGCGGGCCGATCGCGATCATCACGATGAACCGGCCGCGCTATCGCAACGCGCAGAACATCGCGATGACGCGCGCGCTCGACGAGGCGTTCGGCAACGCGGCTGCCTCCGACGACGTGAAGGTGATCGTCCTGGCCGGCGCCGGCGATCACTTCTCGGCGGGTCACGACATCGGCACGCCCGAGCGCGACATCCACAAGGACTTCCCGCGCGCGGCGACGCAGTGGTGGCCGCACGAGGACAAGGCCGGCGCCGAAGCGACGTTCGTGCGCGAGAGCGAGGCGTACCTCGGCATGTGCCGTCGCTGGCGCGAGCTGCCGAAGCCGACGATCGCGATGGTGCACGGCGCGTGCGTCGCAGGCGGCTTGATGCTCGCGTGGTCGTGCGACCTGATCGTCGCCGCCGACGACGCGTTCTTCGCCGATCCGGTGCTGCGCATGGGCATCCCCGGCGTCGAGTACTTCGCGCA
>DATJIA010000445.1:0-12279 GCA_035493675.1 Kofleriaceae bacterium | reverse complement strand
CAGCTACCGCTCGCCGAAGTCCTGCGTCCAGTAGCGATCGTAGTCGGCGCTCGCGTCGTACGCGTAGCCGATCCCGATCTCGTTCGAGCTCGTGCTCATGATGTTCGTGCAGTGGCCGGCCGAATTCATCCACGTGTCCATCACCGACGCGGCGTTCGCCTGGCCGGCGGCGATGTTCTCCGCGTTGCCGAACCCGGTGTAGCCGGCGGCGGCGATGCGATCCCACGGGCTGCGGCCGTCCTGGCTCGTGTGGCTGAAGTAGTCGTGCGTGGCCATGTCGAGGCTGTGGCAGCGCGCGGCCTGGCGCAGGTGCGTGTCGAGCGTGAGCGGCGGCGCGGGCGGATACGCGACGCCGCCGCAGGTCGCGCCCGCGGCGCGGCGCTGGTTGACGAGCTCGAAGACGCCGTCCTCGAACGCGACCCACTCCGCCGGCCAGGTGTCGGCGTTCGTGCAATCGGGCCCGGGCGGCGGCGGCGGCGGTGGCGTCGTCGAGTACGACGCGACCAGCGTGACGTTCGCGAACGTCGCGTACGCGCGGACCATCACGTACCAGGTGCCCGCGGTCGCCGACGGCGGCGCGACGCTCTCGTTGTTGCCGTCGAGGTACGGGCGGAAGTCCCACGCGGTCGTCGTCGGCGGCGCGCCGAAGCGCACGTAGAGATCGGCGTCGCCGGTGCCGCCGCTGATCTGGAACTTCAGCGCCGACGCGCCGGCCGGCACGTCGATCGAGTACACGAGGTTCGCGCCTCGGCTCGCGGCGAGCCCGGTCACCGGCGTGCCGTTCGCGAGCGGCGCCGGCGCGGCGAGGAAGGACGCGGTCTCCGGCTCGTCGATGCCGTGTTCGATCGTGCCCACGTCGCACGCGGCGAAGGCGAACAGGAGCGCAGCGAAGATCGTCTTCATCGCGGGCGAGGGTAGGATCTCGATCGCGATCGATCAGCCATTCTGTCGACGGTGCCGGCGCACACGAAACCTTCGTGACGACCTGAGAATTTTTTTCGTGAGGCATGTCGATCCGAGCGGCGCTCGATCGTCGTCTGATCAAAGGAGAACGACATGCGAGTCATGGTGATGGTCAAGGCGACGAAGAATTCCGAGACGGGCAAGCTGCCTTCCCAGAAACTCCTCGCGGAGATGGGCGCTTTCAATGAAGAGCTGATCAAGGCGGGTGTGATGCTCGCCGGCGACGGCCTGCGCGAGAGCAGCGCGGGCAAGCGCGTGCGGTTCGCGAACGGGACCAAGACCGTGATCGACGGCCCGTTCAGCGAGACCAAGGAGCTGGTCGCGGGCTACTGGATCTGGCAGGTGCGCTCGATCGACGAGGCGGTCGCGTGGGCGCGCCGCTGCCCCGATCCGATGCCGGGCGAGGAGAGCGAGCTCGAGCTGCGGCCGCTGTTCGAGATGGAAGACTTCAAGGACGCGCCAGCCGAATGATCGAAATGCGCCACCGCGCGGCGCCGGCGCGCGCACGATCGAACGATGCGCGCCGGCTGTCTCGCGATCGCGCTCTGCGCGTGCAACGCGCGCTTCGGTGATCTCGCGATGACCGATTCGAGGACCGACGCGAGCACGATCGATCGGATCGACGCGAGCGCGGACGCGCCGATCGAAGCGCCCGACGCCTCGCCGCCCGACGCGACGCTCCCGATCGACGGCCTCCCCGGTTGGACCCTCGTGTGGAGCGACGAGTTCGACGGCCCCGCCGGCTCGCCCGTCGACGCCGGCAAGTGGGGCTTCGACACCGGCGGCGGCGGCTGGGGCAACGCGGAGCTCGAGTACTACACGAACCGCACCGACAACGTGCGCCTCGACGGCCACGGCCACCTCGAGATCGTCGCGCGCGCGGAGCAGTACGGCGGCCGCGACTACACGTCGGGGCGGATCAACACCGGCGGCCGCTTCACGCAGGCGTACGGCCGCTTCGAGGCGCGCATCCGCCTGCCGCAGGGCCAAGGCATCTGGCCCGCGTTCTGGACGCTCGGCGACGACATCGGCGGCAGCGGCTGGCCGCAGTGCGGCGAGCTCGACGTGATGGAGGCGGTGATCGACTTCCGCGTCTGTCACGGCAGCGCGCACGGGCCCGGCTACTCGGGCGCGGGCGGGCTCACCGCCGCGTATCAAGCGAGCGCGAGCCTCGCCGACGACTTCCACGTCTACGCGATCGAGTGGGAGCCCGGCGAGGTCCGCTGGTACGTCGACGACGTGATGTACGAGCGGCGCACGCCGAACGATCTGCCGCCGGGCACGCCGTGGGTCTACGACCATCCGTTCTTCGTGATCCTGAACGTCGCGGTCGGCGGCAACTGGCCCGGACCGCCCGACGGCTCGACGCAGTTCCCGCAGACGATGGTGGTCGATCACGTGCGCGTCTACGCGCGCTGATCCGACACGACGCGCAGGACGTGCAGGTACGAAGGCGCGAGCGCGTCGTCGGGGATCGCGCCGGCGCCGCGCAGGCGCGCGTGCAGCGCGGGCAGCTTCGCGTACGGCGCGGTCGGCAACAGATGATGCTCGAGGTGATAGCCGACGTGATGCGGCGCGACCGTCAGCCGCGCCAGCCAGCTCGCGCGCGTCGTGCGCGTGTTGCGCATCGGATCCCGGCCGCCCTCGAGGCACGCGTGCTCCGCCATCGAGCGCACGCGCAGGAACAGGCCGTAGGTCGTGAGCCACGCGGCGATCCAGAGCAGGTAGAGCCACGCGTGCCCGACGAGCGCGAGGATCGCGAACAGGATCGCGTTGGCGACGATCGCGGGGCCGGCGTTCTTCACGAACGCGCGCGCGTGATGGCCGATCGATCGGCGCGGGTTCCACGCGGCGACGCCCGACACGTTGTACGCGAGGTACTCGGCGTCCATGAGCACGAGGCCGATCACGCGGCGCACGCCGCTCGCGCCGACCAGATCGCGCGCGAGCTTGCGCGCGAGCGAGCCGCGCCGCACCGGGAACGGCTCGACCAGCGCGCGATCCGGATCGCGATCGGTGCCGGCGTGCGCGTGGTGCGCGAGGTGGTGCGTGCGGTAGCGCGCGACGTCGGTCCACACGGGACGCGCGCAGATCCAATCGGTGAGCGTGTCGTTCCACGCGCGCGTGCGGAACAGCGTGCGGTGCGCGGCCTCGTGCATCAGCACCGCGAGCGCGAGCTGGCGCCCGCCGATCACGAGGATCGCGATCGCGATCGTCGCGACGCCGGGCCGGCACGCCGCCAGCGCGAACGCGCCGGCGATCATCGCCCAGCTCGTGACCACGGCGCGCGCGCCGTCGAGATCCGAGCGCGCGGTCATCGCGCGGATCTCGTCGGCGTCGAGGAGCTCGGTCGCCTTCATTGCAGGTACGCCTCGTGCGCCTCGGGCGCGACGCCGAACAAGCGGGTCCAGATGCGGCGGCCGATCAGATCGAAGCGCTTCATCGCGTCGACCAGCGCGCGGCGCGCGGCGGCGTCGACCAGCGGCTCGGGCAGGCGCGGATCGAACAAGATCTGCCGGATCGCCTCGCCGCCGAGCAGGAACGACTCGCGCGCGGCGGCGTCGCGGTGCATCGACGGCTCGCGCTCGATCCAACGATCGAGCCGCTCGCGCGTCTTCTCGTACGCGCGCTCGAGGGCGCGGCCGTCCCACAGCTTGCGCGCGCGCGCGTCGGTGCGCGCGTCGAGCTCCGACATCGTGAACACGATCACGCGGCGATCGAGCCCGAGCGCGTAGAGGCGCTCGCGCAGCTCGCCGAGGTTGTCCGGGCGCACCGCGAGATCGCGCTCGAGCTCCGCGAAGCCGAGCAGGCGCAGCGCGCGCTCGCGGCGCCGCAGCTCGCCGCGATCGCTGCGTCCGAGCGGGCCCGCGAAGGCGGCGACCCACGATCCGTCCCAGCGGCGCACCTGCTTCTCGACGTCGCGCCAGCCGGTGACCTCCCGCGTGAGCGCCTCGGTCGCGCCGCCGAGCCGGTACTCGCCGCGCGCGCTCGCCTCGAGCGTGCCGTCGGCGAGCAGCCGCGCCAGGGTCACGCGCGTGTTGTTCTCGCTGATGCCCAGGATCGCGCACGCGCGGACCAGCGACGACGCCGGCGCCGGCTGATCTCCGACGGCGGAGAGCATCTGCAGCACGACGCGCTTGGCCGTCAGCTTCACGACTCCTACATTACAACTGAGCGCACGATTCGTCAATCGATGTAATGACGCGCCGGATCTTGCGCGCCCTTCACGCGCCGCTCACGCGCGCCCGCGCGGGCGCGTGCGAGGATCGATCGTGGAGGGTCCATGCGTAGCTTCGCCCTGCTCGTCCTGATCATCGCCGCGTGCGACGGCCCGCACCTGACGATCCAAGCGCCCACCGCCGAGACCGTGATCGATCACCACGGCGACGTGCCGATCGACGTCACGATCACCGGCGATCACGTCGCGCGCGTCGAGCTCTTGATCGACGGCCTGCCCACGATGTTCCCGCCTGCGCTCGAGCCACCGCTGCCCGACAAGGGCGACTGCAGCAACGGCTGCACCGGCACGCTGCACTGGTTGTCCGACGAGGCGACGATCGGCGCGCACGAGCTCTCGCTCGCCGCCTACGACACCGGCGGCAAGACCGGCGGCGCCGCGCCGCTCGCGCTGGTCTTCCAGGATCACCTCGCCGCCGCCTTCGCGCGCCCGACCGCCGAAGACCAGCGCGGCGCCGCGCTCGTCACCGTCGAGACCGCGGCGCAGTACCGCGGCGACGTCAGCTGGGATCTGACGATCGACGGCGGCGCGCCGATGTCGTCGCCGAGCAAGGACTGCCGCTTCGGCTGCGGCCTGGAGGTCGCGTGGGACACGTCGACGACCGCCGCCGGCGCGCACCCGATCGGCTTCCACGCCGCCGACGACGCCGGCGAGACCATCGACGGCGCGATGAGTATCACGCTGGGCGACATCCCGTGGGCGAGCGCGATCGAGGTGCACGGCGTCACCGACAACCTCGGCGACAACCTCGAGGTCGAGCTGCACCTCGAGGACGCGACCACCGGCGCCGATCTCGGCTGCACCGGTCAGAGCCAGGGCATGGAGCAGGTCGACGACGACGACATCCCCTACACGATCGACGCGCGCTTCGTCCGGCGCTCGGACGGCGCGCTCCTCGACATGAACGATCTCGCCGGCCGCACGATCCGCGTCCACGCGATCGAGGACGACGACGATCCCTGCCCCGGCAACATCGGCTCGTTCGACGACGACATGGGCACCAGCGCGTCGGTCGCGCCCGGGAATCTCCCGAGCGTCACCGGCCCGTTCGGCAATGTCACCTCCGTCACGCTGAACGTCGGCCGGCCGTACCAGAACTAGCGGCATAATCGCCGGTCCATGAAGAAGTCGTTCCCCTTGTTGATCGCGCTCGCGGCGTGCGGCGGATCGTCCAGCTCGAACCCCGACGCGCCCGCGGGCACCGCCGACGCGGCCGCGGACGCCAACGTCGCGCCCGCCGACGCCGCCGTGTGGACCACGCCGAAGTGCACGACCGTGATGGGCACCGGCGGCGTGACCTTCACGACCGACGAAGGCGCGACGCTCGCGCCGACCGACCAGCAGCTCACGCCGCCGACCTACACGCGCGGGCTGGTCGCGCTCGGCGATCCGAACCGCCTGCTCGCCGGCACCGGCAACGCGATCCTGCTCTCGACCGACGCCGGCTGCACGTGGCGCTCGATCGGCACGACCGACGACACGCTCGTCTTGAACGCCGCCGGCGCCAAGCGCGCGTACGGCTGGATGGACAACGGCACCGTGCTCGTGCGCGTCGACGACGAGACGATCACGAAGCTGACCGCGCCCGGCACCTCGACGATCGTCGGGCTCGGCGTCGATCCCGCGAACCCCGACCACGTCCGGATCGGCGACGCCGCGACGCAGCTGTGGGACTCGACCGACGCCGGCGCGAGCTGGACCGTGCAGGGCAACCTCGCGTCGAGCGATCCGAACGCGTTCGCGTACCGCGCCGCGTTCGATCCCGCGAGCCTCGATCACGTGATCGTCGGGACCATCGGCACCGGCGCGTTCGTCACCACCAACGGCGGCGACGGCAAGCTCGGCTGGGCGCCCGCGATGGGCACGGCCGCCGGCTCGAGCGGTCGCTCGAACGTCTTCACCGCGGTCATCTCGCCCGTCGATCCGAAGATCGTGTGGGCGCAGGGCATCGACATCTCCGACGGCGACAAGCGCGAGGTGTGGCGCTCGACCGACGGCGGCGCGACCTTCACCGTGGTCTTGACCGAGGGCGTCGACCAGATCTCGCTGCAGAACGGCCCGCCGATGTTCGCGCACCCGACCGATGCGAACGTCCTCTATGTCGCGTTCGGCGTCTCGTTCCAGAACTACGGGACCGACGTCTTCCGCTACGACGCCCAGTCGAAGGCGCTGACCAAGACCCACAACCAGTACCATCGGCTGTTCGCCGTCGCGTTCTCGCCGGTGAGCCCGACCCTGATGTACTTCGGCGTGTCGCTGGAGCCCACCGGCGGTTGATCGCTAGTCGACTCCCCGACCCGGGGGTAGGCTTGTCGGGACGTGGAGACAGGCAGCCCCCATCGCGAACGCGCCGAGAGCGCGGAGCGTCAACTCGAGCTGCTGATCGGCAGCGTCCGCGACTACGCGATCTTCTCGCTCGATGCGGAAGGTCGCGTGAAGACGTGGAACCGCGGCGCCGAGCTGATCAAGGGTTACACGCCCGACGAGATCATCGGCCGCCACATCGACGCGTTCTACACGCCCGAGGATCGCGCGATGCACCGGCCCGAGCTCCTGCTCGGGCTCGCCCGCAAGAACGGCCGCGTCGAGGACCAGGGCTGGCGCGTGCGCAAGGACGGCACCCGCTTCTGGGCCGACGTCGTGATCACCGCGGTGCACGACGACGACGGCGCGCTGCTCGGCTACGTCAAGGTCACGCGCGATCTCACCGATCGCCGCGCCGCCGAGGAGGAGCTGCGCCAGGGCGAGCAGCGCCTGCGCCTCTTGATCGAGAGCGTGAAGGACTACGCGATCTTCATGCTCGACCTCGACGGCCGCGTCACGACCTGGAACATCGGCGCGCAGCGCATCCTCGGCTATCGCACCGACGAGGTGATCGGCGCGAACGTCGCGATCTTCTCGCCCGAGGAGCGCCGCAAGGGCGACTTCTGCGATCAGGAGCTCGCGATCGCGCTGCGCGACGGCCGCTTCGAGCACCACGGCTGGCGCGTCCGCAAGGACGGCACCCAATTCTGGGCCGACGTGATCATCACGCCGATGCACGACTCGACCGGCCGGCACGTCGGCTTCGCGATGGTCACGCGCGATCTCACCGAGCAGCGGCGGTCCGAGGACGAGCGCGTGCGGCTGTCGGAGGCGCAGGCGTCGATCCGCATGCGCGACGAGTTCCTCTCGATCGCGGCGCACGAGCTGCGCACGCCGCTGACCGCGCTGCAGCTGCAGCTCGACACGATCCGCCGCGCCGAGGGCGCCTCGCCGCGGATCGAGCGCGCGGCGCGATCGACCACGCGGCTCGCCGATCTGGTCGAGTCGCTGCTCGACGTCTCGCGCATCGCGACCGGCCGCATGCCGTTCCGGTGGGAGAAGAGCGACCTCGCGGCGCTCGTCCGCGACGTCGGCGACGGCATGCTCGACACCGCGCACCGCTCCGGCTGCGCGCTGCAGGTGACGGTGCCGCCCGTGCTGGAGACCTGCTGCGATCCGCTGCGCGTGCAACAGGTGCTGACCAACCTGCTCGCCAACGCGATCAAGTACGGCGTCGGCAAGCCGATCGACGTCACGCTGCGCGCCGAGCGCGGCGACGCGGTGCTCGACGTGCGCGATCACGGCGCCGGCGTCCCCGACGCGGACCGCGCGCGGATCTTCGAGCGCTTCGAGCGCGCGGTGCCGATGCGCAACTACGGCGGGCTCGGGCTCGGCCTCTACGTCGCGCGCGAGATCGTCGCCGCGCACGGCGGTACGATCGCGGTCGCCGACGCCGCGGGCGGCGGCGCGTGCTTCACCGTGACGTTCCCGATCCGGCAGACGGCGCCGTGAGCACCCGATGGGCACGCACCCGGTCCACTTCTACGACGACGACGCGCTCCTGAGCGCCGAGGCCGCCGCCTACCTCGGCGACGCGCTCGCGCGCGACGGCGGCGCGGTCGTGATCGCCGCGCCCGCACACCGGTTCGCGATCCTGTCGCGGCTCGAGGCGGGGCACGGCGCCGCGCTGGCCGCCGCGCGCGCGAGCGGGCGCTTCGTCGCGCTCGACGCCGCCGACGCGCTCGCGTCGTTCGTGATCGACGGCCGCGTCGATCGCGCGCGCTTCGACGCCGAGATCGGCGGCTTGATCGACGGCGTCGAGCGCAAGTCGCCCTCGGGTCCGGTCCACGTCTACGCCGAGCTGGTCGACGCGCTCTGGCGCGACGGCAACGCGCGCGCGGTGCTCGCGCTCGAGGAGGCGTGGAGCGAGCTGTCACGCGCGCATCCGTTCTCGCTCGTGCGCGGCTGCGTGTCGCACGATCGCGCCGGCCTCGAGGCGTTGCGCGACGACCACGCGCGCGGGCTGGGTGCGCGCGCGCCGAGCCCGCCGGGCGACACGCTGCGCGCGCTGGCCGCCGCCGAGCAGCGCGCCGGCACGCTCGAGGGCGAGATCGTCCGCCGCGATCTCGCCGAGACGCGCATGGTCGCGGTGCAGCGCACGACCTCGGCGCTCGGCGGCGCCGCGACCGTCGGCGAGATCGTGCGCATCCTCGTCGAGGGCGTCGGCGAGGCGATCGACGCGCGCGGCGTCGCGATCTGGCTGGTCGACGACGCCCGCACCGGGATCACGATGGTCGAGACCAAGCGCGTGCTCGCCGAGACGCGCGCGCGCTTCGATCGGATCCCGCTCGACGCGTCGCCGCGCATGCCCGTGATCGACACGGTCGTCCACGGCGCGACCTACTGGTTCGAGACGCTCGACGACATGGTGCACGCGGGCTACGAGGAGCTCGCCGCGTCGCTGCGCCGCGAGTCCTACGAGCGGGTCTCGATCGGCTGCATCCCGCTGCGCGCGGGCGGCCCGCCGCTCGGCGCGGTGTCGCTGACGATCGGCTCGCGGCCGGTCGATCCGATCGATCGCGACTACCTGCGCGTGCTCGCCGACGCCGCCGCGGCCGCGATCGTGCGGGCGCGCCTGTACGAGGCCGAGCGGCGCGGACGCGCCGAGGCGGAGCTGCTCTATCGCCTGACCCACGCGGTCAACGCGGTGCACGTGATCGAGGAGATCTACGAGCTCGCCGCCGACGCGATGCAGATCGGCATCGGGATCGCGCGCGTCTCGATCCTCCTGTTCGACGAGGGCGGCGTGATGCGCTTCAAGGCGTGGCGCGGCCTGTCCGACGACTACCGCGCCGCCGTCGAGGGGCACTCGCCGTGGAAGCCGAACCACGTCTCGCCGCCGCCGATCGTCGTCGAGGACGTCGAGCGCGATCCGGCGTGGGCCGCGTACCTGCCGGTCTTCCGCGCCGAGCACATCCGCGCGCTCGCGTTCATCCCGCTGCTCCACCAGGGCCGCGTGATCGGCAAGTTCATGCTGTACGCCGACGAGCCGCGCGCCTTCAGCGAGCACGAGCTGCAGATCGCGAGCGCGGTCGCGATGCACGTCGCCGGCGCGGTCATGCGCAAGCGCGCCGACGCCGAGCTGCGCCGATCGCGCGAGCTCGATCGCACCGCGCGCCGCGAGGCCGAGGAGAACGCGCGCATCCGCGAGGAGCTCCTCGCGGTGGTCTCGCACGATCTGCGCACGCCGCTCGGCGCGATCGTGATGGGCGCGTCGAACCTCTTGCTCGTCGACGCCGGCGGCGACCCGCGCCTGCGCCGCGTGCGCACCGCCGCCGAGCGGATCCAGCGCAACGCCGAGCGCATGGCGCGCATGATCGAGGACCTGCTCGACTTCGCGAGCATGCAGGTCGGCCGCTTCACGATCGCGCCGTCGCCGCACGCGCCGAGCGAGGTGGTCGCCGCGACCGTCGAGATGTTCGAGCCGCTCGCCGCCGAGCGCGCGATCCGCCTCGACGTCCACCCCGACGTCGATCTCCCGCTCGTCGTCTGCGATCGCGATCGCGCGGTGCAGGTGCTCTCGAACCTGATGTCGAACGCGCTCAAGGTCTCGAGCCACGCCGGCGTCGTCGAGGTCGGCGCGCGCGCGCGCACCGACGGCGAGGTCGAGCTGTGGGTCACCGACGACGGCCCCGGCATCGCGCCCGACGATCTCCCGCACCTGTTCGAGCGCTACTTCCGCGGCAAGGAGGCCGGCTACAAGGGCACCGGCCTCGGCCTGTCGATCGCGAAGGGCATCGTCGACGCGCACGGCGGCCGCATCTGGGCCGAATCGAAGCTCGGCCTCGGCTCGCGCTTCGTCTTCACGCTGCCCGTCGCACGACCGTAGTCGCACGACCGTAGTAGTCTCGCCTGCACAGGGGGAGACCATGGACGACATGGACAGCGACGACTTCGGCGGCCACTCGAGAGGGCCGTCGCCATTCTTCATGTTCCAGATGATGGGCGCGGCGATGATCCCGCTCATCGCGATCGGCTTGTTCGCGCCGCTCGCGCTCTACATCGTGGCGCGCTGGCGCGACTCGCGCGAGCCGCTTCCGGATCCGCATCTGGGGATCAAGTTCGCGCTCGGCTTCTTCAAGTGGCAGGCGTACCTGGTCTCGCTGATGGGCGTCGGCATGCTGCTCTACTCGGTGACGACCAAGCTGCCGAGCGAGGCGCGCGAGATGCTGTACCGGCCGGCGTTCGGGCTGCTGCTCCCGGGCCTCCTGGTCTTCGGCATGGCGGCCTTCGGGCTCACGAAGACCAATCAGGGCGAGCGCCCGCTCGTGGGCCGGCTGCTCGCCGGCTTCAACCTGATGATCGTCGGCATGGCCGGGTTCGCGTTCCTGATCATCGCCTTCCAGACCTTGTTCGAGAAGGGCGAGGCCGGCGACGGCGCGCGCGCGATCTGGTCGTTCACGTTGGTCTTCGTCGCCGCCTGGGTCACCCAGACGATCATGTTCCTCGGCGAAGTGTCCAACCGCACGATTCCGCCGGCGCCCTGATCGATCGACGCTTCACTGTCGGAACTCCGACAGGATTCGTCGGGGCACCACCTGCGCGACGCGCTTGCGCCCGCGAGACCATTGGGGCAAGTTGCCGGCTCAACGGTTGCATCAGGCACCCACCGGAGACTAGACGATGGCTCTCAAGAAAGGCGTCGACGTTCGGCCCGCGCAGGGCAAGCTCGGCATCCTCTTGCCCGGCATGGGCGCGGTTGCGACGACGTTCATCGCCGGCGTGCAGGCGGTTCGCCGCGGCATCGGCAAGCCGATCGGATCGCTCACCCAGATGGGCACGATCCGGCTCGGCAAGCGCACCGACAACACCGTGCCCGCGATCCGCGACTACGTCTCGCTCGCGAAGCTCGACGACATCGTGTTCGGTGGCTGGGACATCTTCACCGACAACGCGTTCGAAGCCGCGACGCGCGCCGGCGTCCTCGAGGAGAAGCTGCTCGCGCAGCTGAAGCCCGAGCTCGAGCAGATCAAGCCGATGCCCGCCGTCTTCGAACAGGCGTGGGTCAAGAAGCTGAACGGGCCCAACCTCAAGAAGGGCACGTCGAAGATGGATCTCGCCGAGCAGGTGATGGAGGACATCCGTCGCTTCAAGGCAGACAACGGCTGCGATCGCATCGTCGCGGTCTGGTGCGGCTCGACCGAGGTCTACCGCAAGCCGACCGAGACCCACGCGACCCTCGCGGCCTTCGAAGAGGGCCTGCGCAAGTCGTCCGACGACATCGCCCCTTCCCAGATCTACGCGTACGCGTGTCTCAAGATGGGCGTCCCGTACTGCAACGGCGCGCCCAACCTCAGCGTGGACACCGCCGCCTTGACCGAGCTCGCGCGCAAGCAGCAGCTGCCGATCGCGGGCAAGGACTTCAAGACCGGCCAGACGCTGATGAAGACGATCCTCGCGCCCGGCTTCAAGGCGCGCCTGCTCGGCCTCCAGGGCTGGTACTCGACCAACATCCTCGGCAACCGCGACGGCGAGGTCCTCGACGACCCCGAGTCGTTCAAGTCGAAAGAGGTCACCAAGCTCGGCGTCCTCGATCACATCCTGCAGCCGCACCTGTACCCGGATCTCTACGGGCACATCGATCACGTCGTCCGCATCAACTACTACCCGCCGCGCGGCGACAACAAGGAAGGCTGGGACAACATCGACATCGTCGGTTGGCTCGGCTACCCGATGCAGATCAAGGTCAACTTCCTCTGCCGCGACTCGATCCT
>DATJIA010000444.1:0-26871 GCA_035493675.1 Kofleriaceae bacterium | reverse complement strand
CGAGGGAACCAAAGTCGAGACGATGGGCATGGGCACGGCGCCTGCCGACGACGTCTCTTACGACGGCAAGAGCGTCTTCCGCGTGCATCCGCTCTGAACTTTCGTCTCTGTCATTTCGTGTGAACGCGCCGAGCGATCATCCCGGCGCGATGATGCGCGCATGCGGAAGACGATCATCGCGGCGTGGTTCGTCGGTGCGTGCACGTTCGATCCCGGGGTGAAGCAAGCGACGCCCGATGCGCCGCAAGGATCCGGATCGGTGGATGCGCCGCCGGGATCTCCCGACGCGATGATCCAGCCGACGCCGGATGCGATGCCGCAGCCGCAACCCGGCGACGGCGTCGTGTGGCTCGACTGGCCCGATCAGCAGCACAAGTCCGATCCGACGTGGGGCGCCGCGCTCACCGACATCGCGAACCACCTGCCGTCGTCGTACGGCGATCAGTACTGGGACGCCGACGCGGAGACCGCCGGCCACGAGACCACGCACGGGATCAACTCGGAGCTGCGCAACTACCACACCGGCACGAACCAGCGCGCGAACGGCTTCTACGTCCTCGGCGACAAGGCCGCGATCGTCCTCGAGCCGAACATCCGCAAGTCGGACGTCAACGCGTACGTGCCGGCGTCGTTGCGCGGGCCGCGCTACGACACGTACCTGGTCGGGCAGACCGCGTGGGACGACACGCCGCTCTACCTCTGGGACGAGTGGGACGCGTACATCAACGGCGCCGAGGTCGCGATCGATCAGGAGCAGCACGGCCTGTGGAAGGGCGGCTGGACCGACGCCGTGATGGGCCCGCTCGAGTTCAACGTCTACGCGCTCGCCGAGGGCATGGCGGTCAAGGCGAAGGACCCCAGCTACTTCGCGTCGAACACGCAGTTCAAGGAATTCATGGCGTGGCAGATCCGTCGCGCGATGGATCGCTATCGCACGGGCAGCGTCATGACCGACTTCGCGTGGACCGATCAAGACGACTACTACACGAAGCTCGAGACTTCGTCGGATGCCGCGGCGCTGCGCCAGTTCGCACGCGACACCTACGGCGACGCGTGGGTGCAGCAGGTGCTCGGCTTCTAGGTCTTCTCTGCCGGGCGGCCGCCGCAGTTCGGGCACGCGATCGCTTCGGCGGGATACGGCGCGCCGCAGAAGGTGCAGAACGTCTTGCCCGCGGTCGCTCCCGCGAGCTTGATCAGCGCGCCGTCGGGGTACGCGGCCTCGAGCGCGATCGAGCTGAGCCGCTCGTCCTCCGAGGACGGCATCCACACGATCTCGACCGCGATCAGCTCGCTCGCGATCATCGACGACAGCGCCTCGAGCGCCTTGCGGAGATCCTCGCCGTCGGCGACGTGCGCGACCGTGAAGAGCTCGTGGGTCGCGGCGACCACGACGGTGACGAGCATGAGGCCGGGGCCGTCGTCGCTGGTCGAGTGGAGCTCGGGCGCGTCGGCGCGCGTGGTCACGCCTTGCTCGTTGCGGATCGTCTCGGTCTTGAAGCGCGCGCGCGCGTCGTCGACGTGACGCGTGAAGACCTGCTGCGCGTCGCGCTTCCACATCATCGGCTCGTTGATCGCGCCGCCGTAGACCCACGAGTCGCGCAGGCGTCGCAGCATGAGCGCGACCTCGCGCAGGAGCGTGGCGCGGCCGTCGGCGGTCTTGGTGTCGGCGGCCTGCGCGATGCGCGCGAGCTCGCGCTGCACGAACGTGCGCGCGCGCGCGTCGAGCGCGATCTGGAGGACCGTGACGTCGGTGGTCGCGCCGGCGGCGATGAGCGCGCCGGCGTTCACCGGGCGGAGCGCCGGCTTCGGCGCGAGGCGGGTGGCGAGCGCGACGCCGCCGATGAAGACGACGCCGATCGCGAGGATGCCGAGGATCGCGGCGGGAGGGAGGCTCGGCCCGCCGCCGCCGTGCGAGCCGCCGCTGCTACTGCTGCTGCTGCTGCTGCTCGTATCGTTCGAGCTGTAGCTGTAGCTCGACGGCGAGTCGTTCGAGTACGACGGTGAGTCGTTGCTCGGCGCGCTCGGTGAATCGCCGCCCCAGTCGCCGCCGCCGACGCTGCCGCCGGTCTCCGGATCGGCGTGCGCGATCCCTGCCAGCAAGAGGAGCGCGAGGACGATCTTCTTCACGCGGCGGCACCCTTCGCGCGACCGCCGCAGTTCGGGCACGCGATCGCCTCGGCGGGATACGGCGCGCCGCAGTACTCGCAGAAGACCTTGCCGACGAGCGCGCCCGGGATCGGGATCAGATCCGGCTTCGGATACGCGGCCTCGAGCGCGATCGAGCTGATGCGATCGTCTTCCGCCGACGGCATCCACACGACCTCGACCGCGACCAGCTCGCCCGCGATCATCGACGACAGCGACTCGAACGCCTTGCGCAGATCTTCGCCGTCGCCGATGCGGTTGACGGTGAACAGCTCGTGGCGCGCGGCGACGATCACGCTGACCACCATCACGCCGGGGCCGTCGTCGCTGGTCGGGTGGAGCTCGGGCGCATCGGCGCGCGTGGTCATGCCCTGCTCGTTGCGGATCGTCTCGGTCTTGAAGCGGCCGCGCGCGTCGTCGGTCATGCGCTGGAACGATTGCTTGGCCTCGGCGAGCGACATCATCGGGAAGTTGTGCGCGCCGCCGTAGACCCACGAGTCGCGCAGGCGCCGCATCATCAACGCGACCTCTCGCAGCATCGTCGCGCGGCCCTCGGCGGTCTTGGTGTCGGCGACCTGCGCGATGCGCGCGAGCTCGGTCTGCACGAGCTTGCGCGCGCGCGCGTCGATCGCGACGCGCAAGACCGTGATGTCCGCGACGTTGCCGTACGACATCGACGTGTCGGGCGTCGCGTAGTCGGGCGTGTAGCTCGGCAGGCTCGACGACTTCTTGATCGCGGCGAACACGAGCGAGATCGCGAGCCCGACGATCGCGATGATCAGGTCGGCGCCGGCGTCGCCCGTCGACGAGCTCGACGAGT
This sequence comes from Kofleriaceae bacterium, assembly GCA_035493675.1. GTDB lineage: Bacteria > Myxococcota_A > Polyangia > Haliangiales > Haliangiaceae > JAIOQA01. The sequence goes on along the minus strand of DATJIA010000444.1, from coordinate 23,906 downwards.
GATAGGAGTACGAGTCGCCGCTGTCGTAGGAGCTGTCGTGGCTCGAGTAGCTGCCGCCCGAGCTGCTGGTCGACTCCGAGAAGTCGCCGCCGCCCATGCTGCCGCCGGTCTCTAGCGCCAGCGCGAGGAGGAGGATCTTGAGCACGCGCCGATCATAGATCGGCGAAGACTTGATCCGGATGCGTCGCGGGCTTCACCGTCGCGTAGACCTTCTTGACGCGGCGGTCCGGGCCGATCAGGTACGAGATGCGCTTGGCGTACCCCGAGTCCTGATCGTCGACGGCGCCGTAGACCTTCCCGATCGCCTTGTCGACGTCGCACAGCAGCTTGAACGGGTACTGATACTTCTCGGCGAACGCCTTGTTGGCGTGCTCGTCGTCGAAGCTCGCGCCCAGGATGACGGTGTTCTTGTCTTCGAACTCGCGGATTCGATCACGGAATCCGATGCCTTCGCGCGTTCAACCAGGGGTGTCGGCCGCCGGATAGAACCACAAGACGACGTTCTTCCCCGCGTAGTCGCTGAGCTTCACCCGCGACCCATCGTGCGCCGTGACCTCGAAGTCCGGCGCGAGCTCGCCTTCGGCCAACATGCTTCCACTCTACCCCGCCTCCCGCGGGAGTGTGAGCGCTCCAGGGCCGTCGCAGGCTCCGAAACCGAAAAATCTGAAAAGGCCGACGGCGCGGAGCCTCGTGATCGCACGAACGTGGGCGGCCGCGCCGATGTCGGCGCTCGGGGAACCAACCGACTTTTGCCCTGAGCACATACCTGCCAGGGATTGCCACCCATCATCCTGTCGTTTTGGTCTCCTTCATATATCATTGCCCTAATCGTGAAGAAGGGGAGACGAGCACGATCGACGTGGAATCGGCGGCGCAAGGGGCAGCTCGAGATCGATCTGCGTCCGCGCACGAAGCGCGGCGCGTTGCGGAAGAAGCGCGGTCGGCCGGTGACGGGGCGACGACGAGATCCGCGCCATCGCACGCGCCCAGAGCACGATCCGCGGCAACCAGTGCACGTCGTGCTTCGCGTGACGCGCGAGGTCTCGAGCCTGCGCACGCGGCACGCGTATCGCGCGATCCGTCGCGCGGTCGATCGCTGCCGCGCTCGCGCCGACTTTCGCATCGCGCACGTGAGCATCCAATCGAACCACGTGCACCTGCTCGTCGAAGCCGACAGCAAGGTCGCGCTCTGCCGCGGCATGCAGGGCTTCGCGGTCAGCGCCGCAAAGCGGCTCAATCGCGAGCTACGCCGCAAGCGCGGCGACGTCTTCGCGTTCCGTTATCACGCGACCGCGCTCACGAACCCGACGCAGGTGCGCAACGCGGTCAGCTACATCGTCAACAACTGGCGTCACCACGGGTGCGACCGGCACGTCGCGTGGCGAACCGATCCGTACTCGAGCGCGCACGCGATCGCGGAGTGGCGCGTGCCGAGGCATCCCGACCAGCTGCCGGTCGTCTCGCCGACGACCTGGCTGCTGCGCGAAGGCTACAAGCGCGGCGATCCGATCGGCCCCGACGACGTGCCCGGACCTGATGCCGAGCCGTGATCGAGCAGCGCCTCGAGCGCATCGAGCCACGCGCCCGGCGCGCCGCCGAGGCCGCCGGCGACGTGCGCGTGGACTGCGGCGAGGCCGGCGCGATCGAGGATGCGCTTCTCGTTGAGCACCCACGTCCGCTGCGCGCAGAGCCGCGCGTGCGCGGTCTCGATCGCGGCCTTGGTCGCTTGCGCGACGAGGCCGGCCGCGTCGTCGCGCGCGACGCGCATCCGCGCCTGTTCGAGGCTGAACCGCGCGTGGAAGCGCCAACGCTCGGTCGCTGCGGAGGCGAGCGCGTCGGGGAACGCGCCGATCGCAGGGAGCGATCCGCGCAGGGTACGACCCGACGCGCGTTCGGCGAGCAGGAGATACGTCGGCGCTCCGGCGACATAGCCGAGCAGCGCATCGACCTCGTATTCCCCGACGGCGGCGCGGGCGCACCACCCTTCGACGACGTCGAGATCGCGCAGCATCACGTCGACCTCGATCCCGCCGACGTCGAGCCACGCGCCGCCGTTCATCAAGCGGCCCCACGAGCCCGGCGGGTGCACGGTGCCGCGCCGCGCGAGCGAGTCGAGGGCGATCGGGCCCCGATAGTAGACGCCGAGATCCCAGTCGCTGTGCGCGTCGTGCGATCCGGAGGCGCGCGATCCGCCGAGCGTCACCGCGACCGCGCCCGGCATCGCTGCGAGCTCGTCGACGAGCTGATCGATCGGCGCCGGCAGCGTCATGAACGCGCGCGTCTGCGTGGGCCGCGCGGCTTGCGCGCGCGCGGCGCCGAGCGGACGAGCGAGATGCCGAGGTCATCCGGATCGATCGAGCCGATCGCGACTTGGTCGCCGCGGCGCGTGGTGCTGATCGTCGGGTACTCGCCGCGTGACGCCTCGACGAGGCCGGCGCCTTCGAGCGAGCGGAGCAGATCGAGCACGTCTTTCTGCGACCAGCCGCGGAGGCAGCCTTTCTCGGGGAGCTCGGCGAAGCGGGCATCGTCGTCGGTGCCGTTGGCGAGCGCGGCGAGGCGCGTGCGGCCGAAGCGGCCGGCGAGCGAGCCGACCAGGCCGAGCAGCTTGCGGATCGAGTCCTTCGAGTCGCTCGACAGCCCGACCGAGACGCCGCGCGCGATCGCATCGCAGGTGTCGCACGCGCCGCAGCGGCGATCGCGATCGTTCCAGTCCTCGTCGCCGAAGTAGTCGAGCACGAACTGGCGGCGGCAGCGCGGCCAGTAGGCGTACTCGATCATCGTCTTCAACTTGGAGAGCTCGACGCTCTTGCGGCGCGCGAGGTGCTCGACGTCGAGCGGGATCGCGCCCGGCTCGGGGCGGATCGCGACCGCGAAGCCGGAGTCGTTGCGCAAGAGGCCGTGCCGCTCGAGCAAGCGCAGACACGACGCGACCGCGGCGCCGTGCAGGTCACCGGGCAGCCGCGACTTCAAGCGATCCTCGATCCGATCCAAGTCCCCCAAGGAAGGCTCGTCGCGCAAGAGCTTCCACGCGGCGCGCAGCACCTCCGCCGACGGATACGAGCTGTCGATCAAGAGCTCCTGCACGCGCGCGTCGCCGTGATTGAACAGCAGCACGCAGCGCGTGGCGCGACCGTCGCGACCGCCGCGGCCCGCCTCCTGGTAGTACGCCTCGGGCGAGCGCGGGATGTCGGCGTGCACGACCAAGCGGATGTCGCTCTTGTCGACGCCCATGCCGAACGCGTTGGTCGCGACGATCGCGTCGAGCTTGCCGGCCATGAAGACGTCCTGCGCCTTCTCGCGATCGCGATCGCCGAGCCCCGCGTGATAGACGCGCACGCGCATGCCGCTGCGCGAGAGATCGTGCGCGTACTTCTCGGCGTTCTTGCGGGTCGCCGCGTAGACCAGCGCGACGCCGCCCTCGCGCATGCGCACCAGCTCGATCAAGCGCTGCGCCTTGTCGGCGGCGCCGCCGGCCTTGTCGACCGAGTAATAGAGGTTGGGACGATCGAAGCCGCGCACGTGCACGCGCGCCTCGTCCATGCCGAGCTGCTCGCCGATGTCGCGCCGCACCTCCGGCGTGGCGGTCGCGGTGAACGCCGCGATGCGCGCGGGCGCGAGCTCGCGGATCACCTCGCCGAGGCGGCGATAGTCGGGCCGGAAGTCGTGGCCCCACTCGGAGATGCAGTGCGCTTCGTCGATCGCGACGAGCGCCAGCTGGATCGAGCGGATCGCGTCGAGGAAGCGCGGCGACTTGAACCGCTCGGGCGCGACGTAGAGCAGCGTGTACGCGCCGGCGCGGATGCCGTCGAGGATCTCGCGCTGCTCGTCGGCGCCGACCGCGGAGGTCAGCTGCGCCGCCGCGATCCCGCGCGCGCGCAGCGAATCGACCTGATCCTTCATCAAGGCGATCAGCGGCGAGACGACCAGCGTCACGCCGCCCTTCTCGGCGAGGATCGTCGCGGGCAGCTGATAGCAGAGCGACTTTCCCGCGCCGGTCGGCATCACCGCGACGACGGGACGCCCCGCCAAGACGTCGGCGATCACGTCGGCTTGTCCCGGGCGCAAGGCGCCGTGCCCGAACCGCGCGAGCGCGCGTCCGAGCGCGCTGTCGGCTGCGCCAGTCTCCGAGGACAACATCGCCGCGCACCCTAACATCACCCCTTGACAGTCTGCCGCATTCAACCTATAGGTTAATTAACCCGATGGTTAACTCGAACCGCCTCGACGCCACCTTCGCTGCCCTCGCGGATCCCACGCGTCGCGCGATCCTGGCGAAGCTGGCGTCGGGCGAGGCGTCGGTGACGGAGCTCGCGGCGCCGTTCGACATGAGCCTCCCCGCGATCTCGAAGCACCTCAAGGTGCTCGAGAAGGCCGGGCTGATCGCGCGCGGGCGCGACGCGCAGTGGCGTCCGTGCCGCTTGCGCGCGGCGCCGCTCGAGGAAGTCTTCGACTGGGTCGCGCACTACAAGCGGTTCTGGGAAGAGAGCTTCGATCGGTTGGACGAGTACCTGAAAGAGATCCAGAAGGAGCGAAAGCATGAGCGCAAGAAATAGCCTCTCGGAGCTCGAGCCGATCGCCTACGTCGCGATGCGCATCGCCGCCGGCGTGATGCTCGTCTTCCCCGGCATCGGGAAGATGTTCGGCGTGTTCGGCATGCCGCGCATGGAGCTCGGCTCGCAGCTGTGGTTCGGCGCGATCATCGAGATGGTCGGCGGCACGTTGATCGCGATCGGCCTCTTCACGCGCGCGGCCGCGTTCATCTGCAGCGGCATGCTCGCGGTCGCGTACTTCCAGTTCCATTGGAAGCTCGCGTTCGACGATCTGAAGTTCCTGCCCATCGTGAACGGCGGCGGCTTCGCGGCGCTGTTCGCGTTCGTCTTCCTCTACATCGCGACGCGCGGGCCCGGACGGCTCGCCCTCGACAAGGAGTGAGCCATGAGTGACATGATCACGATCGATCGATTCGTCGACGCGCCGCGCGCCCTCGTCTTCGAGGTGTGGAGCAAGGCGGAGCACCTCGCGCGCTGGTTCGCGCCGAAGGGGATGGAGATCCCGCACTGCGAGGTGGACTTCCGCGTCGGCGGGAAGTTCCGCATCGTCATGCGCGGGCACGGCATGGAGTCCGGCTTCGGCGGCACGTACCTCGCGATCGTGCCGAACGAGAAGATCCACTGGACGTCGAAGATCGACGGCCTCGAGCAAGAGATCGTGACGATCGCGGACTTCAGCGACGAGAAGCACGGCACGCGCATCAAGGTCCAGCAGACGATCCCGGCGAACCGCGACTTCGCGGCCGGCCAGCGCCAGGGCTGGACCGAGACGCTCGAGAAGATGGACGCGCACGCGCGCGGCCTCGCCGGCGGCGACGTGATCTACGTCGAGCGCACGTTCGACGCGCCGCGCTCGCTCGTGTGGGCGGCGTGGACCGAGCCGTCGCGGCTCGCGCAGTGGTTCGGACCGCACGGCGCGACGATGGAGGTCAAGGCGCTCGAGATGAAGCCGGGCGGACGCATCCACTTCTGTCACCGCTTCGAAGGCGACGCGAACGGGGTCTGGATCGCGGGGCAGTGCGACGAGCTGGTCCCGCCCGAGCGGCTCGCCTTCACGATCGGCTTCGTCGACGAGCAGGGCCGGCCGAAGGCGCACCCGATGGTGCCGGGTTGGCCGCCCGACGCGACGATCACGTCGCACGTCACGATGTCCGGCGACGGCAACCGCACGCGGGTCGCGGTCGTGCAGATCATCTCGACCGCGTCCGCCGACGCCGGCGCGTGGGAGGCGATCCGCCGCCATAACTCGATGGCGACGGAAGGCTGGGGCCAGACGATGGACCGCCTCGCCGCGTTCGTGTCCTGAGACGTCGCGCGGCCGCTCGGCTCTATGCTCGTCGCGCTCGGCGTGATCGTCGCGATGACAGCACCACGACGACGAACAAGAGCGGCGCGATCGAATCGCTCGCGCGGTTCGATTGGCAGCAGCCGCCGCTGAGGTCGCCGGTCGAGGAGCCCGGCGGCGGGTCCATGCCGTTGGGCGGGGTGAAGCCGTCTTGCGACGGATCTTCGGAGACGGCGCAGCCGCCGTCGAGCTTCAAGACGAGCGGCGAGGCGTCGTAGCCGCCATCGCCGGAGTGCGGCGTGACGGTGACGTCGCAGCCGCCGCCGTTCTGCGTCGCGCTCACATCGCTACGTCCTGAGGATCCGGCCGGCGCGCCGACGACGACGTGGGTGCCGGGCGCGGCGGTGTACGTGACCGTCGTCAGGTTCGGATCGACCGCGACGACCGCGAAGTGCGAGGACGCGCGATCCATCTCGACCGCGCGCCAGCCGGAGCCGTTCGAGGTCGCGGCGCCGCCCGGGTCGGTGCCCTTGGCGACGGCGTCGACGATCGTGAACGACTGCGCGTGGGTCGCGGGGACCTCGAGCTTCCACTCGCCGACGTTGAAGCGCGCGTCGGTGCAGCCGCCGCGCGTCGAGGTCGAGCAGTCGCCCATCGGCGGCGTGTCGGTCGCCGGCGTGCCCGCGGTCGCGAACGCGACCTGCACGACCGCGTCGCTGTTGCCGACCGACGCGCGCCAGGTCGGGCCGCCGCCGGCGAACGCGCCCATCGATCGCAGGCGCGTCATCAGCGGGCGATCGCTCGCCGCGCCGTCGACGTCGTCGACGACGACCATCGCGGCGCCGCCGGTGTACGGCACGAGCACGAGATCGCGCATCGCGCGCGGGATGTCGGACGCGGTGTCCTGGAAGCGGAACTGGCCGTCGTAGTCGCAGCGCGCGGCGACGACGCCGGACTTGGTCTGGCGCGCCCAGCGGAAGTCGACGGTCGCGTCGGTGCCCCACCAGCCCTGCCCCGGCTTGTACTCCGACGGGAAATTGTTCGACGCCACGGTCGGGCCGTTGCCCGACAAGGTCGAGAAGCCGCCGTACGGCGTCGGATCGACAATCAGGTGATCGCTGCCGCGCGAGAGCACGAAGTTGCCCGCCTCGTTCCACATGTGATCGGAGACGCGGCGCGACGCGCACTGCGAGACCATCCACACCGCGTTCGCCGACCAGTCGCTGCGCGCGTACAAGATGCGCGAGCCGCGCGCGTAGTACCAGGTCGACGCGTCGCCGGGGAACGGCTTCGGCGCCGGCATGCGCGCCTCGGCGAGCGCGCCGATCAGCGGGAAGCCGTCGTCCTTCAGGCCTTGATCGGCGATCCACTGCGCGGCCCACGCCTTCGCGTTGTCGGGCGCCGAATCGACGAGCACCGCGTAGACGGTGTTCGCGCTGATCGGCGCGTGCGGCGTCTCGGTCTCGCTGTCGCCGCCGATGTACGCGCCGCTCTTGTCGGGCACCATCGCGTACGCGGTGCGCGCCGCGATCGACGCCTCCCACGCGGAGAAGCCGGTGATCGGCGCGCCGACGTCGCGCAACGCGCGCGCCGACAGCGCGTACTCGGCGATCGAGAGCGGCGCGTACTGCCAACCCTCGAGCCAGTCGCCGCCGTCGAGGACGCCGCCCGGCATCATCGCGCCCGCGAGGTCGTGCGCGAAGATGTCGTCGGTGACGTGCTTCCACACCTGATCGCCCGCGCTGCCGGCTTCACCGCCCTCGGCGATCGCGATCATCGACTCGGCGAAGACGTAGCCCGCGTGGTAGTTCGCGCCGGGCTCCTTGTTGTGATAGCCCATCGTGTCGTACCAGCCGGTCCACGCGGCGAAGCGCTCGCGCGCGTGCGCGCGCAGGTTCTCGTCGACGCCGGGCGCGTCGTGCAGCCAGTCGTACGCGATCGCCGCGTACGGACCGAACGCGCGCATCGCGTAGCCGGTGTCGTGGGTGACGACGTCGTCGCCGCCCTTGCCGTCGCCGAGCGTCTGGTAGTCGTCGAGGAGCGCCTTGAAATACGTCACCGCGGCCGCGGCGCTCGCGGCATCACCGCGTACCTCGTACGCGATCAAGCACGCCGACAGCGGCTCGACGAAGCCGAGCCCCATGTAGCCACCCGAGGTCCATTGCGTCGGGTGCCCGATCACGTTGTCGCACTTCATGACCGCGCGCTGGGTCGGACCCGGCTTCATCGCGGCGGCTTGCAGCGCGGCCTTCGTGTTCGCATCCATGAAGATGCGCGGGTGCGCGCCGGTCGGGGCCGGAGGAGCTGCGGCTGCCACACCCGCGATCACCACCGAAAACAACAACGCGCCGACGACGCGGCGTGGAGCCAACATCGTCGACGCATAACACACTGTGCGTCTCGTACGCACGCGTTAGGACCGTAGGGGCCGCTACTTACCGCCCGTCTTCGTCGTCGAAGTCGCGCGACGGCGGCGACGCACGAGCGCCAACCCCGCGAGCGGAGCGATGCCGCCGATCGGGCCCCCGCCCGTCGACGAACAACCGCCCGTCACACCCGTGGTGCTGTCCCCACCGCCGCTGTCGCCGCCGTCGCTTCCACTACCGCTGCCCGAACCGGATCCGCCGCCGCCGCCCGAACCGGATCCACCGGTGCCGACGCCGCCCGGATCCTGACCGGTGTCTTCGGTCGCGCCGCAGTCGGCGCCGAGGTCGATCACGATCGGCTTCGCATCGACGCCGCCGTCGCCGCTGTGCGCGGTGACGGTGACGTCGCAGCCGGCCGCGCTCTTCGCGCCGGTCACGTCGGCGCGACCCTTGTCACCCGCGGGCGCGCCGAGCACGACGTGCGTGCCGGGCTTCGCCGAGTACGTGACGCTGGTCTTGCCCGGATCGATCGAGACGATCGCGAAGTGCGAGCCGCCGCGATCCATCTCGGTCGCGTGCCAGCCGCTCCCCGAGCTCGAGGTCGCCGCGGAGACGTTCGCGCCGCTCGCGACCGCGTCGAGCACGGTCACCGCCTGCGCGGTCTTGCCGGGGATGCCGACCTGCCACTCACCGGTCTTGAAGCGACCGATCGTGCACGAGCCGCGCGTCGAGCTGAAGCAGTCACCGACCGCGGGCGTCATCATGTTCGGCGTGCCGCCGGTCGACGACGCGAGCTGCGCGACGACGTCCGAGCTGCCGACGTGCGCGCGCGCCTGCGCGCCCGAGCCGCTGAACTGGCCCATCGAGTGGAAGCGCAGGTCGAGGCCGGTCGACGTCGGACCGGTGGTGTCGTCGATGACGATCATCGTCGCGTTGCCGTTGCCGGTCGGGACCATGATGATGTCGCGCACCGCGCGCGAGACGTCCGACGCCGTGCCCTGGAACATGTACTGACCCGCGTAGTCGCAGCGCGCGGCGATCACGCCCGACTGCGTCTGGCGCGCCCACTTGAAGTCGACGGTCTGGTCGGTGCCCCACGAGCCTTGGCTCGGGCGGTAGTCGGTCGGCAGGTTGTTCGACGGCACGGTCGGCGCGTTGCCGGTCAAGGTCGAGAACGCGCCGTACGGCGTCGGATCGACGATCAGGTGATCGCTGCCGCGCGTGAGCACGACGTCGCCGGCGTTGACCCACATATGATCGGGCACGCGCTGCGCCGCGCACTGCGTGGTCATCCACACGCCGGTCTTCGCCCAGTCGGTGCGCGCGTAGAGCGTGCGCGAGCCCGGCGCGTAGAACCACGTCGCGCTGTCGGTCGGGAACGCGAGCGGCGCGGGCGCGTTGGCCTCGGCGAGCGCGTCGACCATCGGGAAGAGATCTTCGTGGAGCCCGCGCTCCTTGATCACCTGCGCCGCGTACGCCTTGAGCGTCGGATCGGCGTTGTCGAGGATCGCGGCGTCGAGGGTCGTCGACTGCACGGGCATGTGCGGGGTCTCGGACTCCGAGTCACCGCCGATGTACGCGCCGCTCTTGTCGGGGACGGTCGCGTAGAGCGTGCGCGAGACGAGCGCGTTCTCCCATTTGGTCCACGCCGACATGTCGACGCCGTTGTCGCGCAGCGCCTTCGCGCTCATCGCGAGCTCGGCGACCGAGAGCGGGCCGTACTGCCAGCCCTCGAGCCAGTCGCCGCCGTCCATGACGCCGCCCGGCGCGAGCGCCGGACCGAACTGCGTCTTCATGATGTCGTTGGTGACGTGATCCCAGAGGGCGTCGCCGTCGCTGCCGGCCTCGCCGGCCTCGGCGACCGCGATCAGGGTCGCGCCCGCGACGTAGCCCGCGTGGTAGTTCGAGCCCGGCTGATCGGGGTGATAGCCACCCTGCGGATACCAGGTCGTCCAGGCCTTGAATCGCTCGCGCGCGTGGGCGAGCAGATCGGGAGTCATCCCCGGAGCATTTCTGAGCCAGTCATAGCCAATCGCCGCGTATGGGGCGAAGACTCTCATCGAATATCCGGCATCGTGCTGGACGACGTCGTCGCCGCCGTCGCCCGCGCCTACCGCGCTGTAGTCATCGAGGAGGGCCTTGAAGTACTTCACCGCGGCGGTTCCGGAGGCTTGATCGCCGCGGACCACCCACGCCACAGCGCACGCGCTGAACGGCTCGGGAAAACCCAGACCCTGGTAGCCGCCCGACGAGTAATTGTCGGGGTGGGCGATGACGTCATCGCACTTGGCGAGGGCTCGGGCAGTCGCCGAGCCGGGCTTGGCCGCTTGCGCCTTCAGCTGGCTGATCGCGTTCCCCTTCAGGAAGAGCCGCGGATGAGCGCCGAGGTCCGGCGCCCCAGCCAGCGCGGGAGTCGCCGTCGAGGCGATTCCGATGAGCGCGCTGATCACGATGTGGCGGTTTTGCATGACGCTCTGTTTAGGGAGCGCCAATCAGATCGTCATTGTGTTAATTCGCGGACATATAGACGTAGGTAGTCCTCGATCATCCGTTCGGCGCTGAAGTGGGACAGCGAATGCGCGCGCGCCGCGGCGCCGATGCCGCGCGCCCTCGACGGATCTTTTTGGAGTGATTCGAGTCGACTACGCAGTGCGAGCTCTTCGACCGGGCACAGGAGCCCCGTAGTCCCATCATTAATGATGTCAGGCAAGCCACCGACCGAAGTCGCGATGATCGGTAATTCACTCGCCATAGCTTCCGGAATCACCAGAGGCAAGCCTTCGGAGATCGAGCTGAGTGCAAATACGTCGAATGCTGAGAAAAGCCGGTCGACGTCCATGCGGCGGCCGAGCACGTGGATGAAACGGGCGGCGTCGCCGGTTGACTTCACGACCGCTTCGACCTCCTCGCGCGAAGGGCCGTCTCCGACGAGGATCAGGTGCGATTTCGGTCCGAGCAGCGGCGCGGCCGCGCGCACGAGCAGCGCCTGGTTCTTGTTGGCGTCGATGCGGCCGACCGTGCCGACCACCCACGCGTCCTCGGGAATCGACAGCTCGCGACGAACTGCAGATCGGATGTCTTTATCCGGTTTGAAGCGCTCGAGTCGAATCCCGTTCGGGATCACGACGATCTTCTTGCGCGGAGCGTCGTTTTGTTCGCGTGCTTGCGCGGCGGTCGTGTCCGAGACTGCCACGAACCAGTGCACCAATTGCGCGGCCGCGCGCCGCAAGATCCGGTTCCCGCGCGAGCCCGGGTTCTTGCCGTGCTTGGTGTGGATCGATCGCGCGCGCGCGAGCCGCGCCGCCGGCGCGCCGTAGATGATCGGCAGCGGGTTGTGCGTGTGCACGACGTCGGCGCGGATCGATCGGAACGCGCGCGCGAGCCGCGGCACCAAGGTCAGATCGGTGCCGCGTCCCTTGGGGATCGTGTGCGTCGTGACGCCGGCCGTCGCGAACTCGGCCGCCAGCGGCCCGTCGGGCGCCGGCGCGAGCGACACCACGTGGACCTCGTGGCCGCGCGCGACCTGCCCCGCCGCGAGATCGAGCGCGACGCGCTCCTGGCCGCCGACGCCGAACGACGAGAGGACGTGCACGATCACCACGACACCGACGTAACACAAGCTAAGCTGTGCTGCATGAGCACGAACGATCCCGACGAGCAGTTGCTCGCCTCGATCGGCCTCGTCGTCGACGCACCCGAGGTGCGCGCCGAGGCGACCCGGATCGCGCGGCGCTTGACCGCGACCGGCGCGCGCGCGATCGGCTTCGTGCCCGCCGATGATCAGATCGCGGTGCCGCCGCTCGCGATCCAGCTCGGCCTCGCGCTGTGCGATCTCACCGGCGCGACGATCGCGGTCGTCGACGCCAACGTGCGCTACCCGGGGCTCAGCGGCCTCGCCGATCAAGCCGACGAGGCCGACGACACCGTCTTCGCGACGCGCTGGCTGCGCGGCTCGCTCGCGCTGCTCACGCCGCCGCGGGTCGAGCGCGCCGGCGAGGTCGTGCCGCGGCTCGCCCGCCTCCTCCTCGACAGCGCGGATCTGTTCGCGCACGTCCTGGTCGATCTCACCGGCTTCGATCTGATCGGCGAGCACGGCAGCGCGGCCGCCTGCATGGACGGCGTGATCGTCGTCGGCAGAGCCCACGTCACCACCGAGGGCCAGCTGGCGGCGCTGCGCCGCCTGATGCCGCAGGGCCGCTTCCTCGGCGTCCTGCTCGCGGGTTGAGCGACGCGCGCGCGCGTGGTCGAAGGATCACGCAGGCGCGAGCACCACGCGGTCGCGATAGACTGGGCGCGTGGACGACGACGCGGCCGACGATCAGGGCACCGCGCCGACCATCGAGTCGCCGAGCGGCGAGCTCGGTTCGGCCGGTTCGCTGCTCCGCGCGATCGCCGACGCGCCGGGCAAGCGCGACCCGGGGCCGCTCGCGCGCGGCCAGCTCGTCGGTCGCAAGTACGAGGTCGTGCGCGCGATCGGCGAGGGCGGCATGGGCGTCGTCTACCTCGCGCGCGACACGCGGCTCGCGCGCGACGTCGCCCTCAAGGTCGGCTCCGCGATCTCGCCCGCGGCGCTCGCGCGCATGGAGCGCGAGGCGCAGGCGCTGGCGCGGCTGTCGCATCCCAACGTCGTCGTCGTGTACGAGGTCGGCGAGGTCGACGGCCGCGTGTTCGTCGCGATGGAGCTCGTCGCCGGCGGCACCGCGCGCGCGTGGTCGCGCGATCGCGCGAAGTCGGCGCGCGAGATCATCGCGATGTACTGCGCCGCCGGCGACGGCCTCGCCGCCGCGCACGCGGCGGGCATCGTGCACCGCGACTTCAAGCCCGACAACGTGCTGGTCGGCGACGACGACCGCCCGCGCGTCGCGGACTTCGGCCTCGCGCGCGACAGCGCGGAGCGCGCGCCCGATCCCGGCGCCGCCGACTCGTCGTCGATCGAGGTGACGCGCGCCGGCTCGATCGTCGGGACGCCCGCGTACATGGCGCCCGAACAGCTCGACGGCGAGCCCGTCGACGCGCGCGCGGATCAGTTCGCCTTCTGCGCGGCGCTGTGGGAGGCGTTGCACGGCGTGCGTCCGTTCGGCGGCGACACGCCCGCCGACGTGCGCGCCGCGATCGAGACGCTCGAGCCGCGGACCAAGCGCGACGACGGCGGCGCGGGTCGCGCCGCGCGCGCCGCCCGCGCGATCCCGCGTCACGTCGACGCCGCGCTGCGCCGCGGCCTGCGCGTGGATCCGGACGCGCGCTGGCCGTCGATGTCGGCGCTGCTCGCGGAGCTGCGCCGCGATCCCGCGCGCCGCCGCCGCAACGCGCTCCTCGCCGGCGGCGCGGTCGCGGCGATCGCCGCGGCCGCGATCATCCCGCTCGCGCTGCGCGATCACGCGCCGGCGCCGTGCAGCGACGACGCCGCCGCGATCGCGCCGACCTGGAGCGACGCGCGCACGGCCGCGATCGCGGCCGCGTTCGAGCGCGCCGGCGCCGGCCGCACCTGGGCCGTGCTGCGCCCGCGCCTCGATCGGTACGCGCGCGACTGGATCGGCGCGCACCACGCGGCGTGCAAGGCGACTCGCCTCGACGGCTCGCAGTCCGAGGCGATCCTCGATCGCCGGATGCTCTGCCTCGGCGCGGCGCGCGCGCAGCTCGACGCCGTGCTCACCGATCTCACGCGCACCGACCACACCGCCGTCCAGCGCGCGCCCGACGTCCTCGCGGTCCTACCCGATCTGTCGGCGTGCGCCGACGTCGCGACCCTCACCAAGCAGGCGCCGCTGCCCGCCGACCCGAGAGCTCGCGCCGCGATCGAGGACGGCTACCGCGAGGCCGCGGCCGCGCGGCTCGCGACCGTGCGCGGCGACGCGCGCGATCCCGTCGCGGCCGGCGATCACCTCGTCGCGACCGCGCGCGCGACGCGGTGGCCGCCGCTGGTCGCGAGGGCGGCGTACCTGCGCGCGAGCCTGCTGCTCGACGCCGGGCGCGTCGCCGAGGGCCGCGCCGCGCTCGAGGACGCGATCACGCAGGAGCTCTCCGCCGGCGACGATCACCTCGCCGCGTTCGCGATGGCCGATCTCGCGTGGGACCTCGCCGGGAACCGGAAGGCGACCGAAGCCGAGCACTGGCTCGCGCTCGCGCGGCCGCTGTGGACGCGCACCGGCGAGGATCCCGATCTCGGCGTCCGCCTGCTCGGCGTCGAATCGATGGTCGCGCTCACCCGCGGCCGCTTCGACGACGCGATCGCGATCGCGAAGCGCCAGCAGGTCCTCATGCGCAAGGCGTACGGCGACGAGCCGTTCGACGACGCCGGCAGCCACCGCAACCTGTCGCTCGCCTACATCAACGCGGGCCGGTTCCTCGACGGCGAACGCGAGGGACGGCTCGCGCTCGACGAGATGGAGCGCGCGCTCGGCAAGGATCACCCGCTGCTCTCGATCTACGACCGCACCCTCGCCATCGCCGAGATGAAGCTCGGCAAGATCGCCGAGTCGATCGCGCACTTCCAGCGCGCGATCGCGATCGCCGACGCCTGGTACGGGCCCGACTCGCCCGCCGCCGGCGACGCGATGATGGAGCTCGCCACCGCCCAGGGCGTCAACGGCGACGAGGCCGGCGCGCGCAGCTCGATCGAGCGCGCGATCGCGATCGAGACCAAGCGCGATCCGCACTCGCGCACGCTCCCCGATCTCGAGACCAACCTCGGCGTGATGCTCGCGCAGTTCGGCCACCTCGCCGACGCGCGCCCGCACGCCGCGCACGCGCTCGACGAGCACATCCCGATCCTCGGCGCCGACAACCCGGACCTCAACAGCGACTACATCCTGCTCGCGTACGTCGATCGCGGGCTCGGCCGCCTCGACGACGCCGAGCGCGAGGGCCGCGAGGCGGTCCGCGTCGTCGAGAAGACGTTCGGCACCGACAACCCCAACGCGGTCAACCCGCGCATCGAGCTGTCGTACACGCTGGTCGCCGAGAAGAAGTACGCCGACGCCGCGGCGCTGCTCGAGCCGATGGTCGCGCTGTCGGAGCGCGATCCGCAGGTCACGCCGCCCGCCGCGGCCGAGGTCCACACCGCGTACGCCGACGCGCTGTGGCGCGCCGGCGGCGATCGCGACAAGGCGCGCGCCGCGGCGGTCAAGGGCCGCGACAGCTTCGCGGCGCTCGGCGCGCCCTACGACCCGCAGCGCGCGCAAGCCGATGCCTGGCTGCGCGAGCACCGGTGATATGCTCGGCGCGTGAGCGAAGATCGGGCCGCCGTCGAGGCGCAGATCAAGGCGACCGCCGACGCCGCGCAGTGGGCCGACGCCGTCACCGCCGCGCTCACCGCGTACGGCGAGGAGATCCTCGGCTACCTGGTCGCGATCACGCGGAGCGAGACCGACGCCTCCGACGCCTTCTCGATCTTCGCCGAAGATCTGTGGAAGGGCCTGCCGAAGTTCCGGTGGGAGTGCACGCTGCGCACGTGGGCGTACGGGCTCGCGCGCCACGCGTTCGCGCGCATCAAGCGCGATCCGCACCGCCGGCGCGCGGTGCCGCTCGGCGACGCGCACGTCGACGGGCTCGTCGAGCAGATGCGCAGCCGCACCGCGACGTTCCTGCGCACGGAAACGAAGGACAAGGTCGCGAAGCTGCGCGCGTCGCTCGACCCCGACGATCAGACGCTCTTGATCCTGCGCATCAACCGCGGCCTCGCGTGGCGCGACATCGCGCGCGTGCTCGCGCCATCGGCCGACGCGGATCTCGACAAGGTCGCGGCGGCGCTGCGCAAGCGCTTCGAGCGGCTCAAGACCGAGCTCAAGACCAAGGCGCGCGCGGCGGGCTGATGGCCGACGAGACGCTCGACGAGCTCGGCTCCGCCGCGTCGCTGCTGCGCGGGCTCGCCGAGGCGCCCGGATCGAAGGGCGCGCTCGTCGCCGGCGACGTCGTCGCGGATCAATACGAGATCGAGCGCCCGCTCGGCGAGGGCGGCATGTGCGTCGTCTACCTCGCGCGCGATCGGCGGCTCGGCCGCGACGTCGCGCTCAAGCTCGGCCGCGCGACCTCGAGCGAGGGCGTCGCGCGCGGCGCGCGCGAGGCGGCCGCCCTCGCGCAGCTCTCGCACCCGAACGTCGTCGTCGTGCACCAGGTCGGCGAGCACGACGGCCGCATCTTCTTCGCGATGGAGCACGTCGCGGGCGGGACCGCGCGCGAGTGGGCGCGGGAAACGGAGCGGTCGTGGCGCGAGATCGTCGCGATCTACTGCGCGGCGGGCGATGGGCTCGCGGCCGCGCACGAGGCCGGGCTCGTGCACCGCGACTTCAAGCCCGACAACGTCTTGATCGGGCGCGACGGACGCGCGCGCGTCGCCGATTTCGGGCTCGCGCGCGCGGTGGGCGCGCAGGACGTCGCGATCGATCCGCGCGAGTCACCCGCCGCGACGACGATCACGCGCACCGGCGCGATCCTCGGCACGCCCGCGTACATGGCGCCCGAGCAGCTCGCCGGCGACGACGTCGACGCGCGCGCCGATCAGTTCGCGTTCTGCGCGGCGCTGTGGGAGGCGCTCTACGGCGCGCGGCCGTTCGTCGGCGACACGCCCGCGGAGGTGAAGGCGGCGATCGAGTCGAGCGCGCCGCGCGTCGCGAGCGGTCCGCGCGCGCGCCGCGTCCCGCGCCACGTCGAGCACGCGCTGCGCCGCGGCCTCGATCCGGATCCCGCGAAGCGATGGCCGTCGATGACGGCGCTGGTCGCCGAGCTGCGCCGCGATCCCGCACGCACGCGGCGCATGATCGCGGCGGCGGCGATCGTCCCGATCGGGATCGCGGCGGCGATCGCGGTGCCGCGCATGACGAGCGCCGATCGATCGGATCCGTGCGCGGGCGGCGCCGAGCGCATCGCGCGCGCGTGGAGCCCGTCGCGCGCCGCGGAGGTGAAGCGCGCGTTCGAGCGCCTGCACCTCGCGTGGACCGCACCGGCCGCCGCCGCGGTGGCCGACGGGCTCGACCGCGACGCGCGCGCGTGGATCGCCGCCGATCGCGCGGTCTGCGAGGGCGGCCCGGCGTGGACCGAGGGCCTGCGCGAGCGCGCGACCGCGTGCCTCGCGCGCCGCCGCGACGAGCTCGACGCGATCGCGACCGTCCTCGCCGCCGCCGATCCCGCGGTCGCGGCGAACGCGCGCACGATGGTCGGCTCGCTCGCGTCGCCGTCGACCTGCGCGGATCGCGCGTACGTCGCGTCGGAGATCCCGCCGCCGTCGGATCCGGCGCTCGCGCGCGCGGTCGCCGCGCTGGCGCCGCTGTCGACGCGCGTCGGCACGCTGGTCGCGGCGGGACACCCGCTCGAGGCGCGCCGCCTCGGCGAGGCGCTCCTGCCCGCGGCGACCGCGCTCGGCTACGCGCCGCTGATCGCGGAGGCGCACGCGAACCTCGGCGGCGCGCTCGAGAGCGCGGACGAGGACGCCGCCGCCTCGAAGGAGCTGAAGGAGGCGTATTTCGGCGCCCGCGCGGTGCACGACGCCCGCACCGCGCTGATCGCCGCGGTGTCGAACGTGCAGGCCGACATGGGCCTCACCAAGTTCGACGACGCCGCCGAGTGGGCGCGCCTCGCCGATGCGGAGGCGCGCGACGTCGCCGATCCCGAGCTGCGCTTCATGGCCGAGAGCGCGAAGCTCACGATCGCGCGCCACAACCGCGAGCCGGGCGCGCTGCCGCTCGCCGACGCGCACGTCGCCGCCGCGCGCGCGCTCGCCAACCCGGCGCGGATCGCGAAGGCGCTGCGCCAGCGCGCGCAGGTCCTCGAGAACCGCAGCGAGTACGACCGCGCGATCGAGGATCTGAAGGAAGCCGTGCGCGTCACGCGCGACGCGTACGGTGACGACGCGTCGTCGCTGATCATGTTGCAGGTCCAGCTCGGCTATTCGCAGAAGCAGACCGGCCGGATCGACGACGCGATCGCGACCTCGCGCGAGTCGCTCGCGCGCGCCGAGCGCGTGTTCGGCGTCGACAGCCTGGTCAGCCTCGATCCGCTCGGCACGCTCGCCGACGCGCTCGGCGCCTCCGGCCATCTCGACGAGGCGGCGCAGATGTGGGAGCGCATCCTGCGCATCGACGTCGCCGCGCGCGGGCCGGAGGCGTCCGAGTACTCGAGCGACCTCAACAACTACGGCCTGGTGCTCGCCGGCCTGGGCCGCAACGACGACGCGCTCGCCGCGCTCGATCACGCGACCGCGCTCGCGATCAAGATCTACGGCCCCGAGTCGCGCGAGGCCGGCATCGATCTCGGCAACGTCGCGGAGGTGCAGCTCGCGGCGGGCAAGCTCGCCGAAGCGGAGGCGACTTGCGATCGCGCGCTCGCGATCATCGAGAAGCTCGACGACGAGGTCTCGGTCGGCTACATCGTCGCGGCGCGCGGCATCGCACGCCGCCAACGCGGCAACCTGGCCGGCTCGCGCGCCGATCTCGAGCGCGCGCTCGCGATCCGCGAGAAGCCCGGCGGCGATCCCAGCCTCACCGCGGACTCGCGCTATCAGCTCGCGGTGACCCTCGCCGCGCAGGGCGAACGCGCGCGCGCCCGCCAGCTCCTCGACCTCGCGCTCGCCGCCTTCCGCACCACCGGCTCGTCGGATCTCGCCGCCGCCGAGGCGCTCGCGAAGCAGCTCGCGCGCTGATCAGCTCGCCGTCGACTGCCCGTTGGGGTCGAGATCGAACGGGCCCGCCGTGTACGACTGCTGGCGCTCGTCGTCCTCGACGTCGACCTTGCCGGTCGGCGCGGTCGCGCGATCGTGCGCCTCCTTGTCCTTCAACTGCTGCTTGGCCTTCTCGATCGCCTGCTGCGCGATGTTCTGCGCGACCGACGGCTCTTCCTTGTCGTCCTCCTTCGCCTCGTCGTCGGTGTCGGGACCGCGCACCGGGCTCCACGACGAATCTCCGCCGAGGCTGCCGCAGATCAGCTGCGCCTCGACCGACACGTGGTCCTTGGTCTTCATGAAGTCGTTCTTGTGCGCGTCGTAGTACGCCTGCGCCATCCCCTTCGAGACCGACTGCACCGCGGCCGCGTGCGCGCGCGCGAACAGGATGTCGGTGCTGGGCGCGAGCTTCTCGGACAGCTGCGCGCGGAACGCGGAGTCGTTGAGGTCCGGCTTCACCTTCGCGAACTTCGGATCGTTGACCGCCTTCACGTACGCCTCGGCGACCTGGTGCCAGGCGGCGTTGTACGCGCTCATGAGGAAGCTGTCGCCGTTCATCGCGGAGCCGCCGCTGCCGAAGCCATAGCCGTCCATCGCCGCCGCCGTCGCGCGCTCGATCTCGATGCGGCCCTGCCCGATCGTCGAATTGATCTCCGCGGTCTCGCGCGCCTCCATCACGCCGGCGAACACCATCGACGCGGCGAGCGCGACGAAGCCGGCCGTCATGATCGCGCACTCGCCGGCGGCGGCCGCGGCGTCGAGGATCACCTCGCCCGACTTCTCGGCCATCTCGAGGATCTTGTCGCCGAACTTCTCCATCGCGGCCTTGCCGATCTCCATCCAGTTCGGCTTGACCTTGATCTTCGTCATGATCGTCGTCGACACCGACACCTTGGCGTTGGCGTTCGACCACAGCTCGGTCTCCGCCAGCTTGATCGGGAAGTCGACCTCGATCGCCGGGCCCTCGAGCTTCCCCTTCTTGAGCTCGAAGAAGCTCGCCTTGACGGGGATCTCCTTGCCGTTCTTCAGCTTGACCTTGAGCGTGATGCCCGCGCCGCCGCCGTCCTTGCCGAGCTCGATCTCGGGCGGCTCGAGATCGGCGTCGAACTGACCCTTCTCCGCCTCGGCGTGCGATTCCATCTCGCTCTTCAGCTTCGCGCTGCTCGCCGACTCGGCCTCGCCTTTGTAGCTGGCGAGGTCGACCTTCTCTTCCTTGCCGCCTTCCTTGCCGCCCTCTTTGCTCTCGCCCTTCTTCTTGCGCTCGATGACGGCATCGACGCTGTACTCGCCGCCGAGCGTGATCGTGACCCACTTCGCTTCGACCTCCTTCTCGAGCGTCGCCTTCGCGGTGATCTTCTCCGAGTCCTTCGATCCGGAGATCGACACGCCGCCGCCGGTCTCGACGCCCTTGCGCGCGATCAGCGAGCTCGCGCTCGACAGCGCGAACGAGCCGCCGCTGACCATCGCGTCGGCCGCCCGATCCGCTTCGACCTCGGCCGCGTCGCCCGCCGAGCTGACCTCGAGCTTGTGCTGCCGATGCGACGCGCCGCCCGCTTGCTGCTGCGTGTGCGCGACCTCGTGCGCGAGGAGGTGCAAGCCGAACGGATCGCTCGGCGCGTACTGGCCTTCGCCGAAGTGGATGTCGTTGCCGATCGTGTACGCGCGCGCGCCGACCGAGCTCGCGGCCTCCGCCGATTCGGATCCGGTGTGCACGCGCACGCCGGAGAGATCCGCGCCGAGCGATGACTCGAACTTCGAGCGCACCGCGTCGGGGAGCGACGAACCGCTCGAGCCGCTCGCGCGCGCGACCGCGTCCTCCGCGCCGGCCGCGACTCCTCCGGCGCCCTTGCGCATGAGCATCGCGCCCGGGAACAGCTTGGCGCTCGCCGGCATGCGCCCCGGCGCCAGCGGCGCGGTCGGCGGAGCCTCGATCACATCCATGTCCTCGCGGTAACGCTTCTCACTCATCGCAGCCTCCTCGATGCGGGGCTGCACCACGTCGCGCGGAATGTGACGGATAATCGCGGCATGTTGCGCAAGACCGCGATCGCGCTCGTACTTGCGGCCGCCTGCGGCGGCGGCGGCAACGGCAACCCCGACGCCAACGGCGACGGCGTCGCCGGCGGAGACCCGCTCGATCCGAGCGTCCAGCCGCCGCTCGACACCGATCCGTCGCACTACCCCGCGAACGTCTGGATCACCGACGGCATGGTGAAGGTCCATCCCGACGCCGCGCCCGGCGACGTGCACTGGGCGGATCTCCACGCGGCGAAGAACGAGAGCGAGAGCTTCCAGGTCCACGTGCGCGCGGGCGCGAGCCCCATCCAGCTCACGGTCTCGATCGGCGAGCTCGTCGACGCGCGCAGCGGCAAGCACATCGACGCCGCGCACCTGCTCGTCTCGCGCGAGGCGTACCTCGACATCACGACGCTCTCGGATCAGAACGGCACGCTCGGCATGACGCCCGACGCGCTGATCCCGTCGGTAGATCCGTACGTGCAAGAGCCGCGCAACGCGTTCCCCGTCGCGGTGCCCGCGAACGAGACGCGCAGCGCGTGGATCGACGTCCTCGTGCCCGCCGACGCGCCGAGCGGGTACTACACCGGCGCGGTCACCGTCACCGACGGCGGCACGATCCTCGCGACGCTCCCCGTGCGCCTCGCGGTCTGGGACTTCGCGCTGCCCGCGACCTCCACGTTGCGATCCGGGTTCGGCTTGTCGTGGAACGGCCTCTGCGTGCAGGCGTACGGCAGCTACAACGCGTGCGGCGCGTATCCCGGCTCCGGCAACAACCCCGACAAGGCGATCGAGCTGACCCACATCAGCGAGGCGGTGATGTGGATGGACTATCGCGTCTCGCTCGCGGCCGACGTCTACGACATGCCGCACGACAACGACTGGACCCACTTCGACGCGCTCTACGGTCCGCTGATGGACGGCACCGCGCCGACGAGGATCCCGGGCGCGAAGCTCTCGCACCTGTGGTTCACCGGCGATCAGACGAGCGCGACCGATCTCTCGACCTGGCACGCGCACTTCGACGCCAAGGGCTGGAGCGATCGCACGAGCGTCTACTACTGCGACGAGCCGCCCAACGGCTGCTCGTTCGCGGAGACGCGATCGAAGGCGGACTTCATCCACACCAGCGCGCCCGGGCTCGCGACCCTCTTGACGACCGACATCACCGAGGCGAGCGCGAACGACCTGCTCGATCGCGTCGACGTGATGGTGCCGATCGTCGAGTCGATGGAGGCGCCCGGCATGGCGTCGATCCGATCGCAGTACGACACCTGGCTCGCGAAGCCGGGCAAGCACCTGTGGTGGTACCAATCGTGTGACGAGCACGAGAGCTGCTCGAACGGCACGCCGGGGCCGAAGTCGTCGACGTGGCCCTCGTACATGGTCGACGCGACGCCGGTGCGCAACCGCGTCTTCCAGTGGCTCGCGTACCTGTACAAGGTCGAGGGCGAGCTCTACTACGACAGCGATTACTGCTGGGACACCACGTGCGGCGGGCAGAACGATCCGTGGGCGTCGATCTACGCGTTCGGCGGCAACGGCGACGGCACGCTCTTCTATCCCGGCACCGCCGCCAAGATCGGCGGCTCGACGCCGGTGCCGGTCCCGTCGATCCGCCTCGCGCTGATCCGCGACGGCATGGAGGACTACGAATATCTCCACCTCGCCGGCGGCAGCGAGGCCGACGCCGCGATCGCGAGCTTCATCACCAACAACTACACGTTCGACAACGACCCGACGAAGCTGCAGGCGGCGCGTCTCACGCTCGGCAACGCCCTCCACAAACGCGCACATCCCTAGGTCACATCCGCGATCGTGCGCATCCCACGATCGTGATCGATGTGACAAGTGGCGAAAGGCCGATCCGCCAGGCGCACCTGGCGGGTCAGCTCGCGCGTGCGGCGACCTTGGTCGTCGAGATGTACGGCGACGAGATCCACCGCTTCCTGAGCTCGCTCTTACCCGAGGCGGCGGCGGCGGACGACGCGTTCTCGCGCTGGTGCGAGAGCTTGTGGATCGGCCTGCCCGGGTTCCGCTGGGAGTCGACCGCGCGCGTGTGGGCGTACGCGCTGGCGCGTCACGCGTGGACGCGCGCGCTGCGCGAGCGCCGGCGCGATCGCGTCGCGGGCATCCCGCTGTCCGAGGTCGAGAGCCTGGTCGCGGCGGCCGACGCCGTGCGGGCGCGCACCGAGTCGTTCCTGAAGACCGACGCGAAGGACGCGCTCGCCGCGGCGCGCGACGATCTCAGCGACGACGATCGCCAGCTCTTGATGCTGCGCGTGACCCGCAAGATGTCGTGGCTCGAGATCGCGCACGTCTTGTGCGAGCCCGGCGACGAGCTGTCGGAGCTGCGGCGCAAGCGGCGCGCGGCGGCGCTGCGCAAGCGCTACGAGCGCCTGAAGGGACGCCTGCGCGAGCGCATCGAAGGGAACGGTGCGTGACCTCGCGACGGTGCTGACCGCCGAGCTCGGCGCCACGCCGACGGCGGACAGCTTCGCCGGCCTCGCGCGCGCGCTGGTCGGCGAAGGCGTCGAGGGCCTCGACGCGTTCGCGCACGGCGAGCTCGTCGACGGCGCGTATCGGATCGAAGGGCGCATCGGACGCGGCGGCATGGGCCTCGTGTATCGCGCGCGCGATCTGCGGCTCGATCGTGACGTCGCGATCAAGATCGGGCTCGCGATGTCGGACGGCGCGCTGCGCAGGTTGCGGCGCGAGGCGATCTCGATCGCGCGCATGTCGCATCCGAACGTCGTGGTCGTGCACGAGGTCGGCGAGATCGACGGCCGCGTGTTCATCGCGATGGAGCACGTCGGCGGCGGCACGGCGCGGTCGTTCTGCGCGCGCGCGCGATCCTGGCGCGAGATCCTCGCGATGTACTGCGCCGCCGGTGACGGGCTCGCGGCCGCGCACGCGGCCGGGCTCGTGCATCGCGACTTCAAGCCCGACAACGTGCTGGTCGGCGAGGACGGCCGGCCGCGCGTCGCCGACTTCGGGCTGGTGCGCGGCGTCGCCGGCGACGACGACGCCGGCGCCGG
>DATJIA010000443.1:0-7011 GCA_035493675.1 Kofleriaceae bacterium | reverse complement strand
GGCGATCGCCGAGGTCGCGCGCGATCCGCGCCGGCTCGATCAAGTCTTCGCCGTCTGCGACGCCGGCCTCGCCAACGACGACGCGACGATGTCCGCGATCCTCGCGAGCATCCGCCGCCATCCGCAGGGCGCCGCCGCGCTCCACGATCGTCCGCGGCTCGGACAGCCGTCGCTCGAGGCGCTCGAGCAGCTCGCGCCCGGCACGCTCGGCCGCGCGTACGCCGCGCACATGCGGGCCGCCGGCCTCGATCCCGCGAAGCTGCCGCAGCGCGCGACCCACGACGCCGCGAGCTACTTCCTGCCGCACCTGATCGAGACCCACGACGTCTGGCACGTCGTCACCGGCTTCGGCACCGACGTCGCCGGCGAGCTCGGCCTCATGTCGTTCTACGCCGCGCAGTCGCCGGGCAAGGTGCCGCTCATGATCCTCGTCTCCGGGCTGATCGCGACGATCCGCACCGGCATGCACGAGAAGGATCGGCGCCTCGACGCCGTCGCCGCCGGCTGGATGCTCGGCAAGCGCGCGCGCCCGCTGTTCGGCGCGCGCTGGAACCTGCTCTGGCCGGTGCCCCTCGCCGAGGTGCGCCGCCGCTTCGCGATCGATCTCGATCGCGTCCATCGCTTCGTGGAGGACACCCGTGTCGTCGAAGAACGTCCCGATCACCAGCAACCGCCGGCGCATCTACCACTTCCTCCGTCGTAGCCAGCGCTTCCACGCGCCGTGCAGCGCGTCGACCGAGGTCGACGTGACCGATCTGTTCGCGGCGATCGCGCAGGCCAAGGCGCGCGGCGAGCGCGCGGGCTTCACCGCGGCGGTCGCGAAGGCGTGCGGGATGATCGTGCGCGAGCACCCGCGCTTCCACCAGCACCTGTTCCACGGCCTCTTCGGCCGCACGACGGTCGAGTACGACCAGGTCAACGCGACCATGATGGTGCAGCGCACCGACGCCGCCGGCGAGGAGGTCCTGTTCGGCGCGATCCTGCGCGAGTGCGATCAGCAGTCGATCGCCGAGCTGCACGCGACGATCGATCGCTACAAGCACGCGCCCGTCGAGGAGCTGCCCGAGTACCAGGGCCTCGCGCGCTTGAAGAAGCTGCCCGCGCCGGCGCGCCTCGCGATGAGCTACCTGTTGCGCTCGAACCCCGGCTTCTTCGAGAAGACGATCGGCGGCAGCTTCGGCATCTCGGCGTACGCCGGGCAGTCGACCGTGCCGATCACGACCGGGCACGCGCTGTCGCCGCTCGCGACCTCGTTCTTCGTCGGGGCCGCGGTCGACAAGCCGTGGGTCGTGAACGGCGCGGTGGTGCCGCGCAAGATCCTGTCGCTCACGCTCACGATCGATCACTTCTTGATCGACGGCGTCGAGGTGGTCGAGGCGCTCTCCGAGCTCGGCGCGCTGCTCGCGAACCCGGCCGCGCTGGGGCTCGCGCCCGCCGTCTCGTCACGGAGCGCGGCGTGAACCGAGGCGCGATCGAAGCGACGCTCGACGCACCGGCGTCGCGGCGCCGCCGCGTGCTGCGCGACGAGTCGATCGCCGCCGCGCAACGGCGGCACTTCGTCCTGTTCGACATCATCCCGACCGCGGGCGCGCTCGCGGCGATCATCGCGCTGCCGTTCGTCGGTGTGTCGTGGATCGGCGTCTCGACGTTCACGATCATGTGGATCCTGAACCTGGTCGGCATCGAGGTCGGCTACCACCGCCTGTTCTCGCACGGCGCGTTCGACGCGTCACCGCGGCTGCGCGCGGGCCTCGTGATCCTCGGCTCGATGGGCGCGCAGGGGCCGGTCGTGTCGTGGGCGTCGAACCATCGCCACCATCACCAGCACTCCGACACCGACGAGGACACCCACTCGCCGCACGCCGGCGGCTTCTGGCATTCGCACTTGTTGTGGAAGTGGTCGTATCCGTACCCGTCGCCGTCGCACTACACGCCGGGCCTGTTGCGCGATCCGGTCGTGATCCGCACGTCGCGCCGCTACACGACGTGGATCGCGCTCGGGTTGATCGTCCCCGCGATCTTCGGCGCGATCGCCGGCGGCCCGCGCGGCGCGCTCGAGGGCTTCCTGTGCGGCGGCGTCTTGCGCCTCGTGATCGGGCAGCACGCGACCTGGTGCATCAACTCGCTCTGTCATCTCGTCGGCACGCGCCCGTTCCGCACCGGCGATCGCAGCACGAACAACGCGTGGCTCGCGCTGCCGACGCTCGGCGGCTCCTGGCACAACAACCACCACGCGTTCCCGACGACGGCGTCGAATCAGCTCGCCTGGTACCAGCTCGATCCTTGCTACTGGATCATTCGCGTCTTCGCGCGGTGCGGCGCCGCGACCAACGTCAAGGTGCCGACGCGCGCGCAGGTCGACGGCAAGCGCCGCGCCGCAGACCTCCGTTCGCCCCGAGCGTAGTCGAGGGACGTGCTACGGAATCTGTAGCACGCGCATCGGATCCTTGCTACACGATCTGTAGCAAGGAGGAACCGATGACCGCGACGCCCCGAATCGCCCCGCTCGAGCCGCCCTTCACGCCCGCGCTCGCCGAGATGCTCGCCAAGTGGATGCCGCCGGGCTCGCCGGTGACGCCGCTCGCGCTGTTCCGCACGATCGCGCACCACGACGTCCTGCGCGAGAAGATGCGCCCGCTCGGCGCCGCGCTGCTCGGCCGCGGCCTGCTCCCCGCGCGCGTCCGCGAGCTGCTGATCCTGCGCACGACCGCCCGCAACGCGTGCGCGTACGAGTGGGGCGTCCACGCCGCCGCGTTCGGCGCGCTCGCCGGTCTCGATCGCGCGACGATCGACGCGACCTGGATCCTCGGCCGCGTCGTCGCCACCGACGACGCGCTGATCCTGCGCGCCGCCGACGAGCTCCACGACACCGGCACGCTCACCGACGACACCTACGCGCCCCTGTCCTCGCGCTTCGACGCGCCCGCGCTGCTCGAGCTGATGAGCGTCTGCGGCTTCTATCACCTGATCAGCTTCATCGCGAACGCGGCGCGCGTGCCGCTCGAGCCGTGGGCGCTCCGTCCGCCGACCTGAGCGCTATACTCGCCGCATGGCGAAGAAGGAGGCGACGTATGCGGATCTCGAAGCGCTGCCCGATCACCTGATCGGCGAGATCATCGATGGGGAGCTCATTGCCTCGCCGCTTCCGCGCCCCCGCCACGGTCACACGACCGTGAAGATCCTCGCCCAGCTCAGCGGACCCTTCAGTGATGGGAAGGGTGGGCCCGGCGGATGGTGGATCTTGGTCGAGCCTGAGATTCGATTCGGTTCGAACGTGATGGTCCCCGATGCGGCGGGCTGGCGGCGCGATCGCGTCCCCGTGCTGCCCGACATCGTGCCACTGGAGATTGCCCCGCAGTGGGCGTGCGAGGTCTTGTCTCCATCCACCGCGAAGATCGATCGCGAGAAGAAGCTGCGCATCTACGCGAGGTACGCGGTCGATCACGTCTGGCTCGTGGATCCCGTGCTGCGCACGCTCGAGATCTACGAGCGCACGGACAAGCGGTGGACGCTCCTCGACGTCCACTCGGACGATGCGCGCGTGCGCGCCGCGCCGTTCGACGCCATCGAGCTCGATCTCTCGACCTGGTGGATGCCCCTCGCGTCCGGCGCCGCCGAGCCGCAGACGCCGCAGGCGATCGACTGGCACCGCGAGCCGCTCTGATCAGTCGCCGCTGGCCACGCCCCAGCGCAGCAGCTTGCGATAGAGCGTCTTGCGATCGAGGCCGAGCGTCTTCGCCGCCTCGGTGCGGTTGCCGCCGTGCGCCTCGAGCACGCGCAGGATGTAGCGCTTCTCGACTTCTTCGAGCGGGACGAGGTCGGTCGGATCGTCGGTGGCGACGACGACGTGGCTCTTCGAGTACGCGCGGATCTTCTCGGGCAGATCCTCGACGGCGACCTCCTCGAAGCGCGCGAGCGCGACCGCGCGCTCGACGCAGTTCTGCAGCTCGCGCACGTTGCCCGGCCACGCATAAGCCGAGATCCGCTCCGCCGCCGCGGCCGAGAGGCCGGTCACGCGCTTGTCGAAGACCGTCGCGTAGTGCTGGATGAAGTGCTGCGCGAGCACGAGGACGTCGCCGCCGCGCGCGCGGAGCGGCGGCAGCGGCACGTGGATCACGTTGATGCGATAGAAGAGGTCCTCGCGGAACTGCTTGTTCTCGACCATCTCCTCGAGATCGCGATTGGTCGCGGCGACCAGCCGCACGTCGAAGTCGATCTCGGTCTCCGCGCCGACCGGCCGCACGCGCCGCTCCTGCAGCGCGCGCAAGAGCTTCGGCTGCAGCGAGATCGACATCTCGCCGATCTCGTCGAGGAAGAGCGTGCCGCCGGAGGCCTGCACGAACAGGCCGGGGCGCGAGACCTTGGCGTCGGTGAACGCGCCGCGCGCGTGGCCGAACAGCTCGCTCTCCAACAAGGACTCGGGCATCGCGGCGCAGTTGATCGCGATGAACGGGCCGGCGGCGCGCTTCGATCGCTTGTGCAGCGCGCGCGCGACCATCTCCTTGCCGGTGCCGCTCTCGCCGGTGATCAGCACCGTCGCGTCGGTCTCGGCGACCTGATCGATCAGCGCGAAGACCTTCTGCATCGCCGCCGACGCGCCGATCATCTCGTCGAAGCGGCGGGTGTCGGCGACGACCTGCTTCAAGCGCCGGACCTCGGCCTTGAGCGCGCGCGTGTCGAGCGCGCGGCGCAGGCTCATCGCGAGCGCGTCGAGCTCGACCGGCTTGGTCACGAAGTCGTACGCGCCGGCGCGCATCGCGGCGACCGCGGTCTCGAGCGACCCGAACGCGGTCAGGACGATCACCGGCAGGTCCGGACGGTTGGCGACGATCCGCGCGCACAGATCGATGCCGCCCATCTTCTTCATGTTGAGATCGGTGATCACCGCGTCGAAGTCCTGGGTGCTCATCGTCGCGAAGGCTTCTTCGCCGTCGGTGCGCCAGGTCACCGCGAAGCCGCGCTTGCGCAACCCCAGCTCGAGCAGCTCGCACATGTCGCGCTCGTCGTCGACGACGAGCACGCGGCCTTGATCACTCGCGGTCATGTTCCTCCGGCGGGCAAGTGTACCGAGAACCGGCTGCCGCGGCCGGGCTCCGACTCGACGGAGATCCAGCCGCCGTGCTCGCGCACGATCCCCCAGCTCACCGAGAGGCCGAGGCCGGTGCCCTCGCCGACGGGCTTGGTCGTGAAGAACGGCTCGAACACGCGCGCCTTCGTTGCAGCGTCCATGCCGTTGCCGGTGTCGGCGACCTCGAGCCGCACGAACTCGCCGGTGCGCGAGCCGATGTCGGCCGGCGCGGTCTCGTCACCGCGCGAGATCACGAGGTCGACGCGGCCGCCCGACGGCGTCGCGTGGATCGCGTTCAAGACCAGGTTGGTCGCGACCTGCGTGAGCTGGCCTTCGTCGACCTCGATGATCGCATCGGCGCCCTCCGCGCTGACTTGTACCGAAACGCCCGCCTTCTGTGCGATCGGTCCCAACAGCGAGGCAACTCGCCCCGCGAGCGCGCGCAGATCGACCGGCTCTTTTTTCGGCGGGCGCGGGCGGGCGAAGTCGAGCAGCTGGCGGATCAGGCGCGTCATGCGATCCGCTTGATCGAGGACGATCTGCGCGCTCGCCTTGGCGTCGTCGCCGAGGACCTCGCCGCCGGCGATCAAGCGCGCGCGCCCGGCGACGACGTTCAGCGGCGTGCCGAGCTCGTGCGCCATGCCGGAGGCGAGCTTGCCCACGGTCGTCAACCGATCCGCGTGGCGCAGTTGTTCCATCGCCTCGGCGCGCGCGGTCTGCTCGGTCGCGAGGCGATCGCACATCAGGTTGATCTCGCGCGCGAGCTCGCCGAGCTCGTCTTTCTGGCGCAACGACAGCGGGCCCGCGAGATCGCCGGCGCCGACGCGCCGCGCCTTGTCGACCAAGCGCTTGACCGGCGTGCCGATGAACGTCACGCCGAGCACGAGCGCGAGCATCGTGCACACGCCGGCGAGCGCGATCGCGCCGATCACCGCGTTGCGCAGCGAATCGCTGACGTAGCTGATCTCCTCGTCGAGCGGCTGGCGCACCTCGAGCGCGCCGGGCCGATGCCCCGGCACGTCGACGGGGACGTAGGTGTACGCGAACGCGCCCTTGTCGGTGCGCTCGCGAACGGTCGTGATGCCGCCGCGCGCGCCGGCGAGCGTCGCGTTCGCGACGTCGGGCACGTGCGGCCCGCCGCGCGGCGCCTCGGGCTCGTCGAGCCAGACCCATCGCGTGCGCACGCGCGACGCCTGCGAGCCGTTGATGTCGCCGAGAAAGTCGTAGGCGGCGCGCTCTCCGTCGCGCTCCCACACCAGCGTGAAGCCGCGCCCGATCGCGGTGCCGAGCGTCTCGGCGTCGAGGCTCAAGTGACTGTCGAACAAGTCGCGCTCGCGCTGGTAGTTCACCGCGGCCGCGACCCCGAGGACGACGATGACCCCGAGCACCAGCGCGGCGATGAACTTGCGCGTGAGCTTCACGGCTCCGGTTGTAGCCGATCCTCCGGAGCTAGGGTTCGGGTATGGCCAACCCGGTCTCTCGAGCCTTCTCCAAGCTCGCCCAGGTCGTGACCTTCGCGACCGGCAGCGCGTGGGCGTTCATGCTGGCGCTCTCGACGATCGTGATCTGGGCCTTGCTCGGACCGATGTTCCACTACTCGGACACCTGGCAGCTCGTGATCAACACGAGCACGACCATCGTCACGTTCCTGATGGTGTTCGTGATCCAGCACGCGCAGAACAAGGAGATGAAAGCGATCCAGATCAAGCTCGACGAGCTGATCGGCGCGACCGGCGGCGCGTCGAACAAGCTGATCGACGCCGAGGAGCTCGACGACGAAGAGGTCGACGCGATGTATCACCGCTACCAGCAGCTCGCGCGCGAGGCGGCGAACAAGCCGCCGGGCGCGCGACTCAGCGTCGAGGAGGCGCAAGAGCTCGCGCAGGTCGCCGGGCAGATCGCGGTCCACGCGAAGCACGGCCACAAGCACAAGCACAAGAAGA
>DATJIA010000442.1:0-5281 GCA_035493675.1 Kofleriaceae bacterium | reverse complement strand
CGCGAAGCTCTTGCGCTAGCGCGGACGACGATCGTCTCAGTCCGGCGGCCAGGCGACGTGCATGCGGATCGTCGGCACCATGCCGAGGCGGCGCGCGAGGCGCTGCGCGGCGAGGCTGACGTCGAGCGCGCCCATCACCGCGGCGCGGCCGTCCTGGCGCTCGATACGGATCAAGAGCGCGGCGGCGTGGGTCGCGAGGCCGAGCTGGCGGAACTGCGGCAGCGTGTCGGCGGCGAGCTCGAAGTACTTGTCGGTGCGCCAGGGCGCGTGCGCGAAGGCGGCGGCGACGCCGTCGACCGCGATCGCGCACAAGGGGCCGCGCGCGGCGACGAGCTCCTCGCGCAGGCCGGCGTCGACGTGCGCGCAGGTGCCGGCGCGCTCCTCCTCGGGCACGACGCCGGCGCCGTGATCGTCGGGGACGTGCGCGCCGTCGGGGAGCGTGAAGAGCGCCGCGGGCTCGACGCTCCAGCCGCGCTGCTCGAGCGCGCGCGCGAGGCGATCGCCGTCTTCGGGCACGAGCAAGGTCCAGCCGGCGGGCTCGACGATCGCGGCCTCGATCTCCTGCACGACCGCGTCGGGCAGCGCGACCGCGAGCTTCTGCGCGTCGCTGCCGACGACGCGCCCGCGCCGCCAGCCGCCGCTCTCCGTGATCGCGCGCGCCTGCATCCAGCGCGGCTCGTCGGCGATCGCGGTCATGGCGTGTGACCTCCGGGCAGCGAGCGAAGATAGATCATCGTCTCCTGCGCCTCCTGCAGGAAGCACTTGTTGCGCTTGCCCTTCTTCACGGCCTTCTCGAGCGCGGGGATCGCGCGCGGATCGCCGAGCGCGTGCAGGTTCGCGACCGCTTCCTTGCGATCCATGCACTGCTCGCCTTGATCGAGATCGAGCGAGTACGCGGCGAGCCAGTCGACCTGGCCCGCGAAGCCCAAGCTGCGCGCCTCCTTCTCGGCGGCGGGGCGCAGCTTGGGATCTTGTCCCGACGCCATCGCGATCAACCGATCGCGCGCGGTGTCGTCGTGCAGCGTCGTGATCGAGACCTCGAACGCGGCCATCGCCGTCGGCGGCTCGCTCTTGTCCTCGCTGATCGCGCGGAGGTTCGCGCGCAGCTTGTCGTCCTTGCCGACCAGCGGATCGAGCGCGAGCGCGCGCTTGTACGCCTCGATCGCGTGCGCGTTGTCGCTCTTCGCCGCGTACGCGGTGCCGAGCACGAGCTGCGCGCTCGCGTCCTTCGCGATCTTGTCCTTCTGCGCCTCGAGCATCTTGATCGCACCGGCGGTGTTGCCCTGATCGAGCTGTTGCTTGGCGCGCGCCGCGATCGGCGTCGCCGGCGGCGCCGCGGCCTCGTCGTCGCCGCCGCTCGTGCCCCACACGATCGCGACCGCCGCGATCACCGCGACCGCCGCGCCGCCCGCGAACACGAACAACATCTTGCTCGCGCCCGGCTTCTTCTTCTTCTTGTTGAGCAGCTCGACCGGCATCGAGCGCAGCGGCTCGGCGGGCACCGACGGCGCGGTCGCGATCGCGCCGCGGATCATCGACGAGCCGGTCGTCGTGATCAGCGGATGCTCCCCGGTGTGGCCGGTGTGCGTGCGCGGCTCGACCATCTCGGGCACCGGCGTGTCGGGCGCGGCCTCGAGCGCGAGATCGAGCAGCACCTCGTCGAGCGCGGCGATGTACGCCTCCGCGCTCGCCCACCGATCGATCGGGCGCTTCGCGAGCCCGCGCCGCACCAGCTCCTCGACCGGCGCCGGCACGCTCGCGCCCGGATAGCCCGCCTCCTCGAGCGTCTCGCGCATCGACGGCACGTCGCGCGTCGTGTGCATCGACATGACCTCGAGCTTGTCGTCGCTGAAGAACGGCGGCCGGCCGGTCAGCGCCTCGAACGCCATCACGCTGGCGGCGTAGAGATCGGCGCGCCCGTCGACGGGATTGCCGAGCGCCTGCTCGGGCGACATGTACACGGGCGTGCCGAACGCGACGCCCGCCTGCGTGAGCTTCACGTCTTCTTCGCGCACGTCGCCGCCGATCACCTTCGCGATCCCGAAGTCGAGGATCTTCGCGACCTCCTCGGCGCCGGTCGGGACCAGGACGACGTTGTCGGGCTTGATGTCGCGATGGACGATGCCCGACGCGTGCGCGTGGCCGAGCCCGGTGAGCACGTGGCGCAGGATGCGCAGCGCGCGCCGCGGCCGCAGGTGATGCTCCTGCTCGAGGACCTCGCCGAGCGATCGGCCCTCTAGATATTCCATGACTAGATATAGTGATCCGTCCTCGAGGCTGCCGAAGTCGGAGACGTTCACGCAGTTCGGGTGCTCGATCTTGCCGATCGCGAGCGCCTCGCGCTCGAAGCGGCTGCGCAGCTCGGGCACGCCGGCCAAGCTCGAGTGCAGGAGCTTGAGCGCGACCGTGCGACGGATCGCGACGTGCTCCGCCTTGTACACGACGCCCATGCCGCCGCGCCCGACCAGCGCATCGAGCCGGTATCGTCCATCGATCACCATCCCGATGCGCGCCTCGTCCGAGTCGCGCGACACGACGACCGAGGTCACGCCGGACGGCGTCATCGGTGCGCGGCGCCTGACGGCGCTGTCGTCGTTTCCGCGGGACATCGGCGCCTGGTTATCATACGGGCAACGCCTGTCGCGGCCATTCCCTTGCGCCCTCGGGGTTTCGCGCGGTTACCCTTGCCATGAATCCGAAAATCGATCGCGCGACCGTGGACAGATCCGATCCGCCCGTGTAGTTTCTCCGTCCCTAACGCCCAGGTAGCTCAGCTGGTAGAGCAGCGGACTGAAAATCCGCGTGTCGCTGGTTCAACTCCGGCCCTGGGCACCAGCACCTCCACTGATAAGATCGCCCCGTGCGCTGGGCCGCGGTCTTGGTCGTGTGCGGCGCGTGCGGACATCACGCAGACAGCGTGATCGATGCGCCCGCGATCGACGCGAGCGCGTCCGCGATCGATGCGCCAGGATCGCCCGATGCGGCGCCGCTGGTTCCGGACTGCGTGCCGAAGCACGGCACCGCGGTCACGGCCGTGAAGATCGCGACCTCCACCGATCTCCCGGTGCTCGTCACGTCGCCGCCGGACGATCTGCGCCGGTTCGTGGTCGAGCGCGGCGGCGCGATCCGGATCCTCGAGACCGATCATCTCCAGGATCCGCCGTTCCTCGATCTGCGCGCGAGCAAGGGCGGGCCGGTCGTGCTCGGCTCCAGCGAGCTCGGGCTGCTCGGGCTCGCGTTCCATCCGCGCTACGCGGAGAACGGCAAGCTGTACGTCTTCTACACGGGCGCGGCGACCAAGGGCTATACCGACTTCCTCGTCGAGTACACGCGCGCGCCGGGCGATCCCGATCACGCGGATCCGGCGAGCGCGCGTACGCTGCTCGCGATTGCCGACTTCGCCGACAACCACAACGCCGGCATGCTCGAGTTCGGCGCCGACGGCGATCTGTACGTCGCGACCGGCGACGGCGGCAGCGGCGGAGATCCGGCGCAGAACGGCCAGAACAAGAACGCGCTGCTCGGGAAGATCTTGCGCATCGATGTCGATCAGGCGAGTGGCGGCAAGCCGTATGGCATCCCCGCCGACAACCCGTTCGCAGCCGGCGGCGGCGCGCCCGAGGTCTTCCTCTACGGCGTGCGCAACCCGTGGCGCTGGTCGTTCGATCGCAAGACCGGCGACCTCTACCTCGGCGACGTCGGTCAAGACTTGGTCGAGGAGATCGATGTCCTCTCGCCGGCGCAGGCGCGCGGCGCCGATCTCGGGTGGCGCACGTACGAGGGCAGCTCGTGCTTCGCCGCGCCGTGCGATCCGACCGGGCGCACGAAGCCGGTGCTCGAGCGCGATCACACGTCGACCGCGAACGGCGGCGACGGCTTCTGCGCGATCATCGGCGGTCAGGTCTATCGCGGCAGCTGCTTCCCGGATCTCGACGGCCGCTACTTCTACGATGACTACTGCGCCGGCGAGCCGACGCACGCGGCCAACCAGATCTTCTCGTTCGTCTACGCGAACGGCGCGGTCACCGACGAGCGATCGTTCCCCGGCGGCTTCGGCAAGAACCCGCAGAGCATCCACGCGGACTCGATC
Organism: Kofleriaceae bacterium; assembly: GCA_035493675.1. GTDB lineage: Bacteria > Myxococcota_A > Polyangia > Haliangiales > Haliangiaceae > JAIOQA01. The sequence continues at coordinate 1,191 of DATJIA010000442.1, read as the reverse complement.
GGCGAGCTCTGGCTCACGTCGGAGAACGGCGTCTATCGACTCGAGGTGCCGTGATTCAGTCGCAGACGGGCACCGCGGCGGGCGCGGTGCCGTCGGCGGGCAGGTTGGCGATCAGCGTGCCGCGCAGCGCTACGTTGTAGACGTCGATGCGGCGGTTCTGCGCCTTGCCGTCGGGCGTCGACGGATCGGCGATCGGCTTGGTGTCGCCGAACGCGGCGGCGATCATGCGATCGCACTTGATGCCGTGCGCGACCAACCAGCGGGCGACGTTCAGCGCGCGATCGCCCGTCATCATCAGCGCGTCCTCGCCCGACTCGGTGCCGTGGCCTTCGATGCGCACCATCGTGACGTCGGGCTTGGCCTCGAGGTAATCGTGGATGTACCAGAGCGGCTGCGCGCTCGCGGCTTCGTCGAGATCGGCGGTGCCGGCCGCGAACACGATCGGCGACGGCAGCGCGAGCGCGCCGCGATCGTTCATCGAGAACTGCGAGAAGTGCGGGTGACCGTCGATGGTCGCGGGCGGTTGCTCGACGGGCGGCGCGGGCGGCGCCGGCGGTGTCGTGTGGCTCGCGCACGCGGCGAGAGCGAAAAGGATGATCGGCAGCGTCCCCGTGCGCATGCCGATCATCGTACGCCAGGACGTCAGCGCCGCGCGACGTCGAAGCGGTCCGCGTTCATCACCTTCGTCCACGCGGCGACGAAGTCGCGGACGAACTTGTCGCGCGCGTCCGAGCTCGCGTAGACCTCGGCGAGGCTGCGCAGGACCGAATTCGATCCGAACACGAGGTCGACGCGCGTGCCGGTCCAGCGGCGCGCCCCGGTCTTGCGATCGCGCGCTTCGAAGACGTCCTCCGAGGCCGCGGTCCACTCGACGCTCATGTCGAGCAGGTTGACGAAGAAGTCGTTGGAGAGCGTGCCCGGGCGCGTCGTGAGCACGCCGTGCTGCGTATGGCCGACGTTGGTGTCGAGCACGCGCAGGCCACCGACCAGGACGGTCATCTCGGGCGCGGTCAGCGTGAGCAGCTGCGCGCGATCGACGAGCAGCTCCTCGGCGGAGACCGCGTAGCGATCGCGCTGGTAGTTGCGGAAGCCGTCGACGATCGGCTCGAGCACCGCGAACGAGTCGGCGTCGGTCTGCTCGGCGGTCGCGTCGGTGCGGCCGGGCGTGAACGGGACCTTCACGTCGTGGCC
>DATJIA010000441.1:0-25219 GCA_035493675.1 Kofleriaceae bacterium | reverse complement strand
GGGGGGGTCGCGTCGCGCGCGGCCGCGCCGATCGCGATCGCCTCGCGCGCCGACGACGCGACCAGCGCGGTCAGCGCGCGATCGCGACGGAGCATCCGGCGGCTCCAGCCGGCCACGCGCAGGCCGGCGGCGATCGACTCGAGCAGCGCGGCGCCGGTCGCGGCGACGCCGGCGGCATCACGATGCGCCTTCGCGCGCAGCCCACCACGCGCGAGCGCCGCGGCGATGGTCGCGACGCGCAGCGCGTCGCCGGTCAGCGACACGCCGGCGAGCGGAGGCACCCAGTACGCGGTGCCGGCGGGGACCGCCCACGCCATCAGGCCGAGCGCGCCGATCACGGTGCGCGCGCGGCCGCACGCGTCGGTCACGCGCGCGGCGTCGTCGAGCCCGGGCCCGAAAGCCACGATGCTGGCGTCGCCGGTCGCGCGCGCGATCGCGCGCAGCCACGCGTCGTCGGCGAGCGCCGTCGACGGCACGCACAGGAAGATCGCGTCGATCGGATCGAGCTCCGCGCTCTCCGTGACGACGCGCGCGCGGACGATCGCGCACGTCTTGCCGGTCGCGAGCGGGAAGCCGCGGCGCGCCTCGTCGGCGTGACGCCGCTTGACGAGGAACGTGACGTCCGCGCCGCCGCGCGCGAGGTGATGCGCGAGCACTCGCCCGACCGCGCCGGCGCCGACCACGAGCGCGCGCATCAATGCACCATCCGCGCGTACTCGACGGGGATCGTCGAGCGCAGCACCTCGGCGCCGAGCCGCGCGGCCGCCTCGTGGATCTGCATGTGCACGACCTGATCGTGGAACTTCAGCCCGAAGCGCTGGAAGGTGCCGAGCGCGATCGCGTTGACCTCCTGGTACTCGAAGATCTGGCGCACGCGGCAGCGCTTCGCGCCGGCCGGCTCGACGGAGAACACGCTCGATCCCGCGATCGGCGTGCCATCGAGGTAGCGATAGCGCAGCCGATACGGCGAGCCCGGCGCGGGCTCGAGATCGAGCTCCTCGATCTCGGCGTAGTCGCTGAGCATCGCGTCCTCGATCCACGTGATCGCGCGCGCGATCGCCGGCCGCGCGCACAACACCGCCGCCGCGCGCTTGGCGCGACCGAAGCCGCCGCGCTCGAGCGCGCCGAGCAGCGCGCGCTCCAGGCTGAAGCAGCCCTGGAAGCGCTCGCCGATCGCGAAGTCGCGTCCCGCGCGCGCCTCGGGTCGCCGCACGCGGATCAAGCCGAACATGATCTCGGGATCGATCACGACGTCCTTGAACGCGCGCGCGAACCCGGCCGCGTCGGCGGCGATCTCGAAGTCGTGCACGTCGCGCTTGATCGCGATCGGCGAGGCCGCGTCGAGCGGCAGCGGCGCGCGCGCGTCCAAACGGCGCGCATCACGAAGGGACAGCGTTCGTTCCATGGCGGTGCTCCTTGCTTGTAGTCACTTGACTACAGCAACGTAGTCAAGTGACTACACCAAAGTCAAGCAAGACCCGCCGGGCCCGCGCGCGCGCGGCCACGCCGGCGGAGGGCGACGATCCGCGCGATCGCTTGATCGACGCGACCTTGCGCCTCCTGCTGGTGCGTCCGGTCGCCGGCGTCTCCGTGCGAGACATCGCGGCCGAGGCCGGCGTCAACCACGGCCTGGTCCACCGTCACTTCGGCTCCAAGGACGGCCTGATCCGCGCCGCGGTGAAGCGCGCGGCGTCGGTCGTCTACACCGACGAGACGCCGCCGCGCACGCGCTGGTTCTACGATCGTCTCCGCGAGCACCCGGAGCTCGCGATCCTGGTCGCGCGCGCGTGCCTCGACGGTCCCAGCGAGCTGCTCGCGATCGCCGCGCCGCCGCCCGCGCTCCTCGAGCAGCTCGCCGATCGCATCACGCCGGCCCTGCGCCGGCTCGGCATGCGCCCCGGCGACGCGCACGTCGTCAACGCCCTGGTGACGAGCGCGCTGCTCGGTTGGTTCGTGTTCCGGCCGATGCTCGAGGCCGGCTACAAGCTGCCCGCCCGCGCCGACGACAGCCTCGCGCAGACGATCGCGCTGCTCGACCACCTGCTCGACGCGAACAGCGCGAGCCCGCGCTGATCAGGCCTGCTCGGGATCCGGCAGCGCGGCCGCGCCGATCGGCGGCAGCTCGACGCGCGCGATGTAGCGCAGGTTCGCGAAGTTGATCGTGAAGTGCGCGGCGATCACGCCGCCGAGGTCACCGGTGATCTTCACGAGCACGCCGCACGCGAGCCCGAGCGCGAGCGCGCTCGCCGTCCACGGCAGGAACCGCCGCCCCGGCCCGATGTGCAGCAGCGCGAACAAGATCGCCTGCGGCACGATCCCGATCCACGGCAGCAGCGCGCCGCGGAACATGAGCTCTTCGCCGATCGCGCTCGCCAGCGCGAGGATCACGATCTCCTTCGCGGTCACCGGCCCGAGCACGTGCTTGAAGCTCTGGTGCAGCTCGCGGCCCCACGTCGTGCGCGCGGTCGCGACCCGTGACAACGCCACGACCGCCAACCCGAGCGCCACGCCCGCGATCGGCGACAGCAGCAGCCGCCACGACTCGACGTCTTCATCGAGCTGATAGATGTTGGCGTCCCCACGTCCCGCGCTCAAAAGGAGCGCGACGAGCGCCAGCCCGCCGTACAGACCCATGACGAGGGTCGCGCGGCTCGGCGGCGGCAGCTCGGTCTGGTACCGCTCCGACGACATGCGTCCGCGTACTATGCACGACGCAGTTTCCGCTTCAACGCGGAATCACCCGCGTTCCCGCCCCCGTCGACCCTTGACAGGTCGCCCAACCTTTTGTACTCACTCCTTCCCTCGTTTCCCCAGGCACACCGCGCGGATGGCGGAATTGGTAGACGCGCTAGTTTGAGGGGCTAGTACTTAACCGTGTGGGGGTTCGAGTCCCCCTCCGCGCACGAACGAGATCGCCCCGTTAATCGCGGGGCGATTGTGTTTTCGGCGACAGTCCGTGGGAATGAGATCCGGTTCGCTATCCCACGCGCGGATCGCGGGTCCGCCGAGCTACTCGATCGACGAGCAGTAGCGAACGGGGTGAATCTGCGAATTGCGCTAGATTCGTCCCGCGTCGATCCACGGCATCTGGTTGCCGCCACCGGGGCGCTGACCCGCAGCACCATCGGGCGCGCCGGCGGCATCGGGCACGACGCCCACGCTCCCAGCATCACCCGCCGGACCTGACGGCGCGGCGGGCGGAGGAGCGCTCGGGTTCGCAGCGGGAGGTGGCGCAGCGCTCGGATTCGCCGCGGCGGCGCGCGCGCCGTCGACCGTCGCGTCTAGCCAAGCCTGTACGCGCGCACCGAGCGCCGACGAAGGGCTCGCGCTCGTGTGCTGGAGATGTGCTTCGGCTTGGATGCGACCACGGATGAAGTCACTGAGCCGCTCGCTGTACGAAGGACCGAGCGTCGCGTTGTTCATCGTCGTGCCTGCGGCGGCGTCGGAGGCATCGCGCGCGGCGCGCTCGTCGATGAACCAATCGCGCACGCGCTGTGGCGCGAGCTGAGGGTGGGCACGAACCGCGGCGAGCACGCGCGCGTTCTCGGTCGGATCGGCGACGTTGATGTTCACGAGATCCGTGATCAGCGTCTGTACCTCGACGTCGACGGCGCGCGCCGCGGTCGCAGCGGCCCCGGTGTTCGATGCGCGCTGGAGCGCATCGTAGTGTTGGTACGTTGCGGAGTGATTCGTCGCCTGCGGTGCCTCGCTTTCGAAGATCACGAGGGCGTGCGAGAGCTCGTGGACCAAGACCTCGAAGACTTGCGAGTCGAGGCGCTGCTGCAGTTGTCGACGGTTCGCGTTCGCGTCCGTCACGGCCTGAGCCGGAATGAGACCGCCCGGGGGCACTCCGAGCGCCGCTTCGAGATCGGCTCCGCGGTTGAACGTGCTGCTCACGTGGCCCGGTCCCACTCGGCGCGTCTCGCCTTCGCGGCCCGCCTGCTGTCGGTTCGCGAGATCGAAGGTCACGGTTCTGCCGTCGGCGAGCGTGATCGGGTGACTCGCGTGTCCCCGCACGAGATCGGCGACGGTGAACGCGCGCGTGAACGGTTGGAGGTCGGCGCGCGCCGCGACGCGCGCGAGGATCGCCTGCCAATCGACGCTCCACCCCGTGACTCGATAGCGGACGAGCCTGCCCTGCCGTTGGCTCTCGATGCGCGGATCACGGCGGATGCGCGCCGGGCGCGATGCACTCGCGGCGCGCGAGAGGCCGTCCACGGGTAGCCCCGCCACCATCGCATCGGCCGCATGATCTGCTTCGAGCTCGTCCGCGTCACCTGGGCTCGACACCTCGAGCTTGTGCTGGAGCGTCGGTGTGGCGCCATCCTGCTGCACGGTATGCGCGACCTCGTGCGCCAGCAGATGCAAGCCGAACGGATCTGCCGGTGCGTACTCGCCGGCGGCGAAGTGAATGTCCTGACCGAGCGTGTACGCACGCGCGCTCAGGGCGTCCGCCGCTTCGTTCGAGGCGCCGCCCGTGTGCAGACGAACGCGCGACAGATCGGCCCCGAGTGATGACTCGAAACGAGCGCGGATAGGGTCGGGCAGCGCTGTGCCGTGACCTTCCGCGGCTCGTTGCACGGCGAGCGACGCATGCGGCGCGATCTCGGCGGCCGCGTCGACGACCGCACGCGCGATCGCGCGCGCGGACGAGGGCATTCGCGCCGTGATCGTCGCGCGTCCAGGTGCGCGGTACTCATCGGATCGCTTCTCGGGCTCGACGGCGGTATCGATCGTCGATAGGTCAGGAGATCTCACAGCGCCTGACGGAGCACGGCCTGTGCCGTCAGCGTGAGATCACGCGGGTCCGCGCGGTTCGACGCGCGCGATTGTCTCGGCGTGCTCGAGTCGCGCACGGGCGCATGCGCATGTCGCGCCGTTGGCATGGCAAGAACATGACGTCAACCGCCGAGACGGCTACATCGCGGCAGGCAGCGCTACAGCAGTCCTTCCCGAACGTTCCGACGCTGCCGCTCGGCGCCAGAAGATCCGCGGCTCCTCGTACGTACGTGATGCCCGATCGGCCCCGTCGCCGACGGCATCCCGAACGACGGCCTCACCGACGTCGACACCGGCGACGATCAAGCGAGCGCGCTCGAGGAGGCTCGACAGCGAGCCGAACGCGCGCGCGCCGAGCGCGAGGCGCAGCTACGCGCGGAACAGGAGCGACAAACGCGAGCGCGAGACGATCGGGCGCGGGACGATCGCGAGCTGGTTCATGCGCAACTGGCCGCGGAGCGCGTCGAGCAGCGGCGTGCCGAAGAAGCCGCACGCGAGCGCGAGCGCGCCGACCAGCGAAGTCGCGAGGCCGCGGCGCAACAGGCCCGCGACGATCAACGACGCCGCGATGAAGAGCTGGCGAGGCGCAATGCAGAAGCGCAGCGTTCGACCACCGCCACACGGTCGCCGCGAGTAGGCAGCCGCGATTCGCGGCTACTTCTTCGCCGCCATCATCTTCTTGAGGTTCTTCACCAGCTTGTCGATGTCGGCCTTGAAGGCCTTCTCGTCGAGCGCGGCGCCGTTGAGCACGGTGCTCCAGTGGCGCGTGAGCGCTCCCATCATGATCGCCTCGCTGATCTCCTGATCGGTCGCGCCGTCCGCTTTCGCGAACTCGGTGTCCGCGATCACGCAGTACTTGCACGGGATCTGACCGGCGATGCCGATCGAGATCAGATCCTTGTACTTGGGCGGCAGCGCGGTCTCGCCGAGCTCGAAGTCGCGGAACTCGATCCACGCGCCGGGCAACGACGCCTCGGGGATGCGCTTCATGAAGTCAGGCACGTAGCCGAAGTACTGCTGCATGTCGGCCATCGCGCTCTTGGCGTCGGTGACCGCCATCGGCTTGGGCGGCGCCATCTTGCCGGCGGCCATCTTCTTGCCCGCGTCGATCCACTTGTCGACATCGGCCTTGAAGGCCTTCTCGTCGAGGTTCATGCCGTTGAAGATCGCGCTCCAATGGCGATCCATCGCCGCCACCATGATCGCCTCCTTCACCTCCTCGGCGCTCGCGCCCTCGAGCATCATGAACTGCGTGTGCGCGTACACGCAGTACTTGCAAGGAATCTGCGACGCGACCGCGAGGCCGATCGCGTCCTTGATCTTGCCCGGCAACGCGGTCTGCGGGTTGAGCGCGAGGCCCTTGAACTCGGCCCACGCGCCGGGCAGCGCGACGTCGGGCACCGCGTTCATCATCAACGGCACGTAGCCGAACGTCGCCTTGATGTCGGCGCGCGCCTGGTCGGCCGCGGTCGGTGTCTTCGCCGGCGCCGGCTCGGCGCCACCCGCCCACGCCGGCAAGGCCGCGATCGCCACCACCAACAACGACAACACTCCTGCACGGATCTTCGCCATGTGTTCCCCCTTGAGGTGCGGAGGATACGTCTATCCGCGGCCGCGGTTACGGGTCAGCGCCACGCGTCGCGAACCAAGGCGGTGTCCTCGTAGTGACGCAGCGAGGCGATGCGGCCGGCGTCGTCGAACGACCACCACTGGACCTGCTCTTCGTCGACGCGGCGGCCGGTGCGCTTGACCTTGTACGCGAGGCGCAGCTTGACCACGACGTCGCGCCCGTCGGTGAGGAACGCGCGCGGCTCGAACGCCTCCCATTCGAGGTGCTCGCCCATCAGCGCGAAGAAGCGCGGCAGCTCGCGCTTCGACGCGACCGGCGCGTGCCACGGCACGTCGCTCGCGGCGACGCTGAAGTCCCAGCGCGTCGCGTCGGTGACGCGCTCCAGGATGAAGGGCACGTCGCCGCGCCCGAACGCCGCATACACGGCCTCGATCGTCTGCTTGTTGGCTTCGCTCATGTCCCAGCAGTACGCGCGAACCGGCGCGGCGGGGAGGCTGTCAATCCGCAACCCACCAGTGCGAGAATACAGCCATGGTGGACTGGGACGATCTCCGCTACGTGCTCGCGGTCCGGCGCGGCGGCTCGCTCAACGCCGCGGCGCGCGCGCTCGGCGTCGACAAGGCGACCGTCAGCCGGCGCATCGCGGCGGCCGAGGACGCGCTCGGCGTGCGGCTCTTCGATCGCCGGCCCGAGGGCTACCACGTCACGCCGCACGGCGAGCGCGTCCTCTCCTCGATCGGGCAGATCGAGGACACGGTCGCGTCGATGGTGTCGGACTTGTCGGACGCGCGCGGCGACGCCAACGGCGTCGTGTACCTGAGCGTGCCGCAGTTCTTCGCGTCGCGCGTGCTCTTGCCGGCGTTGCCGCCGTTCCGCGCGCGACACCCAGGCATCGACCTCGTCGTCAACGCGTCGTCGTCGGTGGTGAACGTCGCGCGGCGCGAGGCCGAGGTCGGCCTGCGCAACGTCAAGCCGGATCAGCTGAGCGTCACGGTGAAGCGCGTCGGGAGGCTCGCGATGGCGCTCTACGCCTCGAAGGCGTACCTCGCGAAGCGCGGCGCGCCGAAGACGCCCGCGGAGATCGCGCAGCACGAGCTGGTCGGGTGGGAGAACGCGTTCACGTACGCGGCCGCGTTCCGATGGATCGACGACAGCGGCGCGCGCGTCGCCGTCCGTGTCAACGACGCGGCGGTCCTGTGCGACGCCGTCGCGGCGCACCTCGGGATCGCGGCGCTGCCGTGCATCCTCGGCGAGGAGCGCGCCGGCCTCGTGCGGCTGGAGACCTTCGGGACCAGTCGCGACGACATCTACGCGGTCGCGCCCGGCGAGCTCCGCCGCTCGGGTCGCGTGCGTGCGGTCATCGAGCTGATCGCCGGCGTCTGGCGGGCGAACGCGGCGCGCTTGACCGGCACCGACTGATCACGTTTCCACGGCGCCTCCCACGAACGTTCCCACGTGGGGCGCGCAGCGTCGGATCATGCAAGACCAAATCGATCCCGCAAGAGATCCGAAGGCGATCGCGCAGGCGCGCCTGCAGGTGGCGGAGCTGAAGAAGATGTTCCACGACTCGGCGCCGGCGCGCGCCGAGCGGCAGCAGGCGAAGCCGCTGTTCGAGCGGCTCGGCGGGCGCGCCGCGATCAGCGCGGTCGTCACCGACATCGTCGCGCTGCACTTCACGGAGCCGCTGACCGCGCCGCTGTGTCGCGGCGTCGATCAAGAGAAGCTCGTCGCGCACGTCGTCGAGTGGCTGTGCGGTGCGGCGGGCGGCCCGGCCTCGTACGCGGGCCGCGACATGGTCAGCGCGCACGCGCACCTGCACATGACGGACGTGCACTTCATGGCCGCCGGCGAGCAGATCATGCGCACGCTGGTGAAGTACGGCGTGCAGGAGCCGGAGATCCAGGAAGTGATGTGCGCGATCATCGCGCACCACGACGACGTGATCCGCGACTAGACCGTGTCGGTGCCCGTCGGCACGCCTTCGAACAACACGGTCGAGAGGTAGCGCTCGCCGGTGTCGGGCAGCATCGCGAGGAGCACCGAGCCCGCGGGCGCCTTCTCGGCGACCGCGAGCGCGGCGGCGAACGTGCCGCCCGCCGAGATCCCGCAGAAGATGCCCTCGCGCTTCGCGAGCTCGCGCGCGCACGCGATCGCGCGATCGTCGGCGACGGCGACGACCTCGTCGTAGACGTCGCGATCGAGCACGGTCGGGATGAAGTCGGGCGTCCAGCCCTGGATCTTGTGCGGCTTCCACTCCTTGCCGTCGAGGAGCGCCGCGCCCGCGGGCTCGGCCGCGATGATCTTCGTCTCGGGGCGCGCGCACTTGATCATCTGCCCCGCGCCGGTGAGCGTGCCGCCGGTGCCGTAGCCGGTGACCCAGTAGTCGAGGCGGCGGCCGGCGAAGTCGGAGAGGATCTCGGGACCGGTGGTCTGGCGGTGATAGGCGGGGTTGGCCTCGTTGTCGAACTGTCGTGCGAGGAACCAGCCGCGCTCCTCCGCGAGCTGCGCCGCGAGCCGCACCGCGCCCGACGCGCGCTCCGCCGCCGGCGTGAGCACGACCTTCGCGCCGTACGCGCGCATGATCTGGCGCCGCTCGACGGAGAACGACTCGGGCAAGACCGCGACGAAGTCGTAGCCGCGCGCCGCGCACACGAGCGCGAGCGCGATGCCGGTGTTGCCCGAGGTCGCCTCGACGACGGTCGCGCCCGGCTTCAAGAGCCCGCGGCGCTCGGCGTCCTCGATGATGCCGAGCGCGAGACGATCCTTCACGGATCCGCCCGGGTTCGCGGCCTCGAGCTTCACGTAGATCGTGGTGTGCGCGGGCGCGAGGCGGTTGATGCGCACGACCGGCGTGCCGCCGATGTGCTGCGTGATGTCGTCGAGGATCATGGGGGCATCCTAGGCGATCAGCAGCCGATGGTGAGCTTGAAGCAGCCACCGGTGCAGTAGGCCAGCACGCCGGCGTAACTGGCCCCCGCGACCTTCGTGAGCTCGCGGGGATCGAGGAGGCGGACGGTCTGGATCGTGACGGTGAGCTTCTTCTGCTTGTTGTTGTTTCGCATAGAGACGACACTGGGGGTTGCGCATGGGACGGACCGTGGGAGGGACCGTGGAAATTCGTCTGCTCGGCGCTCCCGAGGTGATTCGGGGCGGAGCGGCGGTGACGATGCCGCGCTCGCGGAAGGTGCGCGCGCTGCTCGCGTTCCTCGTCCTGAGCCCTCGGCCGGTGCCGCGATCACGCCTGTGCGATCTGCTGTTCGACGTCCCGAACGATCCGCGGGGCGAGCTGCGCTGGTGCTTGAGCAAGCTGCGGGGGTTGGTCGAGGGACGCGTCGTCACCGATGGCGAGCTCGTGTCGATCGATCTCACCGACGCCGACGTCGACGCGATCGCGATCGATCGCGCGGCGGCCGCCGGGTTCGCGGGCGCGGCGTACGCGGAGCTCGAGCGCGTCTTCGATCGCTTCCGCGGCGAGCTGCTCGACGGCGTGGAGATCGACAACGCGGAGATGACCGGCTGGCTCGCGGCGCAGCGCGCGCGCTATCGCGCGTTGCAGATCGAGGCCTCGCGCGAGCTGGTCGCGCGCGCGCCCGACGCGGCGCAGACGTTCGGCCGGCTCGACGCGTGGCTGCAGCTCGCGCCCTTCGACGCGCGCGCGCACGAGGTCATGCTCGAGGCGCTGGCCAAGGCCGGGCGGTTGCGCGACGCGGAGGATCACCTCGCGGCGACGATCCGCGCGTTCGAGGCCGAAGGGATCGATTGGATCCCGCTGCGCGACGCGTGGCAGGCCGCGCGCGTGAGCCCAGCGCCGGCGCCACGGCCGGAGGCTCCACGCGAAAGCCGCGCGCGGCGCGCGTCGGTCGCCGTCATGCCGTTCCTCGAGCGCGGCGGACGCGATGCGATCGCCGACGGCCTCACCGAGGACGTGATCATGCAGCTCGCGCGCTTGCGCGCGCTGTTCGTGATCGCGCGCGGCAGCGTGTTCTCGCTGCGCGAGCGCGGCGTCGAGCCGCAAGAAGCGGGCCGCGTGCTCGGGGTCGACTACGTCGTCAGCGGATCGGTGCGGCGCGACGGCGAGCGCATCAGCGCCGCCACCGAGCTCGCCGATGCGCGCGACGGCCGGATCGTGTGGACCGATTCGTTCGACGCCGCCGGCGCCGAGACCTTCGCGGTGCTCGACTCGATCGTCGAGCGGATCGTCGCCGCGATCGCCGAGGAGATCGAGAGCGAGGAGATGCGGCGCGCGGTGCTCAAGCCGCCGGCGTCGCTCGACGCGTGGGAGTCGTACCACCGCGGGCTCTGGCACATGTACAAGTTCACGGGCCCCGACAACCGCGAGGCGGAGGCGCTGTTCCGCGCGGCGGTGCGGCTCGATCCGACGTTCGCGCGCGCCCACGCGGGGCTCTCGTTCACGCACTTCCAGAACGCGTTCCTCGATCTGACGCCCGCGACCGAGCGCGATCGCCAGATCGCGCTCGCGTTCGAGACGGCGAGCGCCAGCCTCGGCGCCGACGATCACGATCCCGCCGCGCACTGGGCGATGGGCCGCGCGCTGTGGCTGCGCGGCGAGCAAGGCGGCTCGGTCGCCGAGCTCGAGCGATCGATCGAGCTCTCGCCGAACTTCGCGTTGGGCCACTACACGCTCGGGTTCGTCCACGCGCAGCAGGGCGACCCGAAGCTGGCGATCGCGTCGACGACGACCTCGCGCCAGCTCTCGCCGTTCGATCCGCTGCAGTTCGCGATGCTCGCGAGCCGCGCGCTCGCGCACGTGCGGCTCGACGAGCGCGCCGAGGCCGCCGACTGGGCGGTCAAGGCGACCGCGCGCCCGAACGCGCACGCGCACATCCTCTCGATCGCCGCGTCGTGCCTCGCGCTCGCCGGTCGCCGCGACGAGGCGCGCCGCTTCGTCGCGCGGATCCGCGAGCGCCGCCCCGGCTACACGATCGAAGACTTCCTGCGCGCGTTCCAGTTCGACGCCGGCGATCAACGCCTGTTCCGATCGAGCGCGCGCGACATCGCGTTCGATCGCTGACGCGCGCCATCCCCCGCCGACGCGATATGATCGCCGGCGGTGCCCGACGAGCCCGCGTTGCACGGACGGAGCGCGCCGCTCGCGGCGCTGCGCGACGCGCTCGCGCGCGCCGGCGCCGGCCGCGGCGCACTGGCGATCGTCTCCGGTGAGGCGGGCATCGGCAAGACCGCGATCGCGACGGCGATCGCGCGCGAGGCCGAGGCGAGCGGCGCCGCGGTGACGTGGGGGCGCGCGTGGGAGTTCGCCGAGGCGCCGCCGTACTTCCCGGTCGCGCCGTGCCTGCGGGCGCTGGGGGTCGACGCGGGCGGCGACGCGTTCGCGTTGTGGGAGCGCGTGATCGAGGCGCTCGCGCGCGCGACGGCGCCGGTCGTGTGGATCGTCGAGGATCTGCACGCGGCGGATCTCGGCACGCTCGATCTGTTGACGTTCCTCGCGCAGCCGCTGCGCGCGATGCGCGTGCTCGTGGTGGCGACCGCGCGCGAGCGCGATCCGCGGATCACGGACCGCATGGCGCAGCGCTTGACGCGCATGACCCGCGACGGCCTCGCGGTGCGCCTCGATCCGCTCGACGACCGCGAGATCGCGGCGGTGATCGAAGCGACGATCGGACGCGCGCCGTCGCGCGAGGTCGTCGAGAAGATCGCGCAGCTCACCGGCGGCAACCCGCTGTTCGTCGTCGAGTGCGCGCGCATCGTGAAGCAGACCGGCGCGATCACGTCGTTGTCGCCGTCGGTGCGGCAGATCGTGAACGAGCGCGTCGCGTTGCTTCCGGACAGCGCGCGCGAGGCGCTCGGCGCGGGCGCGGTGCTCGGCCGCGAGTTCGCGGCCGCGACGATCGCGCGCATGGACGGCACGTTGCCCGCGCGCGCGATCGACACGCTCTTGCCCGCGCTGCGCGCCGGGATCGTGCGCGAGACCGCGCCCGGGCGCTTCGTCTTCAGCCACACGCTCGTGCGCGACGCGATCGAGGACGCGCTCGCGGCCGAGGCGCGCGCCGAGCTGCACGCGCGCGCGGCTCACGCGCTCGTCGGGGATGCGTCGGAGATCGTCGTCGAGCGCGCGCGGCACGCGCTCGCGGCCGGGCGCGGCGACGGTGACACCGAGACCCTCGTCGCGCGCGCCCTCGAGCTCCTCGAGCGGGAAGGCGCGTTCGATCGCGCGCACGAGCTGCACGCACGGATCGAGACCGCGCGCGAGGCCGGCGTGCTGCCGCGCGCCGATGCGCCGTCGCTCCTGCACGCTGCGCGGATCGCGCGGGCCGCCGGCCGCGGCGACCAGAGCCGCCGCCTGTGCGAGCGCGTCGCGGCGATGGCGCGGGCGAGCGGCGACGCGGAGCTGCTCGCGCGCGCCGCCCTGCTCCACCTCTCCGACGTGCGACCCGGCGTGATCGATCGCGCGCAGGTCGCGCTGATCGAAGAAGCGCGGATCGCGCTCGGCGATCGCGCGCCCGCGCTCGGATGCCGCGTGCTCGCGCGGCTCGCGACCGCGCTGCAACCCGCGCCCGATCCGCACGTGCCGGAGGCGATGGCCGAGGAGGCGCGTACCCGCGCGCTCGCGCTCGGGGATCCGAACGTCGTCGCCGACGTGCTCGAGCTCGGCGGCTGGGGCATCTACGAGACGCCGCCGGCGCGCCGGATCGCGTGGGCCGACGAGCTGCTCGCGCACGCGAACGCGACCGCGGATCTGCGCCGGGCGATCAGCGCGTACCTGTGGCGCGGCGCGACGCACATCGAGATCGGAGACTTCACCGCGTTCGATCGCGACGTCGCCAGCATGCTCGCCGCCGCCGACGAGCTCGGTCACCCGCGCGACCGCTGGCGCGCGCTCCTGTACGCCTCGATGCAGGCGATCGCGACGGGTCGCGACGCGGTCTCCGATCGGTGCGTCACCGAGGTCGAGCAGCTCGCGCCGCTCACCGACGATCCCGCGATCGTGCTGTCGCTGCCGCTGCACCTGTTCATGCGCGCGCTGCACCTGCGCCGCGACGACGACGCGCGCGCGCGCGCCGCGACGCTCGACACCGCGCTCGCGTCGATGCTGAACGCGACCACGGTCATCGCGATGCTGCGCGGGGTCGCCGCCGCGCGCGCGGGCGATCTCGAGGCGGCGCGCGCGCAGCTCGCGATCGCGCGCCCGCGGATCCCGCTCGAGAGCCTCGCGGCGATGACGACCGGCACGTCGGAGCCGTGGGTCGCGTATCTCGGCGAGCTGATCGCGTTCGCGGGCGACGCCGGCGAGCGCAAGCTCGCGCGCGCGCTGCTCGGGCGGCTCACGATCGACGAGGTGTGCGGCGGGCCGATGTCGTTCTCGTACGACGGGCCGAGCGCGCGCGTGCGCGGGCTGGTCGCCGCGTCGCTCGGCGATCGCGAGGCCGCCGAGCGCGAGCTGCGCGCCGCGCTCGCGAACGCGCGCGCGCGCGATCACGCGCCGTGGGTCGCGCAGCTCGCGTCGGAGCTCGCGGCCGTGCTCGGCGGCGGCGTCGAGGGTCGCGCGCTCGCCGACGAGGCCGCGGCGATCGCGCGCGCGATCGGCATGACCGGGCTCGCGCGCGACGCCGCGCCCGACGCCGGCCCGCTGCGCCTCGAGCGCAGCGGCGCCGACTGGCGCCTCACGCGAGGCACGGCGAGCGTCACGATCCGCGACTCGCGCGGCGTGCAGCTGCTCGCCCGCTTGATCGATCGTCCCGGCGAAGAGCTGCACGTCCTCGCGCTCGCCTCCGACGACGGCGCGGCCGCGCCCGAGTCGACCGCCGGCGACGTGCTCGACGATCGCGCGCGCAAGGCCTATCGCCGCCGCCTCGACGAGCTCGCCGAGGCGCTCACCGATGCGGTGAGCCGCGGCGACGCGAAGCGCGCGCGCGCGATCGAACGCGAGCGAGATGCGCTGGTCCGCGAGCTCGCGCGCGCGACCGGGCTCGGCGGCAAGGCGCGCGCCGCGTCGTCGACCACCGAGCGCGCGCGCGTCAACGTGCAGAAGCGCCTGAAGGACGCGATCTCGCGCGTCGCCGAGGCCGACGCCGAGCTCGGTCGCCATCTCGAGGCGACCGTACGCACCGGGACCTATTGCGCTTTCAAGCCGTGACCTCGCGGTCGTCACGATTTGTCACGCGCGCGGTCACGCCATGAGGGCATGGAGACCCTCTTCACGCTGCTGATGCCCGTCATCTTCGTCGCCATGCTCGTGGTCGAGCGCGTCGCGCCCGCGCGCGATCAGCCGAAACCGCGGCGCTGGTTGTTCAAGGGGATCGTCTTCTTCGTCGTGACCGCCGGGGTCGCGACGATCCCGTCGGTCCTGCTCGCGCCGGTGTTCCAACCGTACGCGCCGCTGCACCTGAGCGAGCTGAACGTGTTCCTCGCCGGCACGATCGCGTTCCTCGTCGGCGATCTGATGGGCTACGGCATCCATCGCCTGCAGCACAACTGGGGTTGGGCGTGGCGGTGGACGCATCAGATGCATCACTCCGCCGAGCGCATCGACGTCGCCGGCTCGGCGTTCACGCACCCGTTCGAGCCGCTCTTCTACGCGGTCGTCGTGACCATCACCTCGGCGCTGCTCGGGCTGTCGCCGGAAGCGGCGGCGTTCGCCGGCGTGCTGAACGCGATCACCGCGACCTTCGCCCACGCCAACATCCGCACGCCCCGCTGGGTCGGCTACGTCATCCAGCGACCCGAGGCGCACTCGATCCACCACACGCGCGGCGTCCACGCGTACAACTACGGAGCCGTCGTGTGGTGGGACGTCGCGTTCGGCACGTATCGCAATCCGAAGGACTTCGACGCGGGCCCGTCAGGTTTCTGGAACGGCGCCTCGACCAAGCTCTGGACCATGCTCGCCGGCCGCGACGTCGCCGAGCCCACCCGTTGAAAGAGGAACGATCATGATCACGAACCCGCAAGAGATGCGCGCCCTCGTCTTCGAGCTCACGAGCGCGGCCTGGTCACTCGGAGCGATCGGCGTGCTCGTCGACTCGCCGCTCGGCGAAGCGCTGCTCGAGCCGCGCACGATCGAGGAGCTCGCCGCGCGTTGCCCGTCGATCCCGGCGCGCCGCATCGAGAAGCTCGTCGCGGTCGCGGCGGCGCACGGCGTCGTCGTCTCCGACGGCCCACGCCACCGCCTCGCCGACGGCGCCGCGCAGGCGCTGTGCGGCCCGATGCGCCCCGGCGTGTCCGGCGAGATCCGATCGCACCTGATGCAGCCGCTCGCGCTCGCCCTCGCGCCCGGGGCGACGTGGTCGCACACCGATCCGATGCTGCTGCAGGCGCAAGGCGACTCGTCGCGCTTCGTGCCGATGATGATCAAGATGCACCTCGCGCCGCAGCTCGGCGATCTCGCGGCGCGGCTCGAGCGGCCGGGCGCGAAGCTGCTCGACGTCGGCACCGGCGTCGGCGCGCTCGCGATCGCCGCGTGCCGCGTGTTCCCGCAGGTGAGCGTCGTCGGTCTCGATCCGTACGACGTGCCGCTCGCGATGGCGCGCGAGGCGGTCGCGCGCGCGGGGCTCGAGGCGCGCATCGAGCTGCGATCGACGCCGGCCGACGAGCTCCGCGACGAAGCGACCTACACGCTCGCGTGGTTGCCGTCGTTCTTCGTCTCGGGCGACGTCCTGCCGAGGGCGATCGCGCGGGTCGCCGCGTCGCTCGAGCCCGGCGGATGGATCGTCATGGGCATCTGCGGCGGCGGCGACCCGGAGCAGCGCGCGATCAACGAGCTGATCGTCGACGCGTGGGGCGGTCCCGCGATCACCACCGCGGACGCCGAGCGTCTGATGCGAGACGCGGGATTGCGCGAGATCCGCGTGATGCCCGGCCCGCCGTGGTCGCCGCAATTGCTCGCCGCGACGCGTTGAGCCGCGCTCCCGCGCGTTTCCACGGCCATTACCACGCCCACTCCCACGCGGTTCCGCGAGGTTGGACGCTGTAACGGCCGGCTTCGGAGAGCGTAGTCACGGCCGTTCCACGAATCGTCACGCCAAGGGAGTGGAGGCACGATGACGGTAGCGGCCGACGCGTACAAGACATTCGAACCGGGCGACGAGCCGATCGCCGAGCGAGGCCCGGGCAAGTTGTACGTCGCGGTGGTCGGCGAGGGCGTCGACGCGACGCGCCCGTTGCCCGACGACGGCCGGGTCGTGATCGGCCGCGTCGAGGGCGCCGACATCCGGATCGATCATCGATCGGTCTCGCGCCAGCACGCGGCGCTCCTGCTCGGCCCGCAGCTCGCCGTGCAAGATCTCGGCAGCGCGAACGGCACCAAGGTCCGCGGGCGTCGCCTGGTGCCGAATCAGATCGCGGCGATCTCGTGCGGCGAGCCGATCGATCTCGGCGACGTGATGATCATCGTGCAGCAGCGCGCGGCGTCGGCCCCGCCGCGGCACGTGTGGGAGCACGGCCACTTCGAGGCGCGCCTCGAGGAGGAGTGCGCGCGCGGCACGCGCTTCGCGGTCGTGCGCGTCCACGGCGATCGCGACGACGCGTCGCTCGAGCCGGCGATCACCGGCGAGCTGCGCGCGATGGACGTGATCGGGCGCTACGGCCCCGGCGAGTACGAGGTGCTCCTCGTCGAGAGCCCGCCCGCCGATGCCGACGCGATCACCGCCCGCATGCGCGCGGCGTGCGCGCGCCCCGTCCAGATCGGCATCGCGCGCTACCCGATCGACGGGCGCGATCCGTACGCGCTCCTGCGCGTCGCCGGCGGCGAGACGACCGGCGACACCACGATCCGGATCGCGGACGCGATGGGCACGATCGATCGCGTCGTCGAGCGGATCGCGGCGTCGACGATCAGCGTGCTGATCACCGGCGAGACCGGCGTCGGCAAGGAGGTGCTCGCCGAGCGGCTGCACCGGCTGTCGCCGCGCGCGTCGCGGCCGTTCTTGCAGCTGCACTGCGCGGCGCTGCCGGAGGCGCTGCTCGAGAGCGAGCTGTTCGGGCACGAGCGCGGCGCGTTCACCGGCGCGGTGCAGGCGAAGCCGGGCCTGCTCGAGACGGCCGACGGCGGCACCGTGTTCCTCGACGAGATCGGCGAGCTGCCGCCGAGCATCCAGGTGAAGCTCTTGCGCGTGATCGAGACGCGCCAGGTGCTGCCGGTCGGCGGCTTGGCGTCGCGACCGATCGACGTGCGCTTCCTCGCGGCGACCCACCGCGATCTCGAGGCGGAGATCGCGAAGGGCAGCTTCCGGCAGGATCTCTACTTCCGGTTGAACGGCGTCTCGCTCGCGATCCCGCCGCTGCGCCGGCGCGTCTCCGAGATCGCCGGGCTCGCGCGCGCGTTCCTCGAGCAGAGCGCGGACCGCGCCGGCCGCCTGCCGCCCGGGATCTCGAGCGACGCGCTCGCGCTGCTCGAGGCGTACGCGTGGCCGGGCAACATCCGCGAGCTGCGCAACGTGATCGAGCGCGCCGCGGTCCTGTGCGAGGGCGCGATGATCGACGTCGTGCACCTGCCGGCGGAGACGATGCGATCGCGACGCGCGCCCGCGGAGACGCAGCCGATTCCCGTCGAGGAGTACTCGCTCAATCCCGAGCGCCAGCGGATCATGGATGCGCTCGTCGCGACCGGCGGCAACCAGACCGAGGCCGCGAAGATCGTCGGCGTGTCGCGACGCACGCTGATCAACCGCATGATCGCGTACGACCTGCCGAGGCCGCGCAAGCGATGACGCTGATGGCGCCGCGAGAAGGGGCAGGGCCGAGGCCGAAGGCCGAGCCGGGCGCGACCGGCGAAGCCGGCGCGCCCGGACCCGGGGCAGCACCCCGAGCGGCGCCTGGGATCGATCCGCTGATCGGACGGACGTTCGGCGAGTTCGTCGTGCGCGAGCTCTTGTCGAGCGGCGGCTTCGGCATGGTCTATCGCGCGGAGCAGACCGCGCTCGCCCGCGAGGCCGTGATCAAGGTGCTGCACACGCGGCACCGCACGAGCGACACGATCGCGCAGCGGTTCCTGCGCGAGGCGCAGCTCGCGTCGCGGCTCGATCATCCGTACGCCGCGCACATCTACGCGTTCGGCGCCGAGCCCGACGGCGTCCTGTGGATCGCGATGGAGCTGGTGCGCGGCACGCCGCTCGATCGGATGCTCGAGGCGCACGGGCCGATCGCGCTCGAGCGGCTGGTCCCGCTCGTCGAGCGTCTCGGCGAGGTGATCCACACGGCGCACGAGCAAGGGATCGTGCACCGCGATCTCAAGCCCGCGAACGTGATGGTGCTGGCGCGCGCGGGTCGCCTGTTGCCGAAGCTCCTCGATCTCGGCATCGCGAAGACCGGCAACGAGCCGGCGCCGGTCCGGCGCGCGGCGGTGGTGCACGAGGTCGACACGTCGCTCGACGCGACCGCGCCGGCGGCGTCGGATCGACGCGCGTCGTCGGGTGATCGGTTGACCGAGCAAGGCTCGGCGATGGGCACGCCGATCTACATGGCGCCGGAGCAGTGGCGGGACGCGAGCGCCGCCGACGCGCGCACCGATCAGTACGCGCTCGGCGTCTTGTGCTTCGAGGCGCTGACCGGACGGCCGCCGTTCGGCGGCACCTCGCGCATGGCGATCGCGCTCGCGCACGCGAAGGAGCCGGTGCCCTCGCTCGGCGACGGCTTCCCGCCCGCGCTCGACGCGGTGCTCGCGCGCGCGCTCGCGAAGCAGCCGAGCGATCGCTTCGCGAGCGTCTTGGAGCTCGCGGCCGCGTTCCGCGCGGCGAGCGGCGTCGCCGTCGAGGACGCGGGGCTGCCGAAGCTTCCGGAGGCGGTGCGCCTGCGCGTCTTGACCAGCTCGCCGGAGCCGATCGCGGCGGCGGTCGCGGCGCTCGACGGCGCGCGCAACGCGCATCAAGCGCGCGACGCCGTGTGGCAGCTCGCGCGCGCGAGCGTCCGGCTGGTCGCGATCG
This sequence comes from Kofleriaceae bacterium, assembly GCA_035493675.1. Classification (GTDB taxonomy): domain Bacteria; phylum Myxococcota_A; class Polyangia; order Haliangiales; family Haliangiaceae; genus JAIOQA01. The sequence goes on along the minus strand of DATJIA010000441.1, from coordinate 5,974 downwards.
CGTCGCTGGCGGCGCACGCGCAGATCGGCGGCGCGCCGCGCACCAGCTTCCTCGGCGACGAGCTGCGACGGTTGCGCCGCCGCGCCCTCACCGACGGGGAATGGCTCGATCTCTCGCGCGCGCTCTGTCGTCCGTTCGTCTCGATCAAGGACGCGCACCCGATCCCGGAGCTGGTCGCGCTCGCCGGCGGCGGCGCCGGCGCGCTGCGTGCGCTGATCGCGATGCGCGACGAGGAGGTGACCACCGACGAGCAGGTCCGCGAGCTGCTCGCGCGCGCGATGCCGCTGGTCGCGGCGGCGCTCGACGAGCTCGCGTTCCTCGACGCGTATCCGCTGGTCGTCACGCGCGACGGCGGCGCCGACGCGTGGATGGGCGTTCGCGGTCGCGCGCGCGCGCACGTCGCGATTCGCGGGCGATCGTTACCGCCCGGTCAGGTCGCGTTCGCCGACGACAGCGGCGCGATCGCGATCGCGCTCTCGCCGTTCGCGGCGGTCGCGGCGCCGTCGCCGGGCGCCGCCGACGAGCTGTTCCTGCTCGAAGGCCACGGCAAGACCGGCGCGCGCATGATCGCCCTGCCCGGCGCGTTCGAGCGCGACGACGCCGCGCCGTGGGAGGCGCTCGGCGAGCTCGTCGGTGACAGCGCGGACTCGTCGGCCGCGAGCACCGCCGACGAGACCTGTCCGTTCCCCGGGCTCGCGGCGTTCGGTCGCGACGACGCGGCTCGCTTCGTCGGCCGCGAGCGCGAGGTCGAGGCGTTCGTCAATCGGCTCCGCGTCCAGCCGTTGTGCACGGTCGTCGGTCCGTCGGGCGCGGGCAAGAGCTCGTTCGTCCAGGCCGGCGTCATCCCGTCGCTCCCCGACGGGTGGACCGCGATCACGATGCGGCCCGGGCCGTCGCCGATGGCGAGCCTGACCTCGCGGCTCGCGTCGAGGCCCGCGCGCGGCACGTTCGTCCTGGTCGTCGATCAGCTCGAGGAGCTGTTCACGCTGTGCGACGACGCCGGCGAGCGTGCGCGCTTCGCCGACGCGATCGCGCGGCTCGCGCGCACCGCGGATGATCCGGTGCGCGTGGTCTTCACGATCCGCGACGACTTCTTGCTGCGCGCCGAGGCGATGCCCGCGTGGCGCGCGCGGATCGCGCACGGGCTCACGCTCGTCACGACGCCCGCGCCCGACGATCTGCGCCGCATCCTCGTCGAGCCGCTGCGCCGCGCCGGCTACGAGCTCGACGATCCGGCGCTCGCCGACGAGATCGTGCGCGCGATCGCCGACGCGCCCGGCGCGCTCGCGCTCCTCTCGTTCACCGCGAGCCGCTTGTGGGAGCTGCGCGATCGCCGCTTCCGGCAGCTCTCGCGCAAGGCGTACGCGTCGATCGGCGGCGTCGGCGGCGCGCTCGCGCAGCACGCGGAGGCGACGCTCACCGCGATGCCCGCCGACGATCAGCGGCTCGTGCGCGAGGCGTTCCGCCACCTCGTCACCGCGGAGGGCACGCGCGCGGTCCTCTCGCGCGACGAGCTCGCCCAGATCCTCGCGCGCGAGATGGCGCCGCGAAGAGGGGCGGGGCCGAGGCCGAAGGCCGAGCCGAGCGCAACCGGCGAAGCCGGCGCGCGAGGACCCGGGGTAGCGCCCCGAGCGGCGCCTGGGATCGTCGTCGAGTTGCTCGTCGAGGCGCGGCTCGTCGTCGTGTCCGAGGGCGCGGGCGAGCGCGTCGAGATCGCGCACGAGGCGCTGCTCGACGCGTGGCCGCGCCTCGTCACGTGGCGGCGCGAGGACGCCGAGGGCGCGCGCCTCCGCGATCAGCTGCGCGCGGCCGCGCGCCAGTGGGAGGATCGCGGGCGACCGACCGGCCTCTTGTGGCGCGGCGACGCGCTCGCCGAGTACCGCATGTGGCGCATGCGCACCGCGGGCGCGCTCACCACCGTCGAGGAGGCGTTCGCGGACGCGAGCCTCGCCGACGCGCGCCGCACCCGCCGTCGGCGCACCGGCGCGATGGCGATCGCCTTCGCGGCGCTCGCGTCCGGCGTGATCGCGCTGCTGTTCTCGAACGCGGCGGCGAATCGCCAGCGCGCGCGCGCCGAGGACTACGCGACGCAGCTGCACGACACGCTCGAGCAGCAGTACGAGGCGCAGGGACGCCGCCTCGTCCTCGATGGCGATCCGCTGCAAGGGCTCGCCTACCTCGCGCGCGCGGCGTCGTTCGGCGCCAAGGGCCGCGCGCACGACTTCCTCGTCGGAGAAGCCGTCGCCGCCGCGAGCGGCGAGCGGGTCGAGCTCGCGCACGACGGCCCGGTGCGCAGCCCGCGCTTCTCGCACGACGGCCGGCGCCTCGTCACGGCCAGCTACGATCATCGCGCGCGCATCTGGGACGCGCAGAGCGGCGCGCTCGTGCACGCGCTCGCGCACCAGGACGTCGTGCTCGACGCGAGCTTCGCGCCCGACGACGCGTCGGTCGTCACCGCGAGCGCCGACGGCACCGCCGCGATCTGGGACACGTCGACGGGCGCGCAGCGCGCGGTGCTCGCGCACGGCGGCTCGGTGCGATGCGCCGCGTGGTCGCCCGACGGCGCGCGCGTCCTCACCGCCAGCGCCGACGACACGATCGGCGTGTGGGACGCGAAGAGCGGCGCGCGCCTCGTCACCGCGAGAGGCGATGGCGCGGGCTGGTCGGCGTGCGCGTACTCGCCCGACGGCGCGCGCGTCGCCGCCGGCGACGAGCGCGGCACCACGCGCATCTTCGACGCGTCCACCGGGCGCGTGATCGCGGTCGCGCACCAGCGCCAGCTCGTGCGCCCGATCCGCTTCTCGCCCGACGGCCGCGTGCTGGTCGCCGCCAGCCGCGACGGCACCGCGATCGCCGTCGAGGTGGAGACCGGCCGCACGCTCTACACGTTCGCGCACGACGCCTCGATCATGTGGGCCGAGATCAGCCCCGACGGCCGGCGCGTCGCGACCGCGTCGAACGATCACACCGCCGCGATCTGGGATCTCGCGACCGGCGAACGCCTCCAGACGCTGATCGGCCACGCCGCCGGCGTCAACCGCGCGCGCTTCGACGCGAGCGGCACGCGGCTGCTCACCGTCTCCGACGACGGCACCGCGCGGCTGTGGGACGTCGCGACCGGTCGACCGCTCGCGCGCTGGCTGGGTCATCGCGACGTCATCTCCGACGCCGACCTCGATCCGAGCGGCCGCCAGTTCGCGTCGGCGTCCGACGACGGACGCGCGATCGTGTGGGACGCGACCCCCCAGGAGCGTGTCACGTGGCTCGTCGGTCACACCGGCGTCGTCGACAGCGCGGCCTTCTCCGCCGACGGCACCCGCGTCGTCACCGCCGGGCACGACGGCACCGCGCGCATCTTCGCCGCCGACGGGCGCGCGCTCGCGATCCTCCGCGGCCACGACGGCGCCGTGCGCTGGGCCGCGTTCGCGCCCGACGCGCGCACGATCGCGACCGCGGGCGACGACGGCACCGTGCGGCTGTGGTCCGGCACCGGCGACGCGCTCGCGATCCTGCGCGGCCATACGGGCGCCGTGAACCAGCTCGCCTGGGCGCCCGACGGCGCGCAGCTCGCGTCGGCCTCCGACGACGGCACGCTCCGCGTGTGGACCGCGCAGGGCGCGCTCGTGCGCACGATCCGCGCGCACGGCGGCTTCCAGGTGCGCGCCGTGACCTACACGCCCGACGGCGCGACGATCGCGACCACCGGCGACGACGGCACCACGCGCACGTGGGACGCGGCGACCGGCGCGCCGCGCACGAGCCTCCCCGATCCCGATCTCCCCGGCGCGGTCCGGTTCGATCCGAGCGGCGCCCGCGGGGCGAGCCCGGTCAGTCAAGCGGTGAAGATCTTCGACGCCCGCACCGGCGCCGTCGAGGTCCAGCTCGTCGGGCACGTCGGCCAGGTCACGGCGCCGGTCGCCGCGTGGAGCCCCGACGGCGACCTCTACGTCAGCGGCGCGCTCGACGGCACCGCGCGCGTGTGGGATCCGCGGACCGGCGACCTGCTCGCGGTCTACCCGCACGCACGGCAGGTCTGGTCCGCGGGCTTCTCGCCCGACGGCACACGCATCCTCACCTCCGCCGACGACGGCACGGTCGCGATCCGCGAGCTGCCGCGCGACGCCGCGCCCGGCGAGCTCGCGCGGCTGTTGCGCTGCCGCGTGCCGTTCGCGCTCGACGGCGATCGCATCGTCCCGCGCCAGCCCCCGGCGTGCACGCGATGACTTGCACACCACGATCACGCCTTTCACACGACGTGCAACGGATCGTCATCCGGCTCACGCGCGATACGCGGAAAACGCTGGCACCCGCCCTGCTACTCGTCCACCCCAGGAGGCCACGATGAAGAAGAAGACCCGCAAGGAGCTGAACCTCGAGACCCAGACCATCCGTTCGCTCTCGACGATCGACGACCGCGACCTCAAGCAAGTGCTCGCCGCGGTGTACGCGCTCAGCTACGCCTGCTACACGCGCCCCACCGGTGGGTGCCAATAGCCACGGCGGGACGCCCACGGCGTAGTATCGCGTCGTGCTCGTCGGTCGCGATCGGGAGCTCGGGGAGCTGAGCGCTGCGCTCGCGTCGGGACGCGGCGCGTTGTTCCTGCTCGCGGACGAGCCCGGCATCGGCAAGACGCGGCTCGCGACCGAAGCGTGCGAGGTCGCGCGCGATCGATCGATGCGCGTGGCGTGGGGGCGCTGCTGGGAGGCCGGCGGCGCGCCGGCGTTCTGGCCGTGGCGCGAAGCGTTCGATGCGCTCGGCGTCGCGTTCCCCGACGCGCGCGCCCTGACGACCGGCGATCCGATCGAGACACGGTTCACGCTGTTCCGCGAGATCGCGGCGGCGCTCGCGCGCGAAGCGTCGCGCGCGCCGATCGTGATCGTGCTCGAGGATCTGCACGCGGCCGATCATTCGAGCCTGCTCTTGCTCGAGCTGATCGCCGGCCAGCTGCGCACGATGCCCGTGATCGTGATCGGGACGTACCGTCCGCTCGAGGCGAGCCTGCGCCCCGAGTGCGGCGACGCGCTCGCGCGCCTCGGCCGCACCGCGCGCGTCCTACCGCTCGCGCCGCTCGCGGCGCCGGAGGTCGCGGCGCTGGTCAAGGACGCGCTCGACGGCGCCGACGACGCGCTCGCCGCCTCCGTGTTCGCGACGACCCAGGGCAACCCGCTGTTCGTCGACGAGATCGTGCGCGATCTGCGGGCGCGTGGCCGCGCCGCGCCGTCGACGATCCCGCTCGGCGTGCGCGAGATCATCCGCCAGCGCCTCGGCTTGGTCTCCGCCGAGGCGCGCCGCGCGCTCGAGGCGGCCGCGGTGCTCGGCGTCGAGCTCGATCCCGCGATCGTCGAGCGCATGATCGCGGGCGCCGGCGCGCTGCTCGACGACGCGCGCAAGAGCGGGCTCGCGATCGCCGACGGCCGGCGGCTCCGCTTCACCCACGCGCTCTATCGCGAGGCGCTCTACCACGACCTGGCTCGTCCGCAGCGAGAGGCGCTCCACCGCGACGCCGCGCGCGCGCTCACCGCCGCCGGCGCGCCGCTGGTCGAGATCGCGCACCACCTGCTCGAAGGGGGCGCGGACGTCGCCGCGCCGGCGATCGATCACGCGATCCGCGCCGCCGAGCAGGCCCTCGACGCGCTCGCGTACGAGGACGCGCTCGCGCTGCTCGAGCGCGCGCGCGCCGCGCTGCCCGACGACGATGCGCCGTTGCGCGCGCGGGTCCTGCTCGCGCTCGGCGAAGCGCGGATCCGCGCGGGCGACGCCGCGGGCCGCACGCTGTGCGTCGACGCCGCCGCGATCGCGCGCGAGCTCGGCGACGCGACGCTCCTCGCCCGCGCGGCGCTCGCGTACGGGGCGGTGCTCGTCATGGGCGCGGTCGATGCCGTGATGGTGCAGCTCCTCGAAGACGCGCTCGCCGCGCTCGGCGGCGCCGAGACGCCGCTGCGCGCGCGGGTGATGGCGCGTCTCGCCGCCGCC
>DATJIA010000440.1:0-34975 GCA_035493675.1 Kofleriaceae bacterium | reverse complement strand
CCGCGCGTCGAGGTCCGCGGCCGCGATCCCGCGCTCGCGATCGATCTGCCCGCGTGGTGTCGCGCGCGCGGCCACGCGATCGCGGCGCTCGACACGCACGACGCGATCACGACCGCGACGATCGATCGCGCGGCGACGTCGCGCTGGATCAGCGCCGAGCGCGCCGGATCGATCGATGCCGTCGTCGATCGCGCGCCCGCGACCTGGGGGCTCGCCGCGCGCGGCGCGCTGGTCGAAGCGGGCGGACCGGCGCCGAGCTTCCCGCTCGCGGATCGATCGATCGTCTGGGCCGACGAGGCCGCGCGCCTCTACGCGCAGGCGACCGCGGCGCAGTGGGATCCCGCGACCGCGATCCCGTGGCGCGCGCCGCTCGATCATCCGCCCGAGATCGAGGACGCGATCGTGCAGATCATGACGTTCCTCGTCGAGAACGAGACCGCCGCGCTGGTCGTGCCCGCGCGGTTCCTCGCGCAGGTGCACCCGCACTTCCGCGAGGTCATGCAGCTGCTCGCGGTGCAGGTCGCCGACGAAGCGCGCCACGTCGAGGTCTTCACGCGGCGCGCGACCTTGCGACGGGCGACGCTGGGCACGAGCGCCGCCGCCGGCCGCGCCTCGCTCGACACGCTCGTGCGCGAGCCCGACTTCGCGATCGCGAGCTTCCTGCTCAACGTGCTCGGCGAAGGCAGCTTCCTGCCGCTCCTGCACTTCATCCGCGATCACGCGCCCGACGACGCGACCGCGACGGTCGCGAGGCTCGCCGCGCAAGACGAAGCACGCCACGTCGCGTTCGCGCTCGCGCACCTCGCGCATCACGCCGATCGCGAGCAGCTGAGAGCCGCGGTCGAGCGACGCCACGCGGTGCTCGCGAGCACCGCAGGCTTGAACGAAGACGTCTTCGACGCGCTCGTCCTGCTCGCCGCCGGATCGTGGGAGCCGCCCGCGATCAAGCGCGGTCATGCGGCGGTCGTCGCGCTCACCGCCGACATGGATCGCGCGCGCCGCGCGCACCTCGAGCGGCTCGGCTTCTCGTCGGCCGACGCCGAGACACTGTCGTCACTTCACACGCGCAACTTCATGTGAACGCGGATCGCGGTCTGCCACAGCGAACCGAAAGCGGTCCATCGTGGTCCACGCGGTCCATGTGGTTCGTGCGGGTGCGTTTGCGTAGCGAGTTGAAATCGTATTGCGAGTCGATTGGCCCTCGGCTTGCTGTGCGTCGGCGGGAAGGAGAAACCAATGAAGAAACGTGCTGTGAAGACGCTCTCGCTCGATACGCAGACGATCCGCGACCTGAGTGGGTCTGCGTTGCCCCTCGTCGCCGGCGGCTTGCCGACCACGACCAACCCGACGGCCCGTTGTTCGCTCTTCGTCGGCTGCCAGACGTACGTGACCAGCTGCTGATCACGCCCCGTGGCACTTCTTCCACTTCTGGCCCGAGCCGCATAGACAGAGATCGTTGCGGCCGGGCATCGACGGCTTGATCGCCGCGACCGTCTTCGCGCTCGGGAATTGCGCCTTGCGCGAGGCGCGCCCGCGCGCCGCCGCCTCGTCGACGCGGGCCTTCATCTCGTCGATCGGCGCCGCCGACCACCACGCGCGCGCCTCGTCTTCGATCGCGCGCGCCTTCGCGTAGTAGCGCTGCGCGTGATGTTGGCGATCGACATGCGACACCGCGCGATAGCCGTCCGGAACCTCGACCAGCGCGTTGCCGCCGACGAAGCCGTACGTGCCGACGTCGCGCGCCGGCAGGACCTCCCACTCGATCCCGAAAATCGATCGCGCGATGATCGGCCCGCCGGTCCACGCGCGCGCCTCCATCGCGTTGAACGGCGCGAGGTACGCCTCTTCGCCACCGACGGGGACCGACGCCGGCACGCCGTACGGCAGCCCGACCGGCACGCCGTAGTTGGGCGCGCTCGCGTCGCCGATCAGCGCGTGCACGAGCTCGTGCATGCAGAAGCCGACCAGGCGCGAGTAGATGCACGCGTCGTCGCGCACCGCGACCCAGCGCGCGTCGGTCGCGTGTTGCTGGACGCGCCACAAGTACGGGGCCGCGAGATCCCAGATCACCTCGAAGCCCCAGCCGCGCATCGCGTCGTCGAAGCGATAGAGCGCGTCGATGCCCTGCGCGCGCTCGTCGAGGGTCAGCCGCTCGAAGCAGCCGTGCTCGCACGGATAGGGACGCTGAGCTGCATCTGCCACCGTCGCGGGCATCGATCCATGGTACCTGACGCGACGTGAAACGGATCGTGCTGTTCCTGGTCCTCGCCGCGTGCACGCGCCCCGCCACGCGCATCCACGGGTGGCGCGACGATCTCACCGAGCTCGCCGCGCAGATCTCGTCGCATCACCCGGGCGTGTTCGCGAAGGTGAAGGAGGCCGACTGGCGCAAGGCGATCACCGAGCTCGACGGCGCGATCATCGGCCTCGACGACGCCCACATCCTGGTCGGGATGGAGCGCATCGTCGCGATGGTCGGCGACTCGCACACGCGCCTGTGGCTCCCGCGCAAGCAGCTCTACCCGATCGCGTTCCTGTGGTTCGACGACGGCGTCTTCGTCGGCGGCGCCGGCGATCCGAGCGTGATCGGTCATCGCGTGACCGCGGTCGGCAACCGATCGATCGACAACGCGCTCGCGACGGTCGGCTCGCTCGTCCCGTACGAGAACGATCAGAACCTGCGCAACGAGGTGCCGGCGCTGCTCAGCGATCCGGTCGTGCTCGAGGGCACCGACCTCGTGCTCGGCGACACCGCCGACTTCACGCTCGACGACGGCCGCGTCCTCCACCTGAGGCCGGGCGCCGGCGTCTCGCTCCAGCCGCCGAAGAGCCTGCCGCTGCACCTGCAGGGTCCGACCCAGCTCGCCTACTGGAACAAGTACGTCGAGGATCAGCACCTGATCTACTTCCAGTACAACGCGTGCGAGAACGATCCGAAGGTCGGCCCGTTCCTCAAGTTCGCGAAGGACACGCTCGAGTTCGCCGACACCCATCGCGTCGATCGCTTCGTGATCGATCTGCGCAACAACGGCGGCGGCAACTCGTTGGTGATCGAGCCGCTCGTGCTCGGCCTCGAGCAGCGGCCCTCGCTGCGCGGCCGCATCTTCGTCTTGATCGGGCGCACGACGTTCTCGTCGGCGGTGATGAACGCGACCGAGCTCAAGGATCGCGTCGGCGCGACGCTGGTCGGCACGCCGACCGGCGGCAACCCGAACGGCTACGGCGAGGTGAAGCAGTTCGAGCTGCCCTACTCGCACCTGAAGGGCCAGTACTCGACCAAGCTCTGGACCGACGACCACTACAAGGGCAACACGGTCCCGCCCGACATCGCCGTGCACGTCACCAGCGCCGACTGGTTCGGCGGCAAGGATCCGGCGATGGACGCGGTGCTCGCCGCGCCGATCCCCGATCCGATCCCGTCGCCGACGGCGCCGTGATCACTTCATCCAGTCGGGCGTCGGCGCGAAGTCGAACGGGTACTTGAACGAGCCGCCGCGCTGGGTCTTCGGGAAGCGCGCGCCCTTCATCGCAGCGGCCGCGCAGGAGCCGAGCCCCGGATCCGGGCTCGTGTCGGCGGTGGATTCGACGATCGCACCGTCGGGATCGACCTTGACGTGGATCTTCACCGTTCCCTGTGCCGACGGGTACTTCGCGCCGCACGCGAAGATGCGAGCCTTCACCTTCGCGACGGCGTCCTTGATCATGCCGGAGTCGAGCGACTCGGGTAGATCGCTGCTACCTGTCGTCGGCGTCGGCGCGGCGGTGTGCTTCTTGTACTTGTCGCAACACGCGCCTTCCCAGTTGTTGAGCACGCACGAGACCTCGTCGCAGTCGCCGGACGGAGGCGTGGTCGTCGGCGGCTTCGGCGGCCCGGTCGTCGGCTCGAGCTGCGCGAGCACGCGCTTCGCTTTCGCCGCGTCGGGATAGGCGTCGAGGTACGCGTGATACGCGGCGATCGCCTCGTTCTTGCGGCCCTGCCGTCGATAGCTCTCGGCGACGCCCCACAGCGCGGGCTCGTAGCGCGGCTTGACCGCGAGCGCGGCCTTGTACTTCGCGTTCGCGGCCGCGAATCGCTTCGCGTCGAGCTCGCAATCGCCGATGCCGGTCAGCGCCTCGACGCTGTTCGGCCTCTGCTCGAGCGCCTTCTCGTAGCTCTCGGTCGCGCGCGGACAGTCGCCGCTCTCGGCGAGCCGGTTCGCGGTCGCGATCAAGTCCTCGACGCTCGCGGAAGGCACCTTCACGCTCGGACGCGCATCGGGAGGCTCGACGATCGGCGCGACCGTCGGCGCCGCGGCGATCACGGGCGCATCGATCACGATCTGCGCGACCGGTGCGGGCGTCGCCGCATCGATCGTCACCACCGCGCCCGCCGACGTCGCGGCGTTCTTCGATCCGCCGCCGCCGCCCATCGCGATCATCGCGGCCGCCCCGCCACCGACGACGACCGCGATGCCCGCCGCGATGATGCCCCACGGCGTCTTCTTCGGCGCGGCGGTCGAGTCGCGCGCGCCGACCGCGTTGCCGAGCGTCGTCGACGGCGGCGGATGCGAGATCGGCGCGACCGGGGGCGGCATCGTCGGCGCGAGCGCGACCTGCTGCGACGGCGCGCGCGCGAGGTCGTCGAGCGCGGCGATCAACGCGGCGCACGACGCGGGCCGTTCCTCGCGGCGCTTCTTCAACAGCCGCGACACCAACGCCTCGAACGCGGGTGGCGCCTGCGGCGCGACCGATCGCAAGGGCGGCGGTTCGTCGCGCAGGTGCGCGGCGACCAGCTCGAGCCCGCCGTGTCCGAACGGCGGACGACCTGCGAGCATCTCGAACGCGATGCACCCGATCGAGTACAGATCGCTGCGCGCGTCGACGTCGGCGGAGCTCGAGCACTGCTCGGGTGACATGTAAGCGGGCGTTCCGAACACGCCCTGCGTCATCATCGTGTTGCCGGTGCCGAGCTTCGCGATGCCGAAGTCGAGCACCTTGATGCGCTCGCCGCCGACGACGTCGGGGTCGGGTACGAGGAACAGGTTCGCGGGCTTGAGATCGCGGTGGACGATGTTGCGCTCGTGCGCCGCGCCGATCGCGCCCGCGGCCTGGCGCAAGAAGCGGATCGCCTGCTCGACCGGGATCGGCCCGCGCTTGAGCCGCGTCTCGAGATCTTCGCCGCGCAGGCGCTCCATCAGGAGGTACGCGCGGTCCTGCACGTAGCCGACGTTGTGCACCAGCACGATGCCCGGGTGCTGGATCGCCGCCGCCGCGCGCGCCTCGTTGAAGAAGCGCGTGACGATCTCGCGGTGCGCCGACATCTCCGGCTTGAGCACCTTGAGCACCGCCTCCGCGCCCGACGTCGTGTGGCGCGCGAAGTAGACCTCGCCGAAGCCGCCCTTGTCCTCGGACAGCGCGCGCTCGACGCGATAGCCGTAGACCTCGGTGCCGATCACACGTACTGGTCCTCGTTCGCGTGCTTGCCGCGCAGCTCGTGCTTGAAGACGCGCTGCGCGCGATCGACGAGGCCGCCGTCGTCGCCGCGCATGAACGCCTTCGCGACGTCGTACGACTCGGCCCAGCCGCGCGGCGCGTCGCCTTGCACGTAGAGCGTGTGATCGAAGTGCGCGTTGCGGTGCACCTCGCCGTCGTGGACGTGCACCGTCGGGAAGAACAGCTTCGAGGGATCGCGGCGCGGGAGCTCGAACGCGATCGGATGCACGCGGCGGTTGCCGCGCTCGAGCTTGAAGACCGCGAAGCCGAAATCGCGATACGCGGGCAGATCGTCCCAGACCTCGGTCGGGAGGCGGAAGCGCGCGTCGAGGCGATCGAAGTCGTCGCGCGACGGTACGAACGACGCCTCGAACTCGCCGACCTCGACGACCTTCAAGGTCTGCGGCGCCGGCGCGCCGAGCGCGGCCGGGCGCAGCGCGAACGCTTGCGAGCGCGACACCGGGAAGCCCGACTGCAGATCGAGGAAGAAGGTCGCGTAGTGATCGAGCGCGATGAAGCGCACCGCGTCTTCACCCGAGCGCGGCGGCACCGGCAACGGCAGGATCATCGCGAGATCGGCCGCGGCCTCGAACGCCATCTCGTACACGAGGAACTGCCGCCCCGCCGACGTCGCGCGCGCGAAGATCTTCGTGTCCGCGACCTTCTCGACCTTGCCGCTGAAGCAACACATCAGACCAGCACCAAGACGGCGGTGAGCCCGCCCTTCTGCCCGACGTTGACCACGCGCTTCTTCGACGCGCGGCCGAGGATGCCGAGCCCGCGCGGCGTCGCGAGGAAGCCGCACACGACGTAGAACTCCTCGAGCGAGATCGAGCCGTCGTCGAGGACGGGGAAGTCCTTCACCTTCACGTCGACGTACTTCTGCGCGACCACGCCGCCGGTCTCCGCGGCGTCGGCGTGCAGCGCCTCGGCCATCGCGTCGTCCCAGGTCGCGAGATCGACGTGCGGGCCGACGACGATGCCCATGCCGCCGAAGCTGCGGTTCGGCTTGAGCACGACGCGATCCTTGTTGCGGCGCAGCCACGGCAAGAGATCGATCGGCTCGCCGTCGGGGCCGGTCGTCTTCACGTCGCGCACGATGCGCGTCCACAAGACGTGACGGCGGAAGATGCGCTGCTGCTTCTGCGTGAAGTGCTCGGCGAGCTCCGGCGTCGTCAGCACCTCGAACGTCGACTTGTGATCGAACTCGCCGGCGATCGACGACACGACCTGGTTGTTGAGGAAGGCCTGCCGCAAGGCCGAGACATCCGCACCATCTTCTTCGAGCGCGATGTACTCGCCGATCTCGGCGTCGCGGTAGAGGATGTCGACCGGCAGATCGCCCGCGTAGATCTCGTCGCCCTTCATGCGCAGGTCGCGCGGATCGACGAGCACCGCAGGGATGCCGTTCTGCTTGAAGTAGTCGACGAGGTACGGGAACTCGTTGGGCCCGCCGACCGCGTCCTTCTCCTGCACGAACGCCGTGTTGATGCGCCGCTTGCGGATCGCGCGCGCGTGCACCGTGATCTGCTCGAGCAGCAGTTGCCGCTGATCGTCCTGCGGCTTGAGCACGAGCGCGGGCGCCTGCTTCTGCATCGCGGGCACGACCGTGCGCATCACGATGCTCGCGCACGCGGGCGCGTAGTACATGCCGCCGACGCCGACGCTGTTGGTCTCGAAGAAGTGCAGCTTGTCCCAATCGTCGTCGGCGAAGTCGGCGTTGGCGTCGAGGCGTGCGACGACCGTCTGCGGCTGCTTGCCGACCTTCGCCCAGATGTCGCGCAGCCAGCGCTCCTCGCGCTCGGTGAAGGGCAAGAGCGCGCGCACGCGTGGATCGTCGACGTACATGCGCGCGAGCTTCTCGATCGCGCGCGTGAGATCGAGGCAGACCTTGTGGAAGTACTGCTCCTGCTCGGGGCGGATCACGCGCGGGCGCGCCATGATCGGGACCGGCCGGATCTCGCCGTCGTCCTCTTCGTAGACGATGCCGTCCTTCTTGGCGGCGTCGGCGAGGTTGGCGAAGACCTTGCGCGCGTCCTTGGGCGGGACCTTGAGGAAGATCTCGTTGACCGTGTTGCCGAGACGCGCGTCGACCCGCTCCGCGTAACGGCTGCGCCCCACGGGGAGATGGTATCAGCGTGACAGGGCGGCTTCCAACTGGTGGAGGCGATCGTTGCCCCAGTACAGGTCGTCGCCGGCGAAGAAGGCCGGGGCGCCGAAGGCGCCGCGCCGGACCGCGTCGTCGCCGTAGTCGCGGAGCGTCTGCTTGATCGCAGGATCTTCGATCCTCGTGAGCGGGACGCCGCATGCGTCGGCGATCGCGGCCAGCTCGGCGTCGGCGGTGACGTCGCGATCGTCCAATCCGACTTCCGTCGTCCGACTTCCGTCGTCCGGCTCTGAGCTGCCATGCTCGCTGGTGAACGCGCGAGAGGTGTCTCTCAGGTCTCGGAAGTCGGAAGTCGGAAGTCGGAAGTCGGGTTCGTCGCCTTGAAGACGGCGGCGAGCACGAACGGCTTCCACACGAACTCGGCGCCGGTGCGCGCGGCGATCGCCGGGACCTGGGTCGCCGCCAGGTAGCTGTACGGCGACGAGAGATCGAAGAAGAAGTCGACTTTCATAGCGCGAGCTCCCACGTCTGACCGACGAGCTTCTCGCCGAACATCGCATGCGGCGCTTCGTCGACCAACCGGAATCCGGCGCGCTGGTAGATGCGGCGCGCGGCGTGCAGCACGCTGTTGGTCCAGAGCGTGATGGTGCGATAGCCGGCGCGCCGCGCGAACGCGATGCACTCGTCGACGAGCCGCGAGCCGAGGCCGGTGCCGCGCGCGCTCGGCTCGACGTAGAGCAGGCGCAGCTTGGCGATCGTCTTGGTCTTCGCGACCAGGAAGATCGATCCGACGATCTCGCCGTCGCGATCGGCGATCCAAGCGCGATCGCGCGCCGGATCGCGGCTGCCGACGTACTCGCCGACGACCGCGGCGACGAGGCCCTCGAAGCGCGCGTCCCAGCCGTATTCCTCGGCGTACAGGACGCCGTGGCGATGCACGATCCAGCCGAGATCGCCGGGGCGCGGATCGCGCAGGACGATCGTTCCCGCCGGGGCCGGTGAGAGCGCGGCTTCGATCGAGCGCATGCCTTCGATCGCTCGCGCGCGCGCGGGCGCCGGCAACGCCTTCAACATCGTCGCGACGTCGGCGTCCTGCGCGGCGTCGAGCTTCGCGAAGACGGATCTTCCGCGCGCGGTGAGCGCGAGGATCGTCACGCGCGCGTCGGACGCCGCGCGCGCGCGCGTGATCAGCTTGTCGTTCGCGAAGCGCGCGAGGATCCGGCTCAGGTAGCCGCGGTCGAGCCCGAGCGTCTCGGCGATCGATCCCGCGCTCGCCGGCGTCGCGTGCGCGAGCTCGTACAAGACGCGGACCTCCGCCAGCGAGTACGCGCTGCCGAGCAGGCCCTCGTGCAGGACGCCGATCCGGCGCGTCCACATGCGGTTGAAGCGGCGGACCGCCGCGACCTCGTCGCGCATGCTTGACAGAGTCAACCAATTAGTTGACCGAGTCAACCAAGACTACGGCGTCGCCGAGCCCTGCCGCGCCTCTTGCACGCGGATCGCGTAGCCCTTCCAGGGCGGGTTCAGATCCTTGGAGGTGTGCACGCGCACGATCGATCCCGGCGCCTCGACGACGCCGGCGGTCATCGTCCAGCCCGGCGGCATCCACGGATCGCTCCAGAAGTAGAGCCAGCGCGCGTCGATCGGCGCCAGGTTCACGCAGCCGTGCGAGCGCGGCTTGCCGAAGCCGTCGTGCCAGTACGCGGTGTGCAGCGCGAGGCCCTTCTCCGGCGAGAAGAACTCGGTCCACGGCACCGTCGCGACCGAGTACGGATCTTCACCGCCGCCCGAGAGGCCGCGCATGTCGGTCTCCGCGACCTTCTTCCAGATCCGATAGAGGCCGACCTCGGTCGGCGTGTTCTTCGCGCCCGACGACACCAGCGTCGCGTAGACCGCGGTCTTGCCCTCGTACGCGACCAGCGTCTCGGCGTCGACGTCGACGTCGAACCAGCGCTCGCTCGGCCCGATCAGCGCGGGCGGATCCACCGCCGCGACCAGCTTCGCGTCGGGCGCGTCGATCCATTCGTCTTGGCCGACGCGATACGCGAGCACCTTCTGCGATTTCGGATCCGCGAACGTCTCGAGCACGGACACCGCCGCGCGCGCCGCGTACCACCTCATGATCGGTCCGCCCTGCGCCTTGTAGTGCGACGCGAGCTTGGTGCCGCCGCCGCGCGGGTACACGAAGGCGATCGGCAGCTCGAGGCCGGTGTCGTCGCCGAGCCGCGTGCCGTGCCACGCGGAGGGCGCGTGCTGGTGGATCGACTTCGCGAGCAGCCACTGGTTCTTCTTCGGATCGATCTTCCAGTACGTCTTGTCGCCGACGTCGGTCTCGTTGTACTTGCGCACGTTGACCGAGCCGAGCAGCGCGTCGCCCGGGATCATGCGGCGGCCCGCGGGATCGAACGGCAGGCGATCGATCGGCGGCTCGTCGGCCTCGGGCGGGATCGCCGGCGGCGGCTCGCCCCTCTTCCGCTTCGGCGGCGCCTTCTTCTGCTGCTTCTTCGCCAGCTCGTCGGCGGTCTCGAGCCGATACGTGATCGCGCCGTCCTCGACGACCTTGCCGTAGGTGCCGGGCACGAGCCCGTCGGGATCGAGGCGCGGCAGCTCGACGCCGGTCGGCGGCTGCTCGGTCGGCTTCACGCGATCGCCGCACACCCAACCGCGCGGCTTGATCTCGACCCACGGCTTCTTGCAGCCGGCGCCCTTCTCGGTGCGCGTCCACGCGACGCGCGTGTCCTGCGCGATCGTGCCGATCTGCTTCGCGTCTTCTCCCGGGGTGAGCCGCACCGGTCCGCTGCGGATCAATCTCAGCGAGGTCGTGCCGTCGGGAAACGGCGGCGGCTCTGCCGCCGTGCCCATGCCCGTGCCCGTGCCCGTGGCCGACCCGGACGCGATCTCCACGACCGCATCCGCCGGCGCGTCCTTGTGCCCACACGCCGCCGCGATCGAGACGACGACGACCCAGCCGCTTCGCACGACGATGGAGGTAGCACACCGCGCGAGCGGTTGCAGCCACGTGATACGATCGCCTCGATGAGACTGGGCGAGATGCTCGTCCGCGACGGGCGGCTGACCGAGGAGCAGCTCGAACAAGCGCTCGTCCACCAGAAGCAGGTCGGCGGGCGCGTCGGCACCGTGATGGTCGAGCTCGGGCTGATCGATCTCGACGCGCTGACGGTCTACCTCGGGCTCGAGCTCGGCATCCCGATCGCGACCGGCGCGATGTTCGAGCGCGCCAAGCGCAGCGCGGTCCGCCTGCTCACGCCCGATCAAGCGCAGCGCTTCAAGTGCGTGCCGCTGATCGTGCAGGACCGGCAGCTGATCGCCGCCGTCGAGGATCCGCACGACTTCGACACGCTCGACACGCTCGCGTACATCACCGGCTATCGCGTGATCCCGCGCGTCGCGGCCGAGATCCGCATCTACTACTACATCGAGCGCTTCTACGGCATCGCGCGGCCGTCGCGCTTCTTCATCTTCGGCGACTCGCCGCGCGGCGATCAGCCGCCCGACGCCGGCTTGCCCGCCGCGCCGCTGCCCGGCCTGCCGCCGGTCGCGCAGGCGCCGACGCCGGCGCCGAACGCCGCGCCCAAGCTGCGCCGCGCCGCCTCGAAGTCCGAGCCCGCGTTCGAGAACGACACCGAAGCGCTCGAGCTCGAGGCCGAGGACTTGCTGGAGGAGCTCGACGCCGACGTCGGCACGCGCGCGGAGTCGGCGCCGCAGGTCTCGCCGACCGCCGCCAGCGATTCGTCGCAGTCGGGCACCGCGATCGCGACCGCGGAGCTGCCGGAGTACCAGGCGATGGACACCGACGCGGCGGTCGCCGCGATGGCGAAGGCGACCGATCGCGCGGGCGTCGCTGACGCGATCATGGCGTTCGCGACCGGCATGTTCGACGCCGCCGTGCTCTTCATGGTGAAGGATCAGCTCGCGCTCGGTTGGAAGGGCGCGGGCGCGATCGCGAAGGATCGCGTCGACTGCCTGCTGATCCCGCTCGAGTCGCCGTCGATGTTCCAGGCCGCGCTCGGCGCGATCGACGGCGTCTTCCACGGCGCGCCCGCGCCGTCGACGGTCCACGTGTACCTCTACAAGGTGCTGCGCGTGAACCAGCCCGCGGTCGCGAGCGCCGCGGCGATCTCGATCGGCAAGCGCGTCGTCAACGTGCTGTGCGGGCATCGCGCGACCCGCGAGGATCTCACCGCCGACGACGTCGCGTCGCTGCGCCGCGTGACGCGCGCCGCGGCCGAGGCCTACGCGCGGCTCGCGGTGTCGAAGCGCCGCAAGTAGCTCATCACGGATCGCACGACACGAAGCCGCCGTGCCCATCGCCGTGCGCGTGCACCTGCAACGGTCCGGCGACGGTCTTCACCGTGACGACGAAATCGCCGTGCGCGTCGACCGGCACGGTGTCGCGCTCGGTCTCGACGATCCCGATCTCGTCGCCGCCGTCGTCGTAGAGGCAATCGTTCAGGCGCAGGATCGGCCCTTGCGCCGGATCCGCGCCGACGCCGTGGCGGAACTTCGCCAGCGACTCCTCGTGCGCGCGCAGCTCGATCGCGCCGCGCACGATCCACCCGTCGCCGAAGATCGCGGCGCGCTTCCCGTCGAGGCCATCGTAGCTCGTCGCGCGATCGAGCTTCGCGAGGCGGCGCCCGTGCGACGTGATCGTCGTGCCCTCGCCGGCGATCGAGGCGCCCTCGTGCGTGTCGGGCGTGTACTCGAAGCCGGTCGCGTCCTTGGCGATCCATCCGTCGAAGCGCACGCCTCCGCTCGCGACGTGCACGCGCGCGAACAGCTCGTCGCCCTGGTCGCCGTCGTCGACCACCAGGCCCGAGCGCGCGTACACGCCGTCGTCGTCGCCGCTCGGCGCAGCGTCGTACTCGTGTCGCGCGAGCCCGATCTCGCGGATCGCGACCCGTTGCAGGTAGCGCCGCGGGAACAGGATCGCGAGGCGCAGCCCGTCGACGTCCTGCACGATCCGCACGCGGCGCGCGTCGCCGCCGATCACGCGATACGCGACGCCGTCGATTCGCACGTGCTTCGCGTCGGGGATGTCGAGCGTGAGCTGCGCGGTGAAGGCGCTGAGGATCAGGAGCAGGCGCATCAGTCACCGCAGTATTGCGCGAGCGACCACGTGCCGGCTTCGTCGTCGGAGGGCACGTACCACGCGCGCGTGATCGGCGCGCCGGTGCCATCGGCGGCGAACGGGCGCACGGTGTACGTCCCGCGCGACGTCGTGACGAGCGCGCGCGGGCCGGTCGCGTCGTAGAAGACGCCGGCGAGCCGCTGCCACGCGCCGACCTCGTCGAGCTTCTTGGCGGCGCCGGTCTTCCCGATCGCGTACAGCGCGTGATCGTCGTCGTGCGCGATCGTGCACAGCGCGAGCGCGGCGTCGGGGTGCGCCCACGTGAAGGTCGCCTCGTACGCGAGCGGCTTGCCGCCGACGACCGCGGCGCGCACCGACCACAACGCCTCGCACGCGGGCGCGGTGCACGCGCGCGGCGGCGGCGTGATCGCGGCGGGGATCGGCGTCTGCTTGGTCGGCCGCACCCAGGTCTCGCCGTCGGCTTCGCCGAGCCGCTCGGCGATCACCTTCGGCGTCTCGAAGTCGCAGCCCTTCGGCTCGTTGTCGACGGCGAGCGCGAACCACGGCCCCGCCTCGTCGCGCGCCGGCGGCGCGCAGCCCTCGATGCGCGCGTCGATCGACATCGAGCCCGGCGCGTCGTCGAGGTTGCGCGTCAGATCGGTGACGCGCCCTCGGCAGAGCGGCTGACCCGCGCGCACGATCCACACGGTCTTCGGCACCGACGCGACACCGGCCGCCTTCGCTTCGTCGGCGGTGATCGGCGCGGTGACCGCACCGGCGGGCGCGGGCATCGCGGCGAGCGGCAGGTTCCACCCGACCGGCGGCGCGGCCTCGTCGGCGGCGTCGTAGAGCGGCTCGATCAAGACGATCTTGTCGGCGGCGGGGCACGCGGGCTTCTTGCCGAAGAGCGGCGCGTTCGAGCCGGCGGCCTGCGCGTCGCGCACGACCAGCGGCTCCGTCACGCTGGGCGTCGCCGTCGAGCCCGACGACTTGCCGCAGCCGGCGACCGCAACCAACAGCAGCGCGCGCCGCTTCACGCCCACTTCCCTATCACGGCCCGCAGTACGGCGCGAGCGAGCGGTAATTGCTGGTCTCCTCGTTGGCGTCGTACCAGGTCGTGCGCTTGTGCTGCGACAGCCCGGGCGCGACCGTGACGACGTCGAAGATCCCTGAATCTTCGAGGACGACCAGCTTCGCGCCGCCCGCGTCGTGGAAGACGCCGGCGAGCGCCATGTTCTCGAGGTCCGGCACCGGCGCGAGCGCGTCGTTCACGCGCACGAAGACCTCGGCGCTGTTCTCGGACTCGAGCTCGCACTGGCTCTTGTCGGCGGGATGGATCCAGGTCTGCACGACGTCGTACGCGTAGGTCGGCTCGACACCGACGGCGCCGACCTGCCACAGGTGCTCGCACGCGGGCGCCTTGCACGTGTCCTCGCGCTTGATCAGCGG
Organism: Kofleriaceae bacterium; assembly: GCA_035493675.1. Taxonomy (GTDB): domain Bacteria; phylum Myxococcota_A; class Polyangia; order Haliangiales; family Haliangiaceae; genus JAIOQA01. Next base: position 20,858 of record DATJIA010000440.1, on the reverse strand, counting down.
CGCGACCTCGGCGGGGACCGGAGCGAATTTGGTCGGCTTCACCCAGCGATCGCCGTTGCTGTCGCCGACACGCAGCGCGGCCTGTTCGACCAGCGTCCAGCGGCACGACGAGAGATCTTCGTCGCCGATCAAGCCGTACGTCACGAAGCTCTCGTCGGTCGCGTTCGGCTTGCAGCCGTCGAGCTCGACGCCGATCTGCTCGGAGACCGGGCCCTCTTGCATGTACGAGCGGAACGGGCGCGTCACCGTCGCGCGGCAGCCGTCGATCCAGATCGTCGTCGGCAGCGCGCGATGCGCTTCGGCGGGCGAGATCACCTTGTAGTCGGTGTCGGGCGGCGCGTTCTCGAGCGTGCGGTTCGAGAGGTACGCGTGCCAGCCCTTGTCCCAGCGGAGCAAGACGACGCGATCCGCGGTGGGGCACGCGCCGGTCGCGCGCGCGGGCGTGTTGGAGATCGGCGCGTGCGACGCGGCGGGCGCGCCGCAGGCGGCGAGCGCGACCAAGACGATCCGCTTCACAGGATCGCTCGCAGCGCGCCCGTGAGCGCGGCGTTCTCCGACGCCGTCCCGACCGTGATCCGCAGGCAGCCGCTGAGCGGCCCGGGCCGATCGAAGTTTCGGACGAGGACGCCGCGGCTCGCCAGCGCCTCCCACACACGCGTCGCACCGTCGAGCTTCACCATCACGAGGTTCGCCTCGGTGTCGAACACGCGCAAGGCCGGCAGCGCACGGAGATCCCGCACGAGCGATTCGCGCAACGTCACGACCTCGCGCGCGCGCGCGTCGAGCCACGCGCGCGCGTGCTCGAGCAGCCACTCGGCCGCGCGCTGGTTGAGCGCGCCCACATTATAAGGAGGGCGCGCCTTCTCGACCTCGGCCGCGAGCGCCGGCGACGCGGCGATCCAGCCGACGCGCAGCGACGCCATCCCGATCTTCGACAGCGTGCGCATGATGATCAGGTTGCGCAGCGTCGGAAGTCGCGGGGCGAGCGTGCGGCCGCCGTACGCGATGTACGCCTCGTCGCTGACGACGATCGTGTCGGGGTGACGCGCGGCGAGCGCGGCGATCTCCTCGGGCGGCCACAGCGTGCCGGTCGGGTTGTTGGGCAGCGCGAAGAAGCACACGTTGGGACGGCGCGTCGCGATCGCGTGCTCGACCGCGGCGAGATCGAGCGTGAAGTCATCGCGCAGCGGCACCTCGACCGGATCGACCTGGTGCGCGATCGCGGCCATGCGATAGACGACGAAGGTCGGCGTCGGGTAGAGGATCGCGGCGCGCTCGGCGCCCGCGCGCGGCGCGCTGAACGCCGCGACGACGAGCGCGATCAGCTCGTCACTGCCGTTGCCGAGCACGACTTGATCGGGAGAGACCCCGACCTCGCGCGCGAGCAGGCCGCGCAACGCGCCGCCGTCGGCGAGCGGGTAGCGCTCGAGCGCGACCTTCGCGAGCTCCGCGCCCAGCTGCTCCGCGAGGTCCGCGGGCAGCGCGAACGGCATCTCGTTGGCGTCGAGCTTCGCGACGATGCCCTCGGGGCGCGGCACGTGGTACGCGCTCATCGCGCGCAGGCCCGGGTTGATCAGCTGCGCCAGCGGATCGCTCATGACTTCTTCCTCGCGAGCGCGGATCGCCCGTGCGCGTCGAGGCCCTCGCACGCGGCGAGCGCGGCGATGTCGTCGGCGTGCGCGTGCGCGGCATCGGACGTGTATTCGATGATCGACGTGCGCTTCACGAAGTCGTAGACGCCGAGCGGCGACGCGTAGCGCGCGGCGCCGCCGGTCGGCAGCACGTGGTTCGCGCCGGCGAGGTAGTCGCCGGCCGCCTCGCTCGCGAACGCGCCGACGAAGATCGCGCCCGCGTTCGTGATCCGCGCGGCGACGTGGCGCGCGTCGGCGAGCTGCAGCTCGAGGTGCTCGGGCGCGTAGCGGTTCGAGAAGGCGATCGCGTCGTCGATCGTATCGACGACGACCGCGGCGCCGTGCGTGGCGATCGCGGTCCGCGCGATCTGCGCGCGCGGGAGATCCGCGAGCTGATGCTCGAGCGCCGCGTCGACGCGCGACGGCAGCGACGGATCGGTCGTCACCAGGATCGCGCGCGCCTCGACGTCGTGCTCCGCCTGCGCGAGCAGGTCGGCGGCGATCCACTCGGCGCGCGCGGCCGAGTCCGCGATGATCAAGACCTCCGACGGACCGGCGACCGAGTCGATGTCGACCTCGCCGTAGACCTGGCGCTTGGCGGCGGCGACCCACTGGTTGCCGGGCCCGACGATCTTGTCGACGCGCGGCACGGTGCGCGTGCCGAACGCGAGCGCGCCGACCGCCTGCGCGCCGCCGATCTCGAACACGCGATCGACGCCGGCGAGCCGCGCCGCGAGCAGCGTCTCCGCCGACGGGCCCGGCGTGACCATGATGATCTCGCCGACCCCGGCGACGCGCGCGGGGATCGCGGTCATCAAGACGCTCGACGGATAGCGCGCGGTGCCGCCCGGCACGTAGAGCCCCACGCGCGCGAGCGGCGTGATGCGCAGCGCGAGCCGCACGCCGCCGTCGTCGACCTCGAGATCGTTCTCGTGCTGGCGCTCGTGGAACGCGCGGATGCGCGCGGCCGCGACGTCGAGCGCGGCGTGCACGCGCGGGTCGACCTCGTCGGAGCGGCGGTGCCACTCGTCGCGCGGCAGCTCGTAGCTGCCGTGGGTCGGCGCGCGCTGATCGAAGCGCTCCGTGTACTCGCGCACCGCCTCGTCGCCGCGCGCGCGCACCGCCGCGAGGATGTCGCGCACCGCGTCCTCGACGTGCGCCGCGAGCACCGTCGATCGATCGAGGAGCGCGCGTGCGGCGGGATCGCCGGGGCTGAACGTGCGGAGGAGCGTCATCGCGGAGAGCTTACGCGCGAACCGCGGTCAGAGCCTTCACAGATAGATCCGGCACTTCTTGCAGTAGAAGCGCAGGTGCTCCTCGTTCCACATCGTCGGTGAGTCGCACTGCGGACACGCGGGCACCGGCCCCGCCGAGGTCGCGACGATCGGAGGCGGCTTCGATCCTTCCGGCATCACGCGCGGCGATGCGCCCGTGCCTGTCGGGATCGCGGGCGGCTTGAACGGCGGCGGCAGCGACGGCGGCTTCGTGCGCGGCAGCGGCAGCGGCGGAAGCGACGCGGGCTTCGCGCGCACCGGCGGCGGCGCGGGCGGGAACACGACCGGCTTGGGCGCCGGCGCCGGCGTGCCTTGCATGTCGTCGGGCGGGAGATCCTTCTCGGTGTCGGCGCGCACTTCCGACGCAGGTGGCGGCGGCGGCTTCGTCGGCGGCGCGGGCCGCGCCTTCGGGATCAGCAGCGCCGGCGGCACCGCATCGCGATCGGTGTGCTCCTCCGGCGGGAACATCCCCTCCGTTCGTCCTGACCGAAGGTCCGAAGGACCGGAGTCGAAGGACGGCGGCTTCGCCGACGCCTCGTCTTCCCCGAACAGCGCGCCGACGTCGAAGTCCATCCCGCGTGGCGCTGCGACGGGCCCGCGTGGCGCGTGCGCGTGCACGCGCGCGGGCGCGCGCTCGCGATCCGGCAAGCGCAACAAGATCGATCCGATCACCGCGCCGCCCGCGCCGGCGGCGAATGCCCACGCGGCCCAACCGATCTCGCCCTCGACGCCCGTCATCCCCGGGCGCATCACGATGAACACCGCCGCGCACACGCCGGCCATGCCGCCGAGGAAGCCCGCGGCTCCCGCCGCGCCGCGCGCCGAGGCCTTGCCGCGCGACATCGCGCCCGCGCCGGCGATCACCGCGCAGAGCGCCGCGAGCGCGCCGAAGATCGTCGCGCCCCAACCCGCGCCGCCGAAGATCGCGTCGTGCGCGAAGGTCCCGCGCGACTTGCACGTCACCGTCGCGCTGGAGTCGCAATCGGTCGTCGTCGTCGCGGTGCAGCGCGGCTTGCCGCTCGCGCTGTGCTGCGTGAAGCAGACCTGCTCGCTGCGCAGCCCGATCGTCACGTCCTGCGCGCCGCCGGCGGTCGTCTGCCCCGCCCACCACGCGGACGTCACCAGGCCGGCTACCAACAGCCCGGCAGCGGCGATCGCGACCACGGCGCCGAGCAGGCGCTCGATCATCTCGACGAGCGTATCACGATCATCAGCCGCGGCTCGGGGTGGCTCGGTCCTTCGGACCTCGACCCTGCCCCTCTTCGCCGCGGCATCACTCGCGCGCGAGCGTGACTCGTCCGCCGCCGGCGCTGCGCAGCGTGTCGATCGTCTCGACGGCGATCTGGTACGGAAGCTCGGGCTGCACGTCGAGGACGATCATGCGGCCCGGGTGCGCGTCGAGCAGCGGCCGCACGGTCGGCGCGAGATCGATCAGCAGCACCGTCGTCTCACGCCCGTCGGCGTCGATCGAGACGTTGCCGTCGCCGTGCACCGCGACCGTGATCGGCGGCAGCCCGATCCCCGTCGCGTCGCGATCCGGCAGCGACACCTCGTGCTGCTTCATCAGCACGGGCGCCGCGACCAAGAACACGATCAACAAGACCAGCACCACGTCGACCAGCGGCGTGATGTTGATGTTGGCCCTCGCTCTCGCTCTCCCAGCCGGTGACGTCGAGATCCCCATACGAGCATCATCGACGAGCACCGCACAGGAACCCATCGCACGACGCTATCGGTCGATCACGCATCGCGACCGCGGTCGCAGGTGCGTGTCGCACGCATTGTTCTCCATCGGAGAACGGCGAGTTGCCCTGCGACACGCTAGTGCGTTCTCGCAGCCTCGCTACGGTGTCCCGTATGAAGCTCTACTACTCGCCCGGTGCTTGCTCGCTGTCGCCGCACATCGTCGCGCGCGAAGCAGGCCTCCCGATCCAGCTCGTCCTCGTCGGTCGCGACAAGCAGCTGCCCGACGGCCGCGACTTCCGCACGATCAACCCGAACGGCTACGTGCCCGCGCTCGAGCTCGACGACGGCACCGTGCTCACCGAGGGCCCCGCGATCGTCCAGTACCTCGCGGATCAAGTCCCGGAGCTCGGGCTCGCGCCGCCGAACGGCAGCATCCAGCGCTACCAGCTGCAGTCGTGGCTCAACTTCATCACGACCGAGCTGCACAAGACGTTCAGCCCGCTCTTCAACCCGAAGACGCCCGACGCGTTCAAGACGATGACGCGCGAGAAGCTGACCGATCGCTTCTCGTTCGTGAACGAGCAGCTCGGCAAGGACGGCCGCCGCTACCTCACCGGCGAGACGTTCACCGTCGCCGATGCGTACCTGTTCGTGATCCTGCGCTGGGCCGGCGCGATGGGCTTCGAGCTGACTCGCTGGCCCGCGATCACGCGCTTCATCGCCGACGTCGCCGCGCGTCCCGCCGTCGACAGCGCGCTCGACGCCGAGAAGCTCAAGAAGGCGGCCTAGTCACTTCTTCGGGTGGTACTTGTCCCAATCCGGCGTCGGGTTGTCCGGATCGTAGGGCGCGTTCTTGTCCGGCTGCTCCTCCGGTCCCGGCGGCAGCGGCCCCTCGAGCACGCCGCCTTCGATCAGCGACGGATACCGCTTGCCGTAGTCGCTGACGACGTCGCCCGGCGCGTCGATGCGGCCGCGCCCGCCGATCTTCACGACCGCGCCCGATGCGGCCCACATCGCCCACCACTCGTCGTGGCCGGCGATCGTCACGACGCGCACGCCGCCGATCTTCGCTTCGTCGACCTGGTAGCCCGCCTCCTGCGCGAGCCGGCGGACGAAGCGCACCATCTCGCGCAGCACGCCGTCGGGCTTCTGGTACCGGGTCACGAAGACGTTGACCAGATCGGTCGGACCGAGCCGCGTCGGGTGCTCCCGCTCGGCGCGGTCGTTGACGTAGGTCGCGGTGTAGGCCTCGGCCTTGTTGTCCTTGACCCAGACCTCGACGTCGAGCAGCGGCTGGAACCTCCGGAACTTCCATTCGCCGAGGTCGCTTTCCATCACGCCGCGCGGCGGCGGAGGTGGGTGACCGCCACACGCGACCGCGAACGCCACCACGATCACGAACGCGAGCCACCGGGGCACACCCGTATCGTACGTTGACTCGCCCGTCGCCGTCGATATAGTCCGCCAGATCCAATGGCGAGCCATCTCTTCACCAGCGAATCCGTCACCGAAGGTCACCCGGACAAGGTCTGCGACGCGATCTCCGACGCGGTCCTCGACGCGATCCTCACGAACGACAAGTCTGCCCGCGTCGCGTGCGAGACCTTCACCAAGACCGGCTTCGTGCTCGTCGGCGGTGAGATCACGACCTCGACGTACGTCGACATCCCGAACATCGTCCGCAAGACGGTGAAGGAGATCGGCTACGACAGCTCGGACATGGGCTTCGACTACCAGACGTGCGGCGTCTTGGTGGCGATCGAGCAGCAGTCGCCCGACATCGCGCGCGGCGTCGATCGCGGCGATCCGGCGAAGCAGGGCGCCGGCGATCAGGGCCTGATGTTCGGCTATGCGTCGGACGAGACGAAGGAGCTGATGCCCCTTCCGATCCAGCTCGCGCACAAGCTCGCCTACCAGCTCGCGCAGGTCCGCAAGGCCGGCAAGTTCGACGGGCTCCGCCCCGACGGCAAGACCCAGGTCTCGGTCCGCTACGAAGACGACAAGCCGGTCGCGATCGACGCGATCGTCGTGTCGACGCAGCACGATCCCGACGTGAAGACGAAGGCGCTCCACGACGCCATGCGCGAGCTCGTCATCAAGCCGATCGTGCCCAAGCACCTGATCGGTCCGAAGACGAAGTTCCACATCAACCCGACCGGCCGCTTCGTCGTCGGCGGTCCGCAGGGCGACAGCGGCCTCACCGGCCGCAAGATCATCGTCGACACGTACGGCGGCATGGCGCGCCACGGCGGCGGCGCCTTCTCGGGCAAGGACCCGTCGAAGGTCGATCGCTCGGCCGCGTACTACGCGCGCTGGATCGCGAAGCACGTGGTCGCCGCGGGCCTCGCGAAGCGCTGCGAGGTGCAGTTCGCGTACGCGATCGGCGTCGCCGAGCCCGTCTCGATGCTCGTGCACACGTTCGGCACCGGCGTCGTCAGCGACGAGAAGCTCGCCGACGCGGTCCTGAAGACGTTCGACGCGCGCCCGGGTCTCTTGATCCCGCAGCTCGATCTGCTCCGCCAGATCTATCGCAAGACGGCGGCGTACGGGCACTTCGGCCGTGAGGAGCCGGAGTTCACCTGGGAGAAGACGCCGATGGTCGACAAGCTCCGCGACGTCGCGAAGAGCGGCAACGGCGTTCACGCCGCCGCCAACGGCAAGGCGAAGCCTGCGAAGAAGCCGGCCGCGACGGCCGCTGTCTGATCAGAGGCAGAGGCAGAGGCAGGAGCCAGGAGCCAGTCGCCAGGGACCAGTCGGCAGAGTCAGGGGCCAGCGACCAGAGACCAGAGTCGGGGCGACGCGCCGTCTCTCCCGATCTCTGACCCTGATCCCTGGCCCCTGGCCCCTGGTCCCTGACTCTGCCGACTGGTCCCTGGCGACTGGCTCCTGGCTCCTGCCCTGATCCCTGGCCCCTGGTCCCTGTTCTGAGGCTCTCGGATCACGCTCGATCGTTCTCGCGTCAGTCCGTGTAAGCCCTCGCATCCGCTGAGACGTTCGCGCCGCGCGCATTTCGGCGCCTGTCATCGCCCCCGCGTTGTGACCGTGCGCCGCGCACGCGACAACCACCCTCGCCAGTGCTCCACTGGCGGAGGGTCGGAGATGAAGATGCGCACCCTGGCCGCGGCGATCGCGGCCTCTTGCTTGGTCGCCGGCAACGCGCTCGCGTTCGTCGCGCCCGAGTACCTCGCCGAACGCAACCTCGAGACCGCGAGCGGCAGCGCCGCGCGGCTCTTCCGTCCGGTCAGCGCTTCGGCGCCGAACGATCTCGCCAAGCGTCGCAGCGACGAGCTCGCGCGCACGTTCGGCACCGCCGGCACGACGTGGGACGTCGACACCGGCGTGCCGCTGCGCATCTGGGGCGCGGGCATCGCGGTGCCGAACGGCAACGCCGATCCGCTCGCCGCCGAGCGCGCCGCGCGCAACCTGCTCGTCGAGCACCTCGCGCTGCTCGCGCCCGGCTCGTCGCCGCTCGACTGGCAGCTCTACGCGAACGTCGAGCGCAACGACATCCGCACGGTCGTCTTCACGCAGACGTGGCGCGGCCTGCCCGTGCTCGGCGGCCGCATCGAGTTCGAGCTCAAGCGCGATCGCCTCTTCTTGATCGGCTCCGAAGCGCTGCCGAACGTCGACGCGGCGATGCCCTCGCGCTGGATCCCCGACGACGTCGCGCGCAAGAACGCCGCCGACTGGGCCGGCGCCGCGTACGCCGCGCGCATGACCGCGGGCGCGGTGAAGCCCGCCGCGATCCTGCCGATCATCTCGCAGCGCGCCGGCACCACCTTCCACGTCGTCTCGACGGTCGTCGTCGATTCGACCGACCCGTTCGCGCAGTGGAACGTCTACGTCGACGCCGCGACCGGCGCGCCGGTCGCGCGCCACGAGACGCTCGCGTTCGCGACCGGCACGCTCCTCTATCACGTGCCGAAGTCGTACCCGCAGGCCGGCTACAACGATCGCCCGGCGCTGTTCGTGACCTCGCAGGTCAACGGCGCGGCGAGCACCGCCGACAAGAACGGCCTCCTCACGTGGGGCACCACGACCGCTGCGACCGTCGCGCCCGGCCTCGCCGGCACGTTCGTCAAGGTCGCGACCAAGACCGGCACCACCGCGGCGGCGAGCCTCACGCTCCAGCCCAACGACAGCGTCGCCTGGGACCTCACCGCCGACGAGAAGCAGGACGCGCAGATCGACGCGTACATCAACGCGAACGACGCCAAGCAATACGCGTTCGCGCACATCGACGCGAACCTGCCGTGGCTGAAGGCCGTGATCCCGGTGTTCGTCAACGAGAACGCGACCTGCAACGCCTACTCGAACGGCGACGACATCCACTTCTTCATCGCGGGCACGAGCCCGTCGGGCACCACCCACTGCTCGAACACCGGCCGGATCAACGACGTCCTCTATCACGAGTTCGGACACTCGCTGAACGCGAACTCGTTCGTCGGCGACTGGCAGCAGGTCGACGGCGGCTTCGGCGAGGGCCAGGCCGACGTCTACGCCCAGACGATGATCGACTCGTCGGCGCTCGGGCTCGGCTTCTTCTCCGACAACCTGACCAAGCCGATCCGCGAATCGAACCCGCCCCGCAAGGAATACATCTATCCGAAGGACACCGGCGAGGTCCACGACAGCGGCATGATCCTGTCGGGCGCGATGTGGGATCTGCGCGTCGCGTTGATCGCGAAGTACGGCCACGATCTCGGCCGCCAGAAGCACGACGATATGTACTACGGCATCATCCAGCACGCGCCGGACATGCCGTCGGCGTACGCCGAGGCGCTCGCGGTCAACGACGACAACGGCAACCTCCAGGACGGCACGCCGGATCTGTGCGCGATCAAGCTCGCGTTCGCGGCGCACGGCCTCGCGCCCGCCGGCGAAGACGTCCCCAAGTTCTCGCCGCCGACGCGCGACGGCTTCACGATCTCGATGGCCAACGCGACGGCCACCGCGGGCTGCCAAGCGCCCGCGATCACCGGCGGCACGATCAGCTGGCAGCTGCGCGACGATCCGACGGTGAAGGGCACGGTCGATCTCGCCGCGGCGGGCTCGTCGTGGGCCGGCTCGATCCCGGAGCAGCCGACCGGCAAGGTCGTCCAGTACAAGGTCGACGTGGAGCTCGAGAACGGCTCGGGCATGACGTATCCGCAGAACGACGCCGATCCGATGTACGAGCTCTTCGTCGGCAACGTCGTCCCGATCAAGTGCTGGGACTTCGAGACCGAGCCGACCGACTGGACGCACAGCGCGTCGATGGGCACCGACGAGTGGCAGTGGGGCGCGCCCAAGGGCACCGCGGCGAACGGCGATCCGAGCGCGGCGCACGGCGGCTCGAACGTGTTCGGGATCGATCTCGGCGCCAGCGGCGACGGCAAGTACTCGATGGACACCGACCAGAAGGCGCTCGCGCCGTCGGTCGACATCCCCGCGCAGTACGCGGGCTCGCCGATCCGCTTGCAGTACTACCGCTGGCTCGGCGTCGAGGACGGCCACTTCGACCACGCGACGATCCAGGTCGACGGCCAGCAGCGATGGATGAACTTCGACTCCAACCAAGGCGACTACTCGGCGACGCAGCACCTCGACAGCGAGTGGCGCTTCCAGGACGTCGACATCACGCAAGACGCCGCCGACGGCAAGGTGCAGGTCGGCTTCGAGCTCTCGAGCGATCCGGGCCTCGCGTTCGGCGGCTGGACCGTCGACGACGTCTGCATCGTCGCGGTGACCGCAAACGCGCCGGCGTCGTGCGGCAACGGCACGATCGACACCGGCGAGACCTGCGACGACGGCAACACGAGCGACGGCGACGGCTGCAGCGCGAGCTGCCAGACCGAGATGGGCCCCGGCGGTCCCGGCGACACTGGCTGCTGCTCTAGCAGCCGGTCGAACGCGGCCGGTCCGGCGCTGCTCTTCCTCGGTATCGCCCTGGTCTGGCGACGCAAGAAGAGGTCCGACCAGAGGTAGGCAAACCTGGGGAAACCGTCAGGGACTCGACACGGTGGCGTGATAGGTTCGTCACCGCCGTGCCGGGGGAACGTTCCAGATCTGTTGCTTTCGTGCCGCCTGACGCGGAACGAGATCTGCAAACGTCGCAGCCGGTGAAGAAGTCGGCGCTCCGAGAACGGCTGATCCGCTGGATCATCGGGATCTCGAGCATCGTCGCGTTCGGCTTCGTCCTCAGGACGGTCGACCTCGCAGAGACCTTCCATCTGCTGACTTCGCGCGGGCCGATCCTGGCCCTCGCGCTCGTCCCGTACTTCGTTCAGATCGCGCTCGACTCGCGCGCGTGGCGGATCTTGCTCGGCGCCCTCGGCCGCCGAGTGTCGTGGTTCCGCCTCATCTGTATCCGCCTGTCCACGGAAGCGGTCCTGATGAGCGTCCCGGCCGGCGGCATCGTCGGCGAGACGCTCAAGCCGTACCTGCTCGCGAAGACCGATCGCGTCCCCGCGGCCGAGACGGTCGCGTCGATCGGCGTGAAGAAGTGCCTGCTCGTCTTCGCCGAGGCGACGTACCTCTCGCTCGCGCTGATGGCGGGTCATGCCCTGCTCGTCGCGCACAGTGAGGCGATCGTGCACGGCAGCGAGCTGCCGTGGATGGTGCTCGCCGCGATCCTTTTCCTGATCCTCGTCGGCGCGGGCCTTGCGTTGCTCGTCACCATGGGCTCGGTCTCCGGTCGGACCCATCGACTGCTCGTCCGCTTGCCGTGGCCGCGCGTCCGTCGGTGGCTCGAGGATCGCCACGCGAAGTTCGCGTACGCCGATTCCTGCTTCGTGAAGATCGGCCGCGCCCACGGCCCGCTGTTCCGCGCGTACGGCTGCTTGCTCGCCGCGTGGTTCGTCGAGTCGTTCGAGACCTGGCTCCTGCTCCACTTGCTCGGCTTCGACGTCTCGTTCACCGCCGCCTTCACCATGGAGGCCGCCGTGGTCTTCCTGCGCAACCTCGCCTTCTTCGTTCCGGCGGGGCTGGGCGTGCAGGACGCCGGTTACCTGGCGTTCCTCGGGGCTTTCGGGATCGGTAGCGTCGGGGGCGGGGCGTTCGTGATATTGAAGCGCGCGAAAGAAGCGATCTGGGTCGGAGTCGGGTACGTGGTGTTGCTCGTGCTCGAGGGGAAACGAACCGCCGAGGATCGCTCGGCGCTGGAAGGGATCACCGCATGACCACCAACACTGCACGCATGACTCCGCGGCGCCGGCCGCGCGTGTTGTTCATCTGCGGCAATCACAACCACAACACGATGATGCACGCGATCGCGCGCGAGATGCCCGATTGCGAGCGTTGGTTCACGCCCTACTACTGCGACGACTGGAGCGCGCTCGACTTCATCCGCATGGCGGGCGGCGTCGAGTTCGTCGCGCTCGGCCACGACTTCCGGAAGAAGTGCCTGCGCTTCCTCCACCAGAACCGGCTCGGCATCGATCTCGGCGGCAAGCGCGGCGGCTACGACCTCGCGCTCACCTGCTCCGATCTGATCGTCCCGTCGAACCTCGGCTCGACGCCGCTGGTCGGCGTGCAAGAGGGCATGATCGATCCGCCGCTGTTCTGGTACCGCATGCGCCAGCGCTTCCCGTGGCTGCCGCGCTGGGCCGCGGGCACCGCGTGCACCGGCGTGTCGAACCTGTACGAGCGCTACTGCCTCGCCAGCGACGGCTACGTCGAGGACTTCGTCGCGCGCGGCGCCGAGCGCCATCGCCTGACCGTCACCGGCCTGCCGAACTACGACGACTTCGCCGGCTACGTGAAGCCCGGCCACTGGATCGAGGGGCACGTGCTCGCGTGCACCTCCGACGGACGCGAGACGCTCCGCCGCGACGATCGCAAGGAGTTCATCCGGTGGGCGCAGGAGATCGCGGCCGGCCGCCCGCTCGTCTTCAAGTTCCACCCGAACGAGAAGATGTCGCGCGCGATCGCCGAGGTCGAGAAGTACGCGCCCGGCGCGCGCTACATCTCGACGGGCCGCGGTGAAGAGCTCGCCGCCAACTGCGCGACGCTGATCACCGAGTGGTCGACGCTGGCGTACGTCGGCCTCGCCCTCGACATCCCGACGTACAGCTACCGCGATCTCGAGCGGCACAAGGGCATGATGCCGATCCAGAACAAGAGCGGCGCGAAGAACATCGCGAACGTGTGCCGCCAGATCCTCGTCGACCGCGGCGTGATGGCCGCGTCGGCGGTGCAGACCGGCACTGCTGTGGCGTGATGCGCACGGTCGTCGTCGTCCAGGCCCGTACCGGCTCGACGCGACTGCCGGGGAAGGTCCTGAAGCCCGTGTGCGGCGAGCCGCTGCTCGTCCGCCAGGTGGAGCGCGTGCTCGCCGCGACGACGCCGACCGAGGTGCTGGTCGCGACGACGCACGATCCCGCGGACGAAGCGATCGTCGCGCTCTGCGCGAAGCACGGCTTCCGCGTCGAGCGCGGTCACCCGACCGACTGCCTCGATCGCCATCTCACCGCCGCGCGGGCCGCGCAGGCCGATGCCGTGGTGAAGATTCCGTCCGACTGCCCACTGATCGATCCGGCCGCGATCGATCGCGTGATCGGCGCCTATCTGTCAGAACCCGGGCGTTGGGATTTCGTCTCCAACCTGCACCCGCCGACCTGGCCCGACGGCAACGACGTCGAGGTCATGCCGCTCGACGTGCTGGAGATCGCAGGACGCGAGGCCAAGCGCCCGCTCGAGCGCGAGCACACGACCCCGTTCATCTGGGATCAACCCGAGCGGTTCCGGGTTTGCAACATCACCTGGGAGACGGGCCTCGACTACAGCGAGAGCCACCGCTTCACCCTCGATTACGAAGAGGACTACCAGTTGATCAAGGCCGTGTACGAACAGCTCTGGACGCCGTCGCGGCCGATCTTCCCGATCGCCGAGATCCTGGCGCTGTTCGAGGCCCGGCCCGACATCCGCGATTTGAACGCCAAGCACCTGGGGGTCTCGTGGTATCGCAACCACCCTGGTGAGCTGAAGACGCTGGAGGAACGCCCGTGACGCCCGTGATCAATCCCGAGAAGCTCGCGCTGACCGTACGCGAGCACGTGATCCGCATGACGCTGGGAGGCGGCTGCTTCCTCGGCGCGTCGCTCTCGTGCACCGACTTGATCGTGCACCTCTACACGTCGGTGCTGAAGATCTCGCCGCAGACGGTGAACGATCCCGACCGCGACTACCTGCTCTTGTCGAAGGGCCACGACGTGCCCGCGCTGTACGGGACGCTCGCCGAGCTCGGCTACTTCCCGAAGGCGCGGCTCGCGCAGCACCTCTCGCCGGACGACCACATCTACTGGCACCCGAACCGCAAGATCCCGGGCGTCGAGTTCCACAGCGGATCGCTCGGACATCTCTTGTCCGTCGCGATGGGCCTCGCGACCGACATCAAGCTGCGCGGCGGCAAGAACAAGGTCTACGTGATCGTCGGCGACGGCGAGTGCGACGAAGGATCGATGTGGGAGGGCGTGCTGGTCGCCGCCGCCCACAAGATCGACAACCTCTGCGTGATCATCGATCGCAACAAGTTCCAGGCGAACTTCGCGACCGAGGAGCTGGTCCCGCTCGAGCCGATCGCGCCGAAGTTCGAGGCGTTCGGCTGGCGCACCAACCGCGTCAACGGTCACGACTTCGAGCAGCTCGGTCGCGCCTTCAGCGAGATCGTCTGGGGCGAAGGCGTGCCGACCGTGATCATCGCCGACACGGTCCGCAACAAGGGCCTGCCCTCGATCGAGAACAAGGCGGATCGCTGGTTCGTCAAGCTGCAGCCGAACGAGGTCGAGCAGCTCCTCGCGGAGCTCCACGGCGCGGCCGGCGCGGTCCTCACGTCTCCCACGCTCACGGTGCGGTAATGGCGCTCAACGCATACGAACAAGCTCTCAAGGATCTCGCGACGACCGACGAGAACGTCGTCGTCATGACCGCGGAGAACCGCGCGGCGCTGCGCACGCTGCCGCCGCTGCTCGGCCCGCGCTTCATCGACGTCGGCATCGCCGAGCAGACGATGGTCGGCATGGCCGCGGGGCTCGCCTTGCGCGGCCGCAAGCCGATCGTCCACGCGCTCGCGTGCTTCTTGACGATGCGCGCGTACGAGTTCATCCGCACCGACGTCGGCCTCGGCAACCTGCCGGTCAAGCTCGTCGGCGGCGTGCCCGGCTTCCTCTCCGACGGCAACGGGCCCACGCACCAAGCGATCGAGGACGTCGCGATCATGCGCGGCATCCCGAACATGAAGGTGTTCTGCCCCGCCGACGCCGACGATCTCGGCGCCGCGCTGCCGGTCCTCATGAAGGATCCGGCGCCCTGCTACATCCGCTACAACGCGAACCCCGCGTCGGTGAAGCACACGCACCTCGGTCAGCCCGAGAAGATCGAGGTGCTGACCGAGGGCAACGACGTCGCGATCCTCTCGCACGGCATCCTCTTGACCGAGGCGATGGAAGCGCATCGCATCCTCGCGACGATGGGCATCAAGGCGCGCGTGATGAACGCGCGCATGCCGAAGCCGATCGACGAAGCCGCGGTCTTGGCCGCCGCGCGCGAGTGCGAGCTGCTCGTCACCGTCGAGGATCACTTCCTCGTCGGCGGGCTCTTCTCGATCGTGTCGGAGCTGTTGGCGCTCCACGGCGTGCGCCCGCGCGTGCTGCCGATCGCGATGAACGAGAAGTGGTTCCGCCCCGCGATGCTCGCGGACGTGCTGAAGACCGAGGGCTTCACCGGCGAGCAGATCGCCGCGAAGATCGCGGCGAAGCTCGGCCGCGTCGCGTCGGCGAACCGCGTCGTGCAGAACGCGAGCGACCCGACGATCACGCGCAGCGACGCGCTGTGGGCGCGCGCGAAGGATCTGATCCCGCACGGCTCGCAGACGCTCGCGAAGGGCCCGGGCCAGCACGTCGGCGGCGTCGCGCCCAAGTACCTCGCGAAGGGCAAGGGCTCCCACGTCTGGGACGTCGACGGCAACGAGTACATCGACATGACGATGGCGGTCGGTCCGCTCGTGCTCGGCTACGCCGATCCCGAGATCGACGACGCGATCCGCAAGCAGCTCGACGACGGCATCACGTTCTCGCTGATGCACCCGCTCGAGGTCGAGGTCGCCGAGCTGGTCAAGGCCGCGGTCCCCGGCGCGGAGAACGTCCGCTACTCGAAGACCGGCTGCGACGTCACGACCGCGGCGGTCCGCGTCGCGCGCGCGTTCACCGGGCGCGATCGCGTCGTGTGCTGCGGCTATCACGGCTGGCACGACTGGTACGTCTCGACGATCGATCGCAACAAGGGCGTGCCCGAGGCGACCCGCGAGCTCACCAACACGTTCACGTACAACGACCTCGAGAGCGTGCGCGCCGCCGTCGACGATCAGACCGCGTGCGTGATCCTCGAGCCGACCGTGTTCGAGGCGCCGAAGGACGGCTTCCTCGCCGGCGTGAAGCAGATCTGCGCCGAGCGCGGCGCGCTCCTCGTCTTCGACGAGATGTGGACCGGCTTCCGCGTCGCCGTCGGCGGCGCGCAGGAGAAGTACGGCGTCACCGCCGATCTCGCGACCTTCTCGAAGGCGGTCGCGAACGGCATGCCGCTGTCGCTGCTGACCGGCCGCGCCGACGTGATGAAGCTCCTCGACAAGGACGTCTTCTTCTTCACGACCTTCGGCGGCGAGGCGCTCTCGCTCGCGGCCGCGGCCGCGACGATCCCGGCCTTGCGTCGCCGGCGCGTGCCCGAGACGCTGGCCTTGCGCGGCGCGAAGCTGCGCGAGGCGTACATGGGTCTCTGCCGCGAATTGGGGCTGGACTGGACCAAGTGCGTGGGATACGACGCGCGCACGATGGTCACGTTCGACGCCAAGGCGGGCAACCCGCTCGAGCTGAAGTCGTTCGTGCAGCAGGAGCTGATCCGTCGCGGCGTCCTCTGGGGCGGGTTCCACAACCTCAGCTGGGCCCACAGCGACACCGACCTCGACTACTTGCTCGGTTGCTACAAGCAGATCCTGCCCGAGCTCGCGAAGCACGTCGCCCACGGGACCGTGAAGAGCGCGCTGCGCGGGACGACGATCGAAGCGTCGATCCGTCCGATCGGCGGCGTCAGCACCAAGCCGAGGAAGGCCTAGTGAATCTCTTCGATCTCAGCGGCAAGGCGGTGATCGTCACCGGCGGGCTCGGCCTGATCGGCCGCGCCCTGGTCCGCGGATTGGCGGATCACGGCGCGAACGTCGTGATCACCGATCTCGATCACGCGGCGTGCGTCGATCGGGCGGCGGGCGTGCCGAACGCGATGGGCCACGGCGCCGACATCACCGATCGCGCGTCGCTCGAGAAGCTGCGCGACGCGGTGATCGCGCGCTTCGGCCACATCGACGGGCTGGTCAACAACGCCGCGATCGACGACAAGTTCGATCCGGCGAACGCCGCGCACGAGTCGAAGTTCGAGAACTATCCGGTCGAGCGCTTCCGCCGCTCGATCGACGCGAATGTCACGGGAACGTTCCTCGCCTGCCAAGTCCTCGGCACACCGATGGCGCAGCAGAAGAAGGGGAGCATCATCAACGTGGCTTCGACGTACGGATTGGTCGCGCCCGATCAGAAGCTCTACATCAAGCCCGACGGCACGCAGGCCTTCTTCAAGGGCCCCGCGTACCCGACGGGCAAGCACGCGGTGATCGGGCTGACCAAGTTCCTCGCCGCCTACTGGGGCGGTGCCGGCGTGCGCGTGAACACGCTCTGCCCCGGCGGCGTCGAGAACTCGCAAGACGCGTGGTTCCAGGAGAACTACGCGAAGCGCACGCCGCTCGGCCACATGGCGGCGCCGACCGACTACGCGGGCGCGGTCGTGTTCCTCTGCTCCGACGCGAGCGGATACATGACCGGCTCGAGCCTCGTCGTCGACGGAGGCTGGACCGCGTGGTGAAGACGCAGCTCCCCCACGACGAGCTCATCGCGCGCGCCAAGCGCATCGCGATGGTGCTCTCGGACAACGACGGCGTGTTGACCGACAACACCGTCTTCGTGTCCGAGGTCGGCGAGGAGCTGAAGCAGTACTCGTTCCGCGACGGCATGGGCGTCGAGCGCCTGCGCAACGCCGGCGTGCAGACCGCGATCGTCACGCGCGAGAAGAGCGCGATCGTCCGCCGTCGCGCCGAGAAGCTGCAGCTGCCGTTCGTGTGGGAAGGCGTCCGCGACAAGCGCGAGCAGCTGCAGAAGATCCTCGTCGAGGCCCGCCTCGGCGCCGATCAGCTCGCGTACATCGGCGACGACGTCAACGATCTGGGAATCATCGAGGCGATCGCGCCGGCCGGCCTCACCGCCGCGCCATCGGACGCGATGCCTGAGGTTCGTGAAGCCGTCCATTATGTGTGCGAATGCCCGGGGGGGCGTGGAGCCTTCCGCGACTTCGCGGAGTGGATCCTGAGACTTCGCACGGAATAGAGAGGAATGACCATGTCGAGCAATATCATCCGCGTCGGAGACCGCCTCGTCGGTGACGGCCAGCGCTGCTTCGTGATCGCGGAGCTGGGCATCAACCACAACGGCTCGCTCGAGATCGCCAAGCGCATGATCGACGGGGCCGTCCTCGCCGGCTGCGACGCGGTCAAGTTCCAGAAGCGCACGCCGGAAGTGTGCGTGCCGAAGGATCAGTGGAACATCGAGCGCGACACCCCGTGGGGTCGCATGACGTACATCGACTATCGCCACAAGGTCGAGTTCGGCGCGAAGGAGTTCGGCGAGATCGACAAGTACTGCCGCGAGCGCAACATCCTGTGGTTCGCGTCGGCGTGGGACGAGCCCGCGGTCGACTTCATGGAGCAGTTCGAGCCGCCTTGCTACAAGGCCGCGTCGGCGTCGCTGACCGATCTGCCGCTGCTCAAGGCGATGAAGGCGACCGGCCGCCCGCTGATCATCTCGACCGGCATGTCGACCATGCAGGAGATCGAGGCCGCGGTCGAAGCGATCGGCCAGGACAACCTGTGCGTCGCGCACTCGACGTCGTCGTATCCGTGCCCGGTCGACGAGATCAACCTCGCGATGATCCACACGCTCAAGCGCAAGTACCCCGACGTGCCGATCGGCTACTCGGGCCACGAGGTCGGCCTCGCGCCGACGTGGGCCGCGGTCGCGATGGGCGCGACGTTCATCGAGCGCCACCTGACGCTCGACCGCGCGATGTGGGGCACCGACCAGGCCGCCTCCGTCGAGGTCACCGGCTTCGTGAAGTTGGTCGGCAACCTGCGCGACATCGAGAAGGCGCGCGGCGACGGCATCAAGAAGATCTACCAAGGCGAGCTCGGCCCGCGCGCGAAGCTTCGCCGCGTCGCCTCGCCGGTCTCGTGATAAAAGGCGCCAACGGATGTTGGCCTGGTGGGTAATCCCCGTAGCGATGACGGCGATCTCGTTGGTCGCCATCACGCTCGAGAAGCTCTGGCCCTACGACCAGGGCCGCGCCCACCTGCGCAAGGGGCTCTGGGTCGATCTCGTCGAGTACGGGATCATCCAGAGCTACATCCTCGGGTTGATCATCAACCCGCTCGTCTACTGGATCGACGACGCCACCGCGATGTCCTCGCGCGGCATCGTGTCGAATTGGCCGATCTGGCTCCAGCTCGGCTTCTTCGTGCTGACGCACGACTTCTACATCTATTGGTTCCACCGCTGGCAGCACAAGAACAAGTACCTGTGGCGGCTGCACGAGGCGCATCACTCCGCCGTCGACATCGACTGGATCGCGGGCGCGCGCTCGCACCCGCTCGAGATCATGATCAACCAGACGATCGAGGTCGGCGTGATGGTGCTGCTCGGCGCGACGCCGGAGATCATCATCGTGAAGATGTTGATCAGCGCGGGCTGGGGCATGTGGATCCACGCGAACGTCGGCGTGCGCAGCGGCTGGCTGCAGAAGATCATCAACGGCCCCGAGATGCACCGCTGGCACCACTCGCTGACCTTCAAGGACGGCGGCCAGAACTACGCGACCAAGTTCGCGTTCTGGGACTACATGTTCGGAAGCGCCTATCACCCCGCGCACAAGCCGCCCGGCTACGGCATCTCGAACCCGTTCCCGCCGGGCTACGCGCACCAGGTCGTGTACGCGTTCCGTCGGTTCGATGGTTCGTGGCCCGCGACGCCGACGATCGTAGACTGAGCGCATGGGCTGGTGGGCGCGGTTCCGCGGGCGCGAGCTCCCCGAGCGAACGATCGCGCCGACCGAAGAGGGCGGCGCGCTGCGCGACGGCAAGAAGCACGGCGTCTGGATCGACAAGGGGCAGGAGGGCTGGGTCACCGGCTGGATGGAGTCGATCTATCGCGACGGCGTGCGCCACGGGCCGTTCCGCTACTGGCACGTCACCGGGTTCGTGCTCGAGCGCGGCACGTTCGTCGACGGCGCGAAGGAAGGCGAGGGCCAGTTCTTCGACAAGGAGGGCCGTCGCTTCGCGATCACGCACTGGCGCGCCGGCAAGTGGCACGGCGCGTACACGCACTTCAAGGACGACGGAACGATCGACTACGAGCGCGAGTACCGCGACGGCAACGTCTACTCCGGCCCGTACGATCTGAAGTCGGTGCACGGCGACTGGTACAGCTGGCGCAAGACGTACAAGGACGGCCATCCGATCGGCGTCTGGGAGGAGAACGACTTCAAGGGTCGACCCAAGCTCCGCCGCACGTACGACGACGACGGCGTGCTCGACGGCGCGTGGAGCGATCACCACGAAGACGGCGCGGTGAAGCTCGCCGGTGCGTACGCGAAGGGCGCGCGCGCGGGCGTGTGGGAGTGGAAGGCGAAGGACGGCGCGCTGATCGCGCGCTGCGACTACGGCGGCGATGGCGTGTGGGCGATGCCCGACGGCACGAAGCTCGACGCGCGCGACGACGAGGACCTCGCGCGGTGGATCGCGCTCGCCGACGCGATGCGATCGCAGCGCGTGCAGACCGCGATCGACGCGTGGCCCGAGGACGATCGCGAGCGCGCGGTCGCGTGGGTCGAAGCCAAGGTCGGCGCGCACAAATACACGGTCGGGATCGGCGCGTGGCTCGGCGCGCTGATCGATCGCGACGGCGATCCGCGCTGCCGTTTGATCGGCGGCATCTCGACCGACCACGGCATCTTCCGCGCGGCGCACGTGCCGCGCATGGTCGCGCACGCGCACGCGATGCGGGTCTTGTCGTTCTACGAGGAGGACTTCGAAGGCGGCGTTGCCGCGCTGTTCCCGCCCGACGTCGCGTGGCCGAAGCTCGAGAAGCTCTCGATCTACGAGTGCGGAGGGCTCGGCGCGATCGTGCGCACGCTCGCCGCCGCG
>DATJIA010000439.1:0-25380 GCA_035493675.1 Kofleriaceae bacterium | reverse complement strand
TCGTGGCGGCGACGGCTCCGGACGTGATACTCCCGTAGCAGCATGAGGGCCTTGCTTCCCGCGCTGCTGGTCGCGTCTGCGCTCGCCGGCGCGTCCAGCGGTTGCTCGAAGATCGACAACGCGGACTTCTGTTGCGTGCACGACTGTGAAGCGCACGGCGCGAGCGGGCCGGTCGGCTGCGCGAACGATCGCCTGGTCTGCGACGCCGACTCGTTCACGTGCATCGATCCGACGCACGGCGGCTCGTGCGACACGTCCGATCAATGCCCGGCGGTGACGCCGTACTGCGATCAGACCGCGCACGTCTGCAAACAGTGCCTCGGCGCGATGGGGTGCACCGCCGACGCGCCCGTGTGCTCGGGCGACGGCGCGTGCTCCGCGACCTGCACCGACGACAACGCGTGCTCGACGTTCTCGGGCATGAAGCACTGCGAGACCGCGAGCGGCGCGGCGATGGGGCAGTGCGTGCAGTGCCGCACCGGTGGCACCGACTGCGCGGGCGATACGCCCATCTGCGATCAGAACGCCTGCCGCGCGTGCGCGACCGGCAGCGAGTGCGCCAGCGGCGCGTGCGATCTCGCCAGCGGCGCCTGCGTCGCCGAGACCAACGTCATCTACCTGGCGCCCAACGCGACCGGCACGAGCTGCACGAAGGGCCAGCCGTGCGGGACGTTCGTCGCCGCGCTCGCCCAGGTGTCCGGAAACCGGACGACCATCTCGATGGCGCCCGGCAGCTACAAGGAGCGCGTCACGATCAACAACCTGTCGGTGACGATCATCGGCGAGGGCGCGGATCTCTCGGCGGTGACCGTCGGTCAGCTGGTCGACATCAGCGGCGCGTCGAACGTGAAGATCGAGGGCCTGCGCATCCATGACGGGGCCGGCACCGGGGGCGACGGCATCCGCTGCATGGACAACGGCGGCGCCCCGACGGTCTCGCTGCACCGCGTGCAGCTCGACACCAACACCGGCAAGGGGATCAACGCTTCCAACAACTGCGCGGTCACGCTCCGGCGCAGCCGCGTCCAGCACAACGTCGGCGGCGGCGTCGTCGTGATGAGCGGCGAGTTCACGATCGAGAACAACTTCATCGGCGTGAACGGCGGCCTGAGCTCGTCGCTCGGCGGCGTCTCGCTGCAGAGCCCGCTCGGCACCGGCGCGCACGTCTTCGCGTTCAACACCGTCACCGGCAACGGCAGCGTCTCGACCGCGACCTCCGGCGTCGACTGCATCAACGTCGGCCTGCCGCTCACGTTCAGCAACAACATCGTCTTCGGCAACACCGGCGGCACCGGCAAGCAGGTCAACGGCGCCAATTGCGCGTGGACCTACTCCGATCTCGGCGACAACACGGCGGGCACCGGCAACATCACGATGGATCCGATGTTCGAGAACGCCTCGCAGGACGATCTGCACCTCATGAACGGCTCGCCCGCGAAGGACGCGGCGGATCCCGCGGCGACGACCAACGTCGACATCGACGGCGACGCGCGGCCCAACCCGGCGGGCGGCCGCAGCGACATGGGCGCGGACGAGATCCTCCAATAGCGCGCGTCGTCGCGGTACGATCCGCGCGGGGGTGGATCATGCGCGCGTTCTCGATCGCGACCGTCATGGCCTTGGGAGTCTGCGCCGCGTCGCCGGCGCACGCGCAGTCGGCGCCGACCGAGCTGCGGATGGCGACGTTGGCGCCGAACGGATCGACGTGGTCGCTGAACTTCGCGAAGGCGGGCTCCGCGATCAACGCGAAGACGGCGGGCCGCGTGACGCTCAAGTGGTACGAGGGCGGTTCGCAGGGCGACGAGAAGGACTACGTGCGCAAGATCGGGCTCGGCCAGCTCGACGGCGCCGCGATCACGTCGACCGGGCTGTCGATGATCGACGAGTCGATCCGCGTGCTCGAGCTGCCCGATCTCTTCGATTCGGTCGACGAGATGAACTTCGTCGTCGGCAAGATGTGGCCGAGCTTCCAGAGGGCGTTCGCGGCCAAGGGCTACATCCTCGCCGATCGCGGCGAGGTCGGTTGGTTCTACTTGATGTCGAAGCAGAAGCTCGGCTCGCTCGCCGATCTCGGCAAGGACAAGCCGTGGCTCTGGACCGACGACAAGATCGCGCAGGCGATGTACGCGCGGCTCGGCGTCAGCGGCGTGCCGCTCGGCGTGCCCGAGGTCGACGCCGCGCTGACGTCGAGCCGGCTCGATCTGATCTACAGCTCTCCGCTCGCGGCGGTCGCATTGCAATGGTCGACCAAGGTCAGCTACCGCAGCGACCTCGCGATGTACTACGGGGTCGGCGCGATCGTGATCTCGAAGAAGGTCTTCGACGCGCTCTCGCCCGCGGACCAGCGCATCGTGACCAACCTCCTGCAGAAGTACGGCAAGGAGATCCGGACCGACGTCCGCAAGAACAACCTCGACGCCGACAAGACGATGATCCGCGCCGGGGTGAAGGTGACGCCCGCCGACGCGTCGACCCGCTCGGCGTGGGACGCGGCGGCGCAGCAGGTTTGGACCGACCTCGCCGGCAAGGTCTACACCCAAGCG
Organism: Kofleriaceae bacterium; assembly: GCA_035493675.1. Taxonomy (GTDB): domain Bacteria; phylum Myxococcota_A; class Polyangia; order Haliangiales; family Haliangiaceae; genus JAIOQA01. Next base: position 22,837 of record DATJIA010000439.1, on the reverse strand, counting down.
CAGCTCGACGAAGTCTTGAAGTACCGCGCCGCGTACCGCGCCAAGCACTAGCCGGCTTGACTCCCACGGGCGCGGCGATAGGATGGCCGTCACTCGCGGGATTAACTCAGCGGTAGAGTGTCAGCTTCCCAAGCTGAAGGTCGTCGGTTCGAATCCGATATCCCGCTCGACGCAAGGGCAGTCAGAACGGCTGGTTGAAGAGGCTCCTCAACCGGCCGTTCCTACTTTCGGCGGCTCGGCCCACGTTTGGTCCCATCTCACGTGGGACCAAGCGGATCACGCCGGCGATGGCCGCTCGCTTCACACGTCGACTGGAGCGAGCCAGGAGATCGATCCCACGTGCGTCTTCCAGTACTCGGACATCGATCCCGAGGGAATCAGCGCCGCGCTCGCGCCGAGCCCGCCCAGTGTAGGTCAGGTCAGCGAACAGGTTGACGATACCCATCGTCACCACGAACCGGAGCGCCGCCGCGGTCGATCTGGACACGAACGCTATGTCCGGGGGGCCTCGTGCAGCTCGACGACGTTGCCGTCGGGGTCATCGACCAGGACTTGTTTGCCGCCCGGGCCCGTCTCGACGGAATTCCGGAAATGAACGCGCGCCCTCTCCAGTGACGACATTGCCGATGTGAGGTCATCGACGTAGAGCACGATGCGGTTCCAGCCGCCCGGCCCTTGCCGCGTTCCGTCCGGCATCGCTCGCGCACCGGAGCTCTCGGGTCCGCTGAGGAGGACATGGAGCGCCCCGCGCGTGATGGTCGCGACCGGTCCCGCGCGGTGCAGGAGCCGGAATCCTAGGTGCTCGGTGTAGAACGCAACCGCGCGCGCGACGTCGGCCACCTGGTAACGAATGATTGCAGCGTCGGGATCGGGGACGAATGGCTTGGTCATATGACCTCCGTGTCAGTCGACGCGCTTGACGTGGAGCTGCGGAACCTTGTCGTCGTAGAACGCGACGCGTCCCTCGATCGCTCGATGCTCGTCGTATGGATGTTCGTACGACCACACGGCATCGTGCAGCGTGTGTCCGTCCGCGCGGAGATCGTAGTAGGCAGCCCGGCCCTTGAATGGGCACTCGGACGTGGTCTCGCTCGGCTCGAGCTTCGCGCGCACGTCGGCGCGCGGAAAGTAGTAGCGAACGGGGTGCTCCTGGGATCACGTTGATCGCGACCTCGTGCAGATTCGACGCCAGTAGGAACCTCGGCGCGCCGAAGCCGGGGCGAATCGCAGTCCTCCGCTCTCAGGCGCCCTCGAGCCATGGCGCAGTCGCACATCGTGGCATGGCCGCACGCGTCGAATCTCCGCGAAGCCGCGATGTGGCCGCAGTCCATGTGATCCCGCATCACGCGGGCGACGCTGACCGGTTGGAGCTCACGAGCGATGTCGCTGCGCGATTTGAGCGCGCAGCTTCTTCTCCTGCTGCATGACCTCCGGTGCGTACGCGAATTCCTCGTCGTCGAAGATCTGACGAATCTCGAGCTCGCCGTCCTGGAACGGCGCCTTCTTCATCCAGTCAATCACTTCGTCCTTGGACTTCGCCTCCACGAGCCAGTAGCCCGCGACTAGCTCCTTGGTCTCGGCGAAGGGCCCATCGGTGACTCTCGGGGCGCCGTTGCTGAAGAAGATGCGTGCACCCTTCGAGCTCGGATGGAGTCCCTCGCCGTCGAGCATCAAGCCCGCGTCTGCGAGCTTCTGGTTGAACTTCTGCATCTCCATGAGGCCCTTCTTGTCGGGCATCACACCGGACTCGGACTCGTGGCTCGCCTTGACGAACACGATGAAACGCATGGCAGCTCCTTTCGGAGCGCCTTCCGTTGCAAGACGCGATCGCACCGCTCAATCGGTGTCGCGAGACGATCTCGCAGACGTGAGCGTCGCGTTCGACCACGAGGATCGTCGCTACCCGCGACGCGCACGGCTCACTCGAGCGTTCGCATCAGCGCGACCAGCACCGCGGTGTCGTCGCCGGCGATCGCGTCGAGGTGCGCGTCGAGGCGGGGCCGGAGCTGCGCCGCGATGTCCTTGGCGCCGACCGCCTCGGCGAGGTGCAGCTGGAGCCCGAGCGTCGACAGCCAGATCACCGTACCGCTCTCCTCGCGCGGGAAGGCGCGTACCAGATCGACCAGCGGCGCCTTGCCCTGCGTGATCCGGGGCGCCATCAGCGGCAGCCCCGTGCGGATCAGCTTGGCGAGCTGTGCGACGTCGAGTCGAGCGAGCGCGCCGCCGTCGCCGTGCATCGCAGCCTCGACCGCGGCCTCGACTCGATCGTGGTAGCCGTACTGGAAGAAGCGAGCGAGCGCGTGCGCGTCGCCGCGAGCGATCGCGGTATAGCCGGTGATCCCGAGCTCGTCGGTATCGAGCAGTTTGCCGCCGCTGCCGAGGTTGGCGACCGGCTTGGCCTGCAGCGCATCATAGAGCGCGATCGCATCCTCGCTTCGTCCGGCGCGCAGCAGCACCGCCACCGACGCCTGTCCGAGCTCGTCGAGGAGGTCGAGCCGCGGGTCCTCGTAGTTGTACGAGGGAACGGGCATCGACCTGCCGAGGTCGGCCGCGGTCTCGAGGTACGTGAAGGCGATGTCGACGTGTCCGGCCCTCGCCATCCAGATCGCCGCAGCGGGCAGCGACCGCAGCAGGAACCCGGAGGTGTCCGTGTCGGTCGCGCGGCGCGGCAGCACTGCGCGGATCGCACGCAGGTACGCGCCGAGCAGCTCCGGCGGCGGGGTCGGCACGGCCAACAGGTCGAAGGGCCGGCCGTCGAGGTGATCGGCGGCGGCGTAGTTGACCGCGGCGCCCGGGGCGCGCGCGGCGAGCACGAGCTCGCGCAGGAGCTCGAGATCGCCGGAGACGTGATGGGCTCGCCACGCAGGCGGTCCGAGGTACGCGTCGGTCGCCTCGCCCGTCGTATCGCGCTGGTGTAGCGCGTACGGCGGCGGCGCCGCCTCGGTCGAGCGTGGCGCGCCGGTGACGTCGTCGAAGTAGCGACGCACGCGGTCGGGCAGGTCGCCGTGCGCCGTGATCGGCTCGCCGGCGGCGGCGAGATCCTCGTCGTGCAGCGGCGCCGTCGTCAGCGCCTGCAGGTCTTCGCGTGCGCCGGTCGCGTCCGCGGCGAGCAGCCGGCACACGCCATCGCCACCGGCGAACGGTCGCTTGCGGAGCTCGGCGAGCGCGCTCGCGTCGCCGCCGCGATGGCGCGCGGCCAGCGCGATGCAGGTCCACTCCGCCGACAGATCGGCCTGCGCCGGCTCGTGGTCGTCGGGGACCAGGTCAGCGGGGACGCCGGCCAGCTCGGGTTTCTTGCTCGGCGGTCGCGGAGCTGCGGCCTTGGCCAAGAACGTCGCCGCGTCCGCGAGCGCGGTCCAGTGCCGCGCCATCGCGAGCAGCTCCGCGTCCTCGACGCTCCAGACGCCGGACCGCGCGTGCGCGCGCTCGACAGCGGTCGCCGCCGCGTCGAGCCGACCGAGCCCGAGATCCGCCTGGACGACGGTGGCGACCAGCTCGGGCGTCTCCTCGCAGCGCGCCGCCTCGGCGACGGCCTCCTCGTGGTGCGAGAACATCGTCAGCATCTCGACGCCGTTCTCGCAGTACCCGCCGAGCAAGTGGCGCAGCTCGATCCGTCGGGCGAGCACCTGGCCGTGCGTCGTCGCCGGCGCCAGCTCGCTGTCCAGCCGCTTGAGCGCCTCGCTCCGCTTCGGCGTGGCCGCAGCGATGACGAGGCGGCTGAACGACGGCGGATCGTCTGCCCAGCGATAGGCGTCCTCCATCGCCTTGTCCTCGTCGACGTTGACGAGCTCGGCGCCAACGATCCAGCTCGCGGCGAGCCATCCGAGGGCGCCGGCGATCGCGGCGAACGCGATCGGCATCCGCTTGCGCTGCTCGAGCGGGCGCCGGCGCTGTCGGAGGTAGACGAGGCCGCCGGCGATCGCGGCGGCGATGAGCGTGACGAGCGGCCACAGCCATCCGCCGTATTCGACGAGAAAGGGCATCGCGATCGATCCTCCGGGCAAGGCAGGCCACGGCCATGCGGCCGCCGCCGGCGGGCTCCCGTGCCCGCGTGTCAGCACGATAGCGTAGCGGCGACGGTGATTGGCCGCGGCTACCCCGCACGTCACCCGTGCGAGCAGGATCGCGACGACGCTCATCGCGATCCCGATCGTCTCCTTCCGGACGACGAACAGGTCTGGGGCTCAGGGTACCGGCGGGATAGCCGTGACACGCACGCGGTTCGGATCGCGCGCGTGCTGTCTATGATGGATCGATGTACCGGATCGGTCTCGCGGTGTGCCTCGTGGAAATTCTGGGTGCCCATCGTCCACAACAGCGACGACGATGGGAGCATTGAATAGTGCGCGAGGCTCGCATACCGCTTACGGCCTCGATCTGTGTGCTCGCGATGACGACGATGGGGTGCGGCCCCGTGCTGCATGACGGGATCCGGGCCGGCCAGAAGTACGAGATCGCGGAGACGTCGGTGGACGGCTATGGCAATGACGTAAAGCTGGTCCACATGCAGGGCTGGTGGTTCACGAATGCAGGCACCGGCCGACCGCTGACGCTGTTCGACGTGCGGAACGACAACACCGTCGATCTCTGCGTCGACATGATCCTCAATCTCGTGGGCGACGAGAACAACATCGGCGTCTGGTTCCCGGTGGAGCACTTCCTGTTACGTGCTGGTCAGACGCGCAGCCAGGTTGCCGGGTTCGCCTCGGACAATGACACGCCCAGCGGTTCGCTCGAGGCGGACGTGACGAGTTGGAAGGCCGCCGCCGACCCGTCGTGCAAGAACGAGCCACCGGTCAGCGAGTAGTCCTGGCGGTCGTGACCACGGGTCGCCTACTCGATTGCGTGCGCTCGGCGCGATTTCGAGAGCCGCTGCCACGGCACATCCAGCTTCGCCATGCACGAGGCTAGTGCACGCGGTAGCGCTCTTCGCCCCCGTCGAGCCAACTCTTCGCAACCTCCTCGGCGACGTGTGCGCGGGACCATTCGTAGCCGCGGTAGTAGTCGAGTACCCGAAGAAACATCAGCGCGCCGGCGCCGCCTGCGCGACCTGCACGGCACGCGGGAGCCAAAGATGCGCCGTCAATCTCCGCCGCCGGCCTGTCGGTCGTTGTCGGTTGGCGCGCTGAAGCTCTCGCTCGGGAACAGAAACAGGCCTCCCCCGCGAACCGCGTCGATCGGTAGCTCGATCGTCGCCATCGAAGACGCGGTCTCGACCTCTCGAGAATCGGACACACATCACGCGACGAGCGACGATAAGCGATGTGGATATTTGTATCCGTGCGCTCTCGCCACAGTGAGCGCGGGCGCACACCCTCGAGGATTGCGTCGACAAGGCCTCACGCTCGTACGAACGTGACATAGTCATGGCGACGTAAATGACGCGCATCGCGGTCGCCGACGACGATACCGAGCTCCGCGCCCTGATCGCAGATCTGCTGCGCGACAACGGCCACGACGTGGTCGAGGCCGGCGATGGCGCGAGCCTGCTCGCGCTCCTCCATCGCGGCGGCATCTCGCTCGTCATCTCCGATCTGTGGATGCCGCGCCTGACCGGGAGCGACGTGCTCCAGCTGCGGCGGTCGAGCGGGGACACCACGCCGTTCATCATCATCACCGCCGCGCCGCCGCCGTTCGCGGAGCCGCTGCGCAGCACCGAGTGGGTGACCGTCGTGTACAAACCGTTCAACGAGGCGGCGATCCTCGACGCGGTGAACCAGCGGCTCACGCACGTGATCGCCGCGACCGCGACGGTCGCCGCGGCGGCCGCGCTCGATCGCGATCACGCGGCGACGCCCGACGACGAGCCGACCAAGCCGTAGGGTACGATGCGCGGATGCGAGCGCTCGTCCTCCTGATCGCGGTCGGGTGCTCGAGCGCGCGCGATCGCGCGCCCGTCGCGCAGGTCGCGCCGCGCGACGCCGCGGTCGCGGTCGCCCTCGTCGAGGCGCCGGCGGACGCGCGGCCGAAGGCGCCGGTCAAGGAGAGCCCGCCCGTCGACACCACGACCGGCGCGTCACCGACGTGGACGCCCGGGCCGTCGGTCGTGACCGACGCGTCCGTCGACGGCGCGGCGCTGCGCGAGCGACAACGCGCGCGGTTGGCGGCCGACAAGCGCGCGGTGACGATCCTGCGCGGCGACGACGCGCGCACGCTCGGGCAGAAGATCTGCGAGGCGGTCGTGCCGGCGCGTCCGAAGGACACGCCGATCCTGCTCAAGCCGAACCTCGGCGGGTTCGATTGGTTCAAGGATCCCAAGACCCACCACGGCGACGACGGCGTGCGCGGCCGCATCACGGATCCCGAGTTCGTGCGCGGCGTGATCGCGTGCCTTCGCGCGAAGGGCTTCACGACGATCACGATCGCCGACGGCTTCACCGGCAAGGCGAGCGATTGGGATCGGCTGGTGCGCGTGTCGGGCTACGCCGCGATGGCCAAGGACGAGGGCGTGCGGCTGGTCGCGATGGACGACGACGGCGTGTTCGACGCCGGCGACGACGCGCCCGGCAAACCGCTCGGCGTGCGCGGCATGGAGAAGACGCGCGTGCCGACGCTGCTCGTGCCGCAGCTGTACGCGCAGCACCTCGCGCACGGGATGATCATCTCGCTGCCGAAGATCAAGACCCACCGCTTCAGCGTGTTCTCGCTCGGCATCAAGGCGATGCAGGGCACGACGATGTACTCGGACGCGTCGCCGGCGTTCCACCAGAAGTGGCGATCGCACCGCGAGATCGGCGCGGCGCTCGAGCTGGTGAAGCGCGGCGATCCGGGCGCGCGCGCCGCGTACGTGCGATCGCTCGAGCTGTTCGCGGAGCGCATGGCCGATGTCCTGGAGATCGAGGCGCCCGACGTGGTGCTCGCCGAGGGCGCGCCGGCGATGAACGGCGACGGGTTCGAGAAGCTGTTGCCCGTCGACGAGCACGTCGCGATCGGCGGGACCAACGTGATCCGCGTCGATCGGGTCGGCGCGGAGTTCCTCGGGCTGTGGGACAGCGACGGGCTCGCGAAGGAGATCGGGCATCGCACGTCGCCGCTGCTCGAGACCGCGGCCAAGCGCTTCGGGATCGATCTCTCCAAGGTGGAGGTCGTCGGCGACGGCGCGTCGCTGCTCGCGACCAAGCGGCCCGCGCACCTGATCGGCATGGCGAACTTCACGGTCGACGACGACGCGCCCGCCGAGGCGCCGCACCTGCACGCGGCGCACGTCGCGATCGACGAGGCGCCGCGCGGCGCCGGTGACGACGTGTGGGATCGCGCGGAGCCGTTGCGCTTCACGACCGATTGGTCGGGTCGCGACACCGGCGTCGCGACCGAGGTGCGCGCGTTGTGGTCGGCGTCGGCCTTGTACCTGCGCTGGGACGTCGCGGGGACGGGGCTCCATACGGATCAGTCGCGGCCGATCGATCAGGAGCGGGTCGATCTGTACGAAGAGGATTGCGTCGAGCTGTTCGTGACGCCGGACGCGGCGTCGCCGAAGAAGTACTTCGAGATCGAGGTCGGGCCGTTCGGGCACTGGTTCGACCTCGCGGTCGATCGCAGCGGTGCGCCGGGCGCGAAGCGCGCCGACAACGACTGGAGCGCCGGCCTCGCGATCGCGACGACCCAGGACGCGGCCGCGCGATCGGCGGTGATCGAATACGCGATCACCGCGCCGGAGATCGTCGGCGCGTTGCGCGCGGGCGCGTCGTTGAAGATCGGCTTGGATCGGATGGAGGGGAGGGCGCCGCGCCGGTATCTGTCGGCGTTCCCGACGAGGACGCCGAAGCCGAACTTCCACGTGACCGAGGCGTTCGGCGATCTACGCTTGGACCCGTGATCGGCCTCGGCTCGATGCGCGTGACCGACGCCGCGGTGATCGACGCGGCGATCGACGCCGGGGTCGATCTGATCGACACCGCCGACGCGTACGAGAACGAGGCGCTGGTCGCGCGCGCGATCGCATCGCGCGCGGTCAAGATCGTGACCAAGGGCGGGCTGGTGCGCCCCGGCGGCGCGTGGGTCCCCGACGGGCGCGCGTCGCACCTCGCGGCGGCGGCGCGCGCGTCGCTCGCGCGCCTCGGCGCGATCGATCTGTACTTGTTGCACGCGATCGATCCGCGCGTGCCGCTCGCGACCAGCGTGCGCGCGATCGATCGGCTGCGCGACGACGGCGTCGTGCGCGGCATCGGCGTGTCGAACGTCAACCTCGCGCAGCTCGACGAGGCGCTCGCGATCGCGCCGGCGATCGAGGCGGTCGAGGTCGAGCTGTCGCCGTGGAGGCTCGACGCGCTGCGCGGCGGCGTGGTCGCGGCGTGCGAGCGGCGCGGGCTCACCCTGCTCGCGCATCGTCCGCTCGGCGGCGCGGCGGGGGTGCGCCGGTTGTCGCGCGTCGCGCCGCTGGCGGAGTCGCTGGGGCTCACGCCCGCGGAGCTCGCGCTCGCGTGGCTGCGCGCGAAGTCGCCGGCGATCGTGCCGCTCCCCGGCGCGACGCGGATCGAGACCGCGCGCAGCGCCGCGCGCGCGCAGACGATCGCGCTCGATCGCGATGTCGTCGCGCGCCTCGACGAGCTCTTCGAGATATCCACCGTTCGTCCCGAGCGAGCCGCCGCACGCGGCGAGTCGAAGGACGTGGTCCTGATCATGGGCATCCCCGCCGCCGGGAAATCCACGCTCGCCGCCTCCTACGTCGATCGCGGCTACCTCCGCTTCAACCGCGACGAGCGCGGCGGCTCGCTCGCGCACACGCATCGCGCCCTCGACGCCGCGCTCGCGGACGGCGCCGCCCGCGCGATCCTCGACAACACGTACGTGAATCGCGCCGCCCGCGCGCCGGTGATCGAGCTCGCGCGCCGGCACGGCGCGCGCGTCACGTGCATCCACGTCGCGACGCCGCTCGAGGACGCGCAGACCAACGCGTGCGCGCGCATGCTCGCGCGCTACGGCCGCTTGCTCGAGCCCGACGAGATCAAGCGGATCGCGAAGAAGGATCCGGGCACGTTCGGGCCGCACGCGCAGTTCCGCTGGCGCCGCGAGCACGAAGCGCCGTCGCTCGACGAGGGCTTCGACGCGATCGAGATCGTCACGCCGCCGCGCGCGATCTCCGGCGGCGATCGCGCGGCGATCTTCGTGACGCTCGACCAAGCCGGGCTGCACGCCCCGAGCGCGATCCCCGACGACGTGCTCCTGGTCGGCCTCGCCTGGCTCCCCGACGTGCCGTCGGAGACGTGGGACGCGCTCGCCGATCGCACGCGCGCGCTCGTCGGTCGCGAGGTCGTCCTCGCGCGCTGTCCGCACGCCGCCGGCCCGCCGGTCTGCTGGTGCCGCAAGCCCCTGCCCGGGCTCGGCCTCGCGATCGCGCGCGCGCACGCGATCGATCTGTCGCGCTCGCTCGTCGTCGGGCGCGGCGCCGCCGATCGCGGCTTCGCCGAGCGCCTCGGCATACGCTACGGCGAGACGCTGTCGATCGACGTGTGATCGTGCACGATGCGCCAGCCCGCCGGCGTGCGCTCGAGCGCGACCGAGAACACGCCGGCGCCGGCTTCCTTGGTGTCGGTGAGGCGCCAGCGCCCGAGGACGATCGCGCCGTCGGCGCCGAGCGGTTGCACGCCGAGGATGTCGAATTCGAGGTGGCCCATCGTCTCGGGTGAGCCGCCGTACTTCGCGCGGTACTTCGCGAAGGTCTCGCTCCAGCCGCGGCGGATCTTCCCGCCCGACGTGAAGACGAGCGTCTCGCTGCGCGCGTAGCCGTTCATGTAGCCCTCGAGATCGGCGCGATTCCACGCCTCGCGCTGCAGGTCGAGCACGGCGCGGACCGCGCGATCGTCGTCGGGGCCGAAGGCGTGCGGGTCGCACGCCGCGATCACGCTCGCGATCGCGAGCAGGAGGAAGACTCGATGCACGCGGCGAGCATATCTCGTGCGATGCTGCGTCGTGGTCTCCGCCGTCCCGCGCGTGACGTGTCGCCGATGCCGCCGGCCCGCGAGCGCGTGTTACTGCGCGGCGCTGCCGACGCTCGAGACCTCGACGCGCGTCGTGATCCTGCAGCACCCGCGCGAGCGCGACATGCCGATCGGGACCGCGCGCATGGCGAGCCTGTGCCTGCCGAACGCGAGCCTGCACGTCGGCGTGCAATGGGACGGCGACCCCGCGCTGCGCGCCGCGCTCGACGAGCCGGGCCGCACGCCGATCCTCTTGTATCCGGGCGCGGGCGCGAAGGACATCCTGCGCGAGCCGCCGCGCGGACCGGTGACGCTGGTCGTCGTCGACGGCACGTGGTCGCAGGCGAAGACGGTCGTGCGCGACAACCCGATCCTGCGCGCGTTGCCCCGCTACGCGTTCGAGGCGCCCGAGAAATCCGAATATCGGATCCGCCGCGAGCCGCGCGACGAGTACTGCTCGACGATCGAGGCGCTGATGCACGTGCTCGGCGCCCTCGAGCACGATCCCGCGCGGTTCCGCGCGCTGCTCGATCCGCTGCGCGCGATGGTCGACATGCAGCTCGCGGCGCGCGCGCGCTCGTGGACGCCGCGCTCGCGGTATCGCGGCGATCGCGCGCCGCGCTCGCTGCGCGATCGCCTGCCGGCGGCGCTGTTCGAGCGCTGGGACGAGCTCGTGATCGTCGTCGGTGAGGCGAACGCGTGGCCGTACGAGAGGGATCCGGCGGGTGGGAACAATCGACGCGATTCGCTGCGCGACGAGCTCGTGCACTGGGCGGCGTATCGTCCGGCGTCCGGACAGACCTTCTCGATGATCGCGGCGCCGCGGGGCGCGCTGTCGCCGACGGCGACGTTCCACACGGCGCTGTCCGAGGAGCAGCTGCTCGGCGGCGCGGCGCGCGAGGCGGTCTTGGATGCGTTCGCGGCGTGGTCGCGGCCGACCGACGTCATGATCGTGTGGGGGCACTACGGCGCCAAGCTGTGGCGCGCGTCGGGTGGCGCGCCGATCGCGGCGTGGATCGATCTGCGCGAGGTCGCGCGAAACCTGCAGCAGGGCAAGGTCGGCACGCTCGAGGCGTACGCGGGCGAGATCGACGCGGCGCTCGCGCCGGGGCGCGCCGGGCGGCGGCTCGCGATGATCGACGCGATCGTCCGGCGCTTCCGCGCGCTCACTTAGGCGCGGGCGTTTCAGGCGCGACCGGGCCGGGCGCGACGCCGTGCGCGCGCGTCGCGTCGTCGAGCTCGGCGCGCTCGCGCTCGACCGCGTGGACCTGCGCGTCGATGTCCGCGATCAGACCGCGCAGCTTCTCGGGGTGCACGGGCGGCTCCCACACGCGACGCTCGAGATCGTCGGTCGAGCGCAAGAACTCGCGGCGCTCGCGCATGCGGCGCTCGAGGATCGCGCGGCCCTCGCGCGAATCCGCGATCACGTGCGGCGTGATCAGGATCAGCAGGTTCTGCTTCGTGCGGATCTTCTTCGACGACTGGAACAGGCGGCCGAGCAGCGGGATGTCGCCGAGCAGCGGGATCTTGTCGACGGTGTCGTCGACGCGCTCGTCGACCAGGCCGCCGAGCACGAGCGTCTCTTCGTCGCGCAGCACGACCGAGGTGTCGAGCGTGCGCTCCTTCCAGGTCGGGCCGAGATCGCCGCCGAAGGTCTCGGTGCCGAGCTCGCTGTGCTCGAGCTTGATGTCGAGCGAGACCTCGCGATCGGACTCGGCGTCCTCGGGCGCCGCCGGTCCGACGTGCGGCGTGATCGCGAGCGTGAGCGCGACCTTCTGCCGGCCGATCTGCCCGGGGATGACCTGACCGGTGGTCGACACGCTGTTCTGGCTCGTGCGGTACGGGATGTCGACGCCGACGGAGATCTTCGCCTCCTTGTTGTCGATCGTCATCAGGTGCGGTGACGCGAGGACGTCGAGGTGGCTCGTGTGGGTCGCGGCGTGGAGGAGGAGGCCGTAGCTCGGGATCGTCGTCCCGAGCAGCTTCTCGCTGCCCGGGATCAGGCTGCCGATCGTGCCGCCGAGGAAGCCCATGTTGCTCGCCGAGTCTTTCGGCGCGATCGACGACAGGCCGTCGGAGAGCAGGCCGCCGAAATCCATCGAGCCGTCCTTGTTCTCGCGGCCGCCGTGCCACGCGACGCCGACCTGTTGATCGTTCGACGCCTCGATCTCGAGCACGAGCGCCTCGAGGTAGACCTGCTGCACCGGCGCGTCCATCTCGTCGACGAGCGCGCGCAGGTTGGCGGCGTCGTGCGCGCTCGCCATGACGAGCAGCGAGTTCGACGCCTCGTCGGCGGTGACGTGGACGGTGCCTTGTGCGCCTTGCCCGCCTTGCGCCTGCGCGCCGCTCGCGCTGATCAGGGTGTTGATCGTCTGCGCGAGATCCTTCGCGTGCGCGTGCTTGAGGTGGATCAGGTGCGTCGAGCTGTCGCCGGCGGTCTCGACGTCGATCGCGTTCGCGATCGCCTTCACGCGCGCGTAGTCGGCGGTCGAGCCGGCGACGAACAGCGCGTTGCTGCGCGGATCCGCGACCAGGCGCAGGTGCGGCGCGCTCGCGGCTTGCGCGCCCTGCGGATCGAGCAGGCTCTTCACGGTGGTGACGACCGAGGCCGCGTCGACGTGCACGAGCGGGATCGCGAACACGGTGTCGCCGGTCGCTTCGACGTCGAGCTCGACGATCATCGCGCGCATGCGCGCGACGTGATCGGCGTCGTCGGTGACGAGCAGCGCGCGCAGCTTCGGCAGCGGCGTCACGACGCCGTTCTTGGACTTCACGAGCTCGAGCGCGGCGGCGAGATCGGCGGCGTCGACGTGCTCGGGCCGCAAGAGCAGGCGCACGACGCTGGTGCCGCCGTCGGGGAACGTCTTCGCGATCGCGAGCGCCTCGTCCTTCGCCGACGGCGACTCGAGGATCTCGAGCACGCTGCCCTTCGCGACGATCGTGAGGCCCATGCTGTGCAGGGCCTGCTCGAACAGGCCCCACGCCTGCGGCGGGCTCATCGCGCCGGGCGTGATCATCGTGACCTTCGACGCGCGCGTCGCGAGCGAGGAGCTGTAGAGGAACTTCTTGCACGAGAAGCCCATCGCCCACGTCACCAGATCCTTCAGCTCGACGTCGGGCTTCAAGCTCACCGAGAACTTCGCGCCCGGCTTCGCGCACGCGAACAGCGCCGCGTCGGCGCCGGCGTCGCTCGCGCCGGCCTCGCTCGTCACCTTCTCGTCACCCGCGCGGGCAACGGCTGGCAACGTGGTCACGGCGACGGCGAGCACGAAGGCGAGGGCGCGCATGGCCCGATGCGAGTTTCACGCGCCGTGCCGCCCCACCGCGGGCGCGGCGTCGCGCGCAACCTCGCGCCCGCGCGTGATCGCGCGTGATCGATCGACGCGCGCGCTGACGCGAACGACGCGCGCCGCGATCGCCGCGTGTCGTCTTGGCACTCGCGCGCGCGTGCCGTCTTGTCAATCGCGGGGCGGCGGCGCGTGCTCGCTCACGTCGGACGACACGTCGGTCGCGCTCTCGCCGGCCGCGGAAGAGGCGTGCTCGATCGCGGCGTCGAGCGGCATCGCGATCTGCGGATCGCTGCCGCTCGCGAGCGAGGGCGCGGCGATCGTGCGCGCCTTGCGCGGCGCGCGCGGGATGACCGGCGCCCCGGCGCGCTTGGACGGCGGGCCCTCCGGGTACTGCTTCGCGAGGTACAGGTTCGCGACGTTCAGCGCGGAGTCGAAGCGGCCGAAGATCCGCGTCGCGGCGGGGACGAGCCCGGGCTTGCCGTGACGGCGCAGGAACGCCGGCTCGACGATGCCGCTGATCAGCCACTCGCACAGCTCGGCGATCACGGTCTCGCGCGTCCATCGCATGCGCTTGCCGTCGGCGATCGGCGCCGCGGACACCGGCGCCGGCGCGCTCGCCTCGCTCGTGTGTGCGCGCGCGGGCGCGGTCGCGCGGGCGCGGCGGGCCCGCGGACGCCGGTCCTCGGCGGGACGGCTCGACAGCTCGTCGGCGATCACCCGGGCGGCCAGCTGCCACGCGAGCTCTCGAAGCGCGCCCTCGAACGCATCGACCGAGTCGTGGAGGTCGTCGTGAGGATCGCGGCGGTACGTCATCTGGGAAGACGAGGGTGCCGCCGCCGGGGTCTCGCGCGCAAGCCCCGCGCAACGGCGCGCAGCTCCAACGATCTCGCGCCGTCGCGGAACGCCGCTCCGGATCTCACGCCGACCTGCGAGAAATCCCCGCTTGCATTCACGTCATATTTTGTAATACAAAATCATGCATCATATGACGCAAACACAATCCGCCCGTATCCAGGAGCGCGACCTCTCCGTCGAGACCGACGACGAGGCGCGCATCCGCGCGTTCGGTGCCCGCCTCGACGCGATTCGCACCCGCGTCGAACGCGAGATCGGAAGCGACGACGTCGCCCACATCAAGAAGGTGCGCGCGTTCTCCCGCGCGATGGAGATCACCGGCCGTACGCTGATCCACATCAGCCTCGATCCGCTGACGTTCTCGATCGGCGTCGGCGCGCTCTGGCTGCACAAGCAGCTCGAGGCGACCGAGATCGGCCACAGCGCGCTGCACGGCGCCTACGATCGCGTGCCCGGCGCCGAGGAGTTCCAGGCCAAGGACTTCGACTGGCGCGTGCCGATCGACGAGGAGTCCTGGCTGGTCGGCCACAACATCCGGCACCACCAGTACACCAACGTCGCCGGCCGCGACCCGGATCTCGACTTCGGATCGATCCGGCTCACCGAGCGGACGCCGCACCGTCCGATCCACTACGCGCAGGTCCCGATCACGCTGCTGTCGGCGGCGAACTTCGGCGCCGCGATGAACCTGCACTTCACCGGCGTCGAGGACGCGCTGCGCGCCGAGCCGCGCGAGCCGGGCGCGCTGCGCGAGGCGTGGCGCAAGGCCAAGCGCAAGTACGTGCCGTACTACACGCGCGAATTCCTCTTCTATCCGGCGCTCGCGGGCCCGATGTTCGCCAAGGTCCTCTTCGGCAACTGGCTCAGCGAGGTGATGCGCGACCTCTACTCGGCGGCGACGATCTTCTGTGGCCACATCGGCGAGGACGTCGCCGACTACCCGGAGGGTACGCGTGCCGGGGGCCGCGGCAACTGGTACCGGATGCAGGTCGAGTCGGCGAACGACTTCGAGGTGCCGCTGCCGATCTCGATGCTGTGCGGCGCGCTCGATCGCCAGATCGAGCACCACCTGTTCCCGCGCTTCCCGCCCAACCGGCTGCGCGAGATCGCGCCCGAGGTTCGCCAGGCCTGCCTCGATCACGGCGTCGAGTACAAGACCGACACCTGGCCGCGCACCCTCGGCAAGGTCGCCCGCCGCCTCTTCAAGCTCAGCTTCCCCTCGCGCGCCGACAAGTCCCGCGCGAAGTCGCCGGCGACGCCCGTCGCGACGCCCGCGGCGACGTCGCCCGCCGCGAAGCCCCTGCGCGCCGCGGCCTGAGCCCTGCGCGCGCCGCGGGCGTGAGCCCCGCGCATCGGTGCGCGCGCGGCCTCCGATCTCAGGGCCGGAGCCCGAGGCCCGAGGCCCGAAGCCCGATCACAGGTCCGCGCCGCACTTGGTGCAGAGCCAGACCTTGGGCGCGTTCGGATCCGCGCTGACGCCCATCAGCGCCTTGTCGCCACGCTCGAGCAAGTCGATGCACTTCTCGCACGAGGTCGTGCGGCCGACGACGACCTCTTGCCAGGCCTCGACGTCCTCGAGCGGGTCGCGCTTCTTGCCGCGGGCGGCGTCGGCGACGCGCTTGGCGTCGCGCTTGACGTTCGCGGCGAGCTGACCGGCGTCGGCGACCACGTTGTCGACGAGGTGGAAGGTGTCCTCGAGGACGTTGCGGATCAGCTGCGAGACCGAGACGCGCCGCTGCTTGGCGGCCTCGCGGAGCGTTTCCTCGAGAGTTCCGTCGACGCGGGTCTGGATCAGGCTCCCCTTGCGGATATCCTCGGGCAGCGGCGTGCGGCCACGTTTGGCGCGCTCACGCCTGGTGCGCTGCGTTTTCATGTACTACAGGATACTACGAAATGACGTTCCCCTCCGCTCATCCGAGCTTGGCTGCCGCGCTCGCACGACGTGGCTACGAGCAGCCGACACCGGTGCAAGCGGCGGTGCTCGCCGACGATGCACGTGATCACGACCTGCTCGTCTCGGCCCAGACCGGATCGGGAAAGACCGTAGCCTTCGGGCTCGCGCTCGCGCCCGGCTTGCTCGGCGACGCCGCGCGGTTCGGCGCGGCCGGCGCGCCGCTCGCGCTGATCGTCACGCCGACCCGCGAGCTCGCGCTGCAGGTGCATCGCGAGCTGACGTGGCTGTATGCCGACAGCGGCGCGCGGATCGCGACCTGCGTCGGCGGCATGGATCCGCGGCGCGAGCAGTACACGCTGCGCGGCGGCGTCCACATCGTCGTCGGCACGCCCGGGCGCTTGTGCGACCACCTCGATCGCGGCGCGCTCGCGCTCGGCGGCTTGAAGGCGGTCGTCCTCGACGAAGCGGACGAGATGCTCGACATGGGCTTCCGCGAGGATCTCGAGCGCTTGCTCGAGGCGTCACCGAAGGAGCGGCGCACGCTCCTCTTCTCCGCGACGATCCCGAAGGACATCGCGAACCTCGCGAAGCGCTACCAGAACCACGCGCAGCGGATCGCGACGTCGTCGGAGCACGAGCGGCACGGCGACATCGAGTACCAGGCGATCGCGATCATCCCGCGCGAGCGCGATCTCGCGGTCGTCAACTTGCTGCGCTTCCACGACGTCGCCGGCGCCCTGGTCTTCTGCGCGACGCGCGACGGCGTCACGCACCTGGCGGCGAACCTGAACGAGCGCGGCTTCGCGGTCGCCGCGATGTCGGGCGAGCTCAGCCAGCGCGAGCGCAACCAGGCGCTCGGCGCGCTGCGCGACGGACGCGCGCGCGTGTGCGTCGCGACCGACGTCGCGGCGCGCGGACTGGATCTGCCCGATCTCGGGCTCGTGATCCACGCGGACCTGCCGCAGAACCGGCAGGTGCTCGTGCACCGCAGCGGGCGGACCGGTCGCGCGGGCAAGCACGGCGTCGCGATCGTGCTCGTGCCGGATCCGGCGAGGCGTTACGCGGAGCGCATGTTCGCGTCGGCGCACGTGCAGGTCGCGTGGGTGCCGCCGCCGTCGGCGGACGACATCCGCGCGCGCGATCAGCTGCGGTTGGTCGCGGAGATCGGCGCCCTCACCGGCGATCTCGCCGAGGAGGATCGCGCGGTCGCGCGGAGCTTGCTCGCGACGCGCAACGCCGAGGACCTGGTCGCGGCGCTCGTGCACTTCAGGCGGGAAGCGCGGCCGGCGCCGGAGGAGCTGACGGTGCCTAGGTCGATGCAGGCGCGTGCGCCGCAGGGCCCTTCGACTCGCGCCTTCGGCGCTCGCTCAGGGCGAACGGAAGACGAACGGGGCGGTCGTGATTTCGGGGAGCGCGTGGCGCGCGCCGAGCACGCGGAGCGGCACGAGCGCGGCGAGCGGCCGGAGCGCGGCGAGCGGCCGGAGCGCGGCGAGCGACGGGATGGCGCGGACCGCGTGCCGGGATCGTGGTTCACGGTGAACGTCGGCCGATACAAGCGCGCCGATCCGAAGTGGCTCATCCCACTCTTGTGCCGGCGCGGCGAGATCACGAAGCGCGACATCGGCACGATCCAGATCCTCGCGCGCGAGACGCGGGTCGAGATCTCGCCGAGCGTCGCCGCGCGGTTCGCGGAGGCCGTGCGGCGTCCGGATCCGAAAGATCCGAACATCCACATCGAGCCGCTCGACGGACCGACTTGAGCCGCGGCGTCGTCGGTGATCGCTGCGCATCCGCGCAGCGGCCGGCGGCCTTCACGGAGTCTTAACGTCGACGCACGGGGTGTCGCTCCCGACCGGCCCGGTACAGTGCACATGTGTATCGTCGCGCCGTCGTCGTGATCACCGCGCTGTGCGCCGCGCGACAGGCGCGCGCGCAAGAGGCGGCGCGGCCGGTGTCGCTGTCGCAGGCGATCGCCGCGATCGGCGCGGCGCCGCAGCATCGCGTCGTCACCGCGGAGCGCACCGCCGCGGAGCTCGACATCGCCGCCGCGGGCGCGTGGCCGGGCACGAGCGTCACCGTCAACACCAGCCGCAAGACCGCGCACCTCGGCGTCGTCGCCGCGGTGCCGCTGCCGATCTTCGGCACGCTCGGCGCGGACAAGGACGTCGCGCGCGCCGAGTATCACGTCGCCGACGCGCAGGTCGGATCGATCGATCTCGGGCTGCGCCGCGACGTGACGAAGGCGTGGGTCGAGCTCGCGCGCACCGAGGCGCGCGCCGAGCTCAGCGAAGCGAGCGCGAAGCGCGAGGAAGAGCTCGCGACGATCACGAAGCAGCGCGAGGACTCCGGCGACGCCTCGCACGCCGAGGTCGTGCAGGCGACCGCCGCCGCCAAGCGCGCGCGCGCCGAGGCCAACGTCGATCGCACCGCGATCATCGCCGCGTCCGCGGATC
The DNA here is from genome assembly GCA_035493675.1 of Kofleriaceae bacterium. Lineage (GTDB taxonomy): Bacteria > Myxococcota_A > Polyangia > Haliangiales > Haliangiaceae > JAIOQA01. The sequence continues at coordinate 4,428 of DATJIA010000439.1, read as the reverse complement.
TCGCGCGCCTGCTCGGCTGGGATCCCGACATCCTCCTGCACGCCGACGGCGGCTTCCCGCCGCTCGACGACGTCCGCGGCTTCGAGGAGCTGTCGAGCGCGCGCGCGCGGCACCCCGACGCGCGCGTCGCCGCCGCGCGCACCGACGCCGAGGCCGCGCGGGTCGCCTTAGCCGAGCGCGAGCGCTTCCCGAAGCTGTCGCTCGATCTCGAGGCGGCCTTCGACGATCCGACCTTGCCGGGCAACGACTATCGCCTCGGCGTGAACCTCGAGCTGCCGATCTTCGGGCACACGAGCGCGGCGATCGACGCGGCGAACGCGCGCCGCGCCGCCGCGCGCACCGAGCTCGACGCGACGATGATCGAGCTCGACGCGCAGATCGTCGCCGCGCACAAGCGCTACCAAGCGGCGCGCGAGCACGTCCGCACCGTCGAGGACGACGTGCTGCCCGCGCAGCGCGAGGCCGCGAACCTCGCGCGCGCCGCGTATCGCGAAGGGCAGGGCGGCTTGGTCGCGGTGCTCGAGGCGGATCGCGCGCTCGCCGAGATCGAGGGCGAGGTGATCGACGCGCACGCCGAGGCCGCGGCGGCGCGCGCCGATCTCGAGTGGGCGAGCGGAGGCGCGAAGTGAAGCGGCTCGTGTGGATCCTGATCGTCTTCGCCGCTTGCAAGAAGTCCGCGTCGGAGTCCGAGGGCGAAGACGAGGTGAAGCCGGTCTCCGTCGTGTGCGAGCCGGCGCAAGCGGGCGCGGTCGCCGACCGCGTGACCTTGCGCGGCATCGTCGGCGCGCCGCCCGACAAGGACGCGATCGTCGCCGCCGCGGTCGCGGGGCGCTTGCTCGAGGTGAAGGTCAAGGAAGGCGATCGCGTGAAGGCCGGCGATCCGATCGCGACCGTCGACGATCCCGCGCTCGCGCCGGCGGTGAAGGAAGCCGACGCCGCGGTCGCCGCCGCACGCGCCGCGCAGATCAACGCCGACGCCGCGCTCGCGCGCGCGAAGCGCTTGCTCGATCAAGGCATCGCGCCGCGCCGCGACGTCGAGGACGCCGAAGCGCGCGCGGCCGGGGCCGCCTCCGAGGTCGCCGCCGCCGACGCGCGCCGCGACGTCGCCGCGCGCCAGCTCGCGCGCGCGAAGCTGACCGCGCCGATCGCCGGCGTCGTCGTGCACGTCATGAAGCGCGCGGGCGAGCTCGTCGACGGCACGCCCGCGACGCCGGTCGCCGAGATCGCGGATCCGACGTCGCTCGAGATCAAGGCCGACGCGCCCGCCGCCGACCTCGTGCGGATCAAGGACGGGGCGAAGGTCACGCTCGAGCTCGATGCGCTGCCGGGCACGACGCTCGACGGCACCGTCCTGCTCGTCTCGCCCGCGGTCGATCCCGCGACCTCGCTCGGCACCGTGCGCGTCGCGATCGATCCGTCGAGCGCGAAGGACGTCTCGCTCAAGCTCGGCCTCGCCGGGAAGATCACGATCCCGGTCGCCGCGCGCGCCAACGCGATCACGGTGCCCGCGACGGCGGTGCGCCGATCGACCGACGGCGGCGAAGAGGTCGTCGTGTGCGAGAAGGCCGACAAGGGCTTCGAGGCGAAGGTGACGCCGGTCGAGACCGGCGCGCACATGGGCGATCGGATCGAGATCCGCGAAGGCCTCGAGGCGGGCCAACCGATCGCGGTGCGCCACGTGGTCGGGCTCGCCGACGGCACGCCCTTGGAGATCGAGAAATGAACCTCGTCGCCGGGCTCCGCCGCCGCGCGAGCCTCGTGATCCTCGCGACGATCGCGGCGACCGCGTACGGCGCCGTCTCGATGACGCAGCTGCCGAGCGGCATCTACCCCGACGTCGACTTCCCGCGCATCGTCGTCGTCGCGCACGTCGGCGACCTGCCGCCGGAGGTCGTGCAGACCGTCGCGACGCGCCCGCTCGAAGAAGCGGTCGCGACCGTGCCGCAGCTGCAGCGACTGCGATCGCGCACGATCCGCGGCGCCACCGAGCTCAGCGCGCAGTTCGCGCCCGGCGTCGACATGTGGCGCACGCTCCAGCTCGTCGAGGCGCACGTCGCCGAGATCCGCGGCGACCTGCCCGCCGACGCCGAGCTCCGCATCGAGCGCGTCACGCCGACCGCGCTGCCGATCGTCACGTTCAACGTCGGCGGCGACGCCGATCCGCGCGTGCTGCGCGAGACCGCGACGCGCATCATCCGTCCCGCGCTCACGCGCGTACCCGGCATCGGCGCGGTCGAGGTCGGCGGCGGCGACGTGCGCGAGCTCGAGGTGATCCTGCGCCCCGACGCGCTCGCCGGCGCGCACCTCACGCCGACCGCGGTCGCCGATCGACTCGAGCAAGGCCAGCTGGTCGCCGCCGTCGGGCGCGCGCAGGCGGAGCACCAGGTCTTGACCGTGCTCGCCGCCGACGAAGCGACCACCGCCGACGAGCTCGGCAAGCTGCCCGTCGGCAACGGGCCCAACGGGCCGATCCTGCTCAGCTCGATCGCCGACGTCGTCGAGGGCACCGAGGATCGCACGATCTCCGCGTCGGGCCCGACGGGCGACGTCGTCGTCGTGACCGTCTCGCGCGCGCCGGGCGCGAGCGCGCCCGACGTCGTGACCTCGGCGATCGACGTGATCGAAGCGCTCGAGCCGAGCCTGCCGAAAGGCGTCGTGGTCGAGACCAACTACGATCAAGCGCAGCTGATCCGCGACGCGATGCACGGCGTGCGCGACGCGATCTTGATCGGCGTCGCGCTCTCGATGGTCGTGCTCGCCGTCTTCCTGCGCGACGTGCGCGCCGGCGCCGCCGCGGCGATCGCCGTGCCGATCACGCTCGTGTGCACGTTCGGCGTGATCAAGATCTTCGGCCAGACGCTCAACCTGATGTCGCTCGGCGGCCTCGCGGTCGCGATCGGCCTGGTCGTCGACGACGCGATCGTGATCGTCGAGGGCATCGTGCGCCGCTTGGAAGACGGCGGCGACGTCGGCACCGCCGCCGAGCAGGGCACGCAGGATCTGTTCGCGGCCGTCGTCGGCACGACCGCGACCACGGTCGTCGTGTTCGCACCGCTCGCGCTGCTCGCCGGCGTCGTCGGCAGCTTCTTCAGCGCGCTGGCCGCGACGCTCAGCGTGGCGGTGATCCTCTCGCTCGCGGTCTCCGTCACGGTCGTGCCGTTGCTCGCCGCCCGGATCCTACGACCCCGAACGCACCAGCACGCGAGCCGCTTCGAAGACGCCTACGGCAACCTCGTGCGCCGCATCGTCAAGCATCCCATCCTCAGCGTGATCGCCGTCGTCGGGCTCGCGGTCGGCGGCTTCTTCGCGGCGCGCGCGACCTCGACCGGCTTCCTGCCGACGATGGACGAGGGCGCGATCGTCGTCGACTTCTTCCTGCCGCCCGGCACGTCGCTCGAGGAGACCGATCGCACGGTGCGCCGCCTCGATCGGCTGCTGTCGTCGATCCACGACATCCAGACCTTCACGCGCCGCACCGGCGCCGAGATGGGCCCGGCGGCCGCCACCCAGCAGAACCGCGGCGACATCCTCGTGCGCTTGAAGCCGCGATCGGAGCGCCGCAGCGTCTACGACATCATGGACGAGATCCGCGATCGCGCCGGCGACGAGGTTCCGGAAGCGCGCGTCGAGTGCATCCAGGTCCTACAAGACGTGCTCGACGATCTCAGCGGCAACCCGCGCCCGATCGAGGTGAAGATCTTCGGCCCCGATCAGAAGACGCTCGAAGATCTCGCGCGCAAGGCCGGCAAGAAGATCGAAGACCTGAAGATGCTCGACGACTTCTTCAACGGCGTCGAAGGATCGGTGCCGGTCCTCCGCGTCGACGTCGACGCCGCGGCGGCGTCGCGGCTCGGCGTGACGACCAAGCAGGTCGCCGACGATCTCGAGGTCTCGCTCGCCGGGCGCGTCGCGACCCACGTGCGCCGCGGCGATCAATCGATCGGCGTGCGCGTGCGCATGCCCGACGCGGTGCGCTTCTCGCCCGATGCGATCGCGAGCCTGCCGCTCGCGTACGGCAGCGCCGCGGTGCCGCTCGGCGCGATCGCGCAGCTGTCGCGTCCGGTCGGGCCGAGCGTGCTCGTCCGCGAGAACCTGTCACCGGTCGTGATCCTCGAGTCGGCGGTCGCGCCCGGCACCGATCTGGCGAGCGCGACCGACGAGGTCGCGAAGCGACTCGCGGATCTGAAGATGCCGCAGGGCTATCGCATGGAGATCGGCGGTCAGCTCGCGAGCGCGCGCCAGACCCAGCGCGAGCTCGCCGGCGTGTTCGGGCTCGGCATCGCGCTCGTGCTCGCGGTCTTGCTGATCCAACTGCGATCGCTCCGCCTCGCCCTCGTCACGATCCTCTTCGCCGCGCCGCTCGCGCACGCCGACCCCGACGACGCCGGTTACACGACGCACGCGATCGCGCTGCCCGGCGGCGACGCC
>DATJIA010000438.1:0-14143 GCA_035493675.1 Kofleriaceae bacterium | reverse complement strand
GTAGTAGATCTGCTGCGCGACGACCGAGGTCTTGAACAGGCCGTAGACGTAATAGAAGAGGACGTCAGCGGGATCGAGCGCGCGGCCGGACGCCTGCGCGTAGCGCGCGACGACCTCGGCGCGCGTCATCATGCCGGCGGCGTTGGTCGCGCCGAATCGCATCATCTGGAGCGGCTGCGGGTCGTCGGCGTCGACCCAGTAGCCGAGCGACGTGCCGAAATCCATCAAGGGATCCCCGACCGTCGCCATCTCCCAGTCGAGGATGCCGGTGACGTGCGTCAGATCCTCGTCGAGGATCACGTTGTCGAACTTCAGGTCGTTGTGGATCAGCGAAGGCGCGCCGTCCGCGGGGCGATGCGCGTCGAGCCACGCCGCGACCTCGGTGACGGCGGGGATCTCGTCGGTCTGCGAGCCGCCGTAGCGCTCGGTCCAGCCCTTCACCTGGCGCTCGACGTACCCGGCCGGCTTGCCGAAGTCGCCGAGGCCGGCCTTCACGTAATCGATCGAGTGCAGCTCGGCGATCGCGTCGACGAGCAGCTCGCAGACTCTTCGCGCCTGCGCCGCGGTGAAGCCGGACGGCAACTCCTTGCGCAGGATCACGCCGCGCCGCCGCTCCATCAGGTAGAAGCGCGCGCCGATCACGCCCTCGTCGTCGCACATCGCGATCGGACGCGGCGCCTTCGCGAAGACGGGCGCGAGCTTCGACAGGACCGCGTACTCGCGCCCCATGTCGTGCGCGCTCTTCACCTTCGATCCGAACGGCGGCCGCCGCAGGACCATCTCGTCGCCGCCGCGGCGCACGAGGTACGTCAGGTTCGAGTGCCCGCCGGGGAACTGCAGGATCTCGACCGGCGCGTGACCGCCGAGCTGCGCGTCGAGCCACGCCGCCAATCGATCGGGATCGATCGCCTCGCCGTCGCGAACCGCGCGCGGCTCGTCGCTCATTTCCGGGCCCCGTACCGCGCGAGGATGCGCTTGGCGACGACCATCTTGTGCACCTCGTCGGGGCCGTCGTAGATGCGCGCGCCGCGCTCGTGCACCCAGTAGTGCGCGAGCAGCGTGTCGCTCGTGATGCCGAGCGCGCCGTGCACCTGGATCGCGCGATCGACGAGCCGCATCATCACGTCGGCGACGTAGAACTTGATCGTCGAGACGAAGTCGCGCGCGACGTGGAAGCCCTTCTGCTCGATCGTCCACGCCGCGTTCAAGACCATCAGCCGCGACGCGTCGATCTCCGCGCGCGCCTCCGCGACCCACGCCTGCACGATCTGGCGCGTCGCGAGCGTCTTGCCGTCGTCGTCGATCGCGCGGGTGGCGGCGCGCGTGCACATGATGTCGAACACGCGCTCGCAGATCCCGACCCAGCGCATGCAGTGATGGATGCGGCCGGGGCCGAGCCGCTCCTGCGCGATCAAGAAGCCCGCGCCCTCGGCGCCGAGGCGATTGCCGACCGGCACGCGACAATTCTCGTAGCGGATCTCGGCGTGGCTCGCCCAGCCGTCGCCCGCGTCGCCCATGATCGGGATGTTGCGCACCAGATTGAAGCCCGGCGTGTCGGTCGGCACGATGATCATCGACGCGCGCGCGTGCTTGTCGGCGTCGGGGTTGGTCACCGCCATCACGATCGCGAACGCCGCGCCGTCGGCGGAGCTGGTGAACCACTTGTGGCCGTCGATCACATACGCGTCTCCGTCGCGGCGCGCGGCGCAGCTCAAGACGACCGGGTTCGATCCCGGATTCTCCGGCTCCGTCATCGAGAAGCAGCTGCGCGTCTCGCCGCGCGCGAGCGGCTCGAGCCACTTCGCCTTCTGCTCGGCGTTGCCGAACTTGTGGAGGATCTCGAGATTCCCGGCGTCGGGCGCTTGGCAGCCGAACGTGTAGTGTCCGAGCGGCGTACGTCCGAGCCGCTCGCTGACGAGCCCGTGCTCGACGAGCCCCAAGCCCAGACCGCCGAGCTCCTTCGGGATCTGCGGGCCCCACAGCCCTGCCTCGCGGACCTTTGCGCGCAGGCCCTCGAGGATCTCGTTCGCGCCCTTCCAGCCGCGCGCGAACACGTCGCGCTCCGCCGGGATCAGATGATCGGCGACGATGCGATCGATGCGATCGAGGATCGGCCGCACGCTCTCGGGAGGATCGAAGTCCATGACTTGCTCCTTGCCTATCGGTAGGTGATCAGCTCGACGTCGTGCTCGAGGTGCGCGACGTGGTTGAAGCCGTACAGCGAGAACTCGCCGGGCCGCCACGCGAAGCCGCGCGATCGCCAGCGGACTTCGGTGATCGACGCGTTCCGGATCGCGCGCCCGACCTGCATCGTCGCGTCGGGGCCGAGCCCGAGCGCGAGCCCGACCGCGATCGAGATCGGCCCGCCCGACGACACGACCGCGACCTGCTGGCCGCCGCCGTGCGATCGCAGGACGCGCTCGAGCCCCGCGCGCACGCGCAGCGTGAAGGCCTCGAAGCTCTCGATCTCGTCGTGCGTGATCGTGCCGCGGCTCCACGCGGCGACCGCGGCCTCGAACGCGCGATCCATGAGGCGGCTCGCATCCGCGCCGGCGGTGCCGTCGATCAGCGCGCGCAGGCTCGGATCTTCATCGACGAGCAGCGGCAGGAAGCGCTGGATGATCGTGAAGGCGTCGTACTCGGCGAGCTCGTCGACGATCGCCGGATCGGGCAACGGGTGGCCGTGCTCGCGCGCCGACGCGTGGAGGATCGTCGCGGTGTCGCGCTGCCGCCGGAGCGGCCCCGCGTAGAGCGCGTCGAGCGCGATCTTCGTGCGCGCGAAATGGGCACCGATCGCCTCGGCTTGCACCTTCCCGCGCGCCGAGAGGTTGTCGTAGTCGGCGGCGCCGTACGACGCCTGCCCGTGCCGGATCAGGAACAGCGTGCTCAACGCGGCGCATCCTAGCGCGTGAGCGCTGTGACAAGGTGGCCAAGGTCGAAGGGCCCCACCGATAGAGACCTACACGCTCTCCGGTGAGATTGCTGACCAAACACCACCTCTGTTTGGTCTGTCAGCTTGGCACACGTGTTGGTTATGCTCTGTTGGCTACTCCTGGAGGGAGACTCGATGCGACTTCGCTTCGCGGCAGTTCTTTGCGCGGCGCTCGCCGCGGCGTCCTGTGGTTCGAGCAAGAAGGCCGGTGGACCCGACGGCCCGATGGGGACAGGTGACGACGCCGACGGCGACGGGATCTCCGACCAAGACGAAGGTCGAGCGCAGGGCACCGACACCGACGGTGACGGCACGCCCGACTACCTCGACACCGACTCCGACAACGACGGCATTCCGGACTACCGCGAAGCCGGCGACACCGATCTCAACACCTCGCCGTTCGACAGCGACGGCGACGGCAAGCCCGACTACCGCGACACCGACTCCGACGACAACGGTCGGCTCGACGGCGTCGACGGCGTCGACGACATCGACAACGACGGCAAGCCGAACTTCGCCGACCTCGACGACGACAACGACGGCATGAACGACGTCGTCGAGATCGGCGATCCGAACAGCCCCGTCGACACCGACGGTGACGGCAAGTTCGACTTCCAGGACACCGACTCCGACAACGACACCGTGCCCGATCTGTACGAGACCAACTCGGACTTCGATCAGGACAACACGCCGAACTTCCGCGACCTCGACTCGGACAACGACTGCATCTCGGATCAGCTCGAAGCGAACGGGATGCCGACGCGCGACACCGACATGGACGGTCACTACGACTGGGTCGATCACGACAGCGACGACGACGGCCTCCTCGACGGCGAAGAGGACAAGAACTGCAACGGCGTCGTCGACACCGGCGAGACCAACCCGCTCAACGGCGACACCGACGGCGACGGCGCGCCCGATCTCGTCGAGGTCTCGGCGGGCACGAACCCGACCGATCCGAACAGCAACCCGCAGGCGAACGGCGACTTCGTCTTCATCGAGCCGTACGTCAAGCCGCAGTCGCCGACCGACGAGGATCTCGCCTTCGCGACCAAGCTGCAGAAGGTCGACCTCTACGTGATCCTCGATCGCTCCGGCTCGATGTCGTCCGCGATCTCGAACGTGAAGGCGAACCTGACGCAGGTCGTGACCGATCTGAAGACGACGATCCCCGATCTGTGGGCGGGCGCCGCGACGATGGGCTACTCCGGCTCGACGGGCGGCGAGGCGTTCCATCACCTCTACGACATCCAGCCGAACCCGAACTTCAGCGGCATGCCGATCACCGAGCCGAACGGCTGCTGCACCGAGGACGAGACGTTCTCGCTGTACGCGACGATCAGCGGCAACGGCACCGCGTCGACGCCGACGTGCGGCATCCAGACGGTCGCCGCGCGCTCGACGTGCAGCGGCTCGCCGGCACAGGTCGCCGGGTACAACACGTTCGGCTATCCGTGCTTCCGGCAAGGCGCGCTGCCCGTGATCATCCTCGCCACCGACGAGGGTCCGCTCACCGGCGCCGACACCAACCACTGCCCGGACTGGGACTCGGTCGTGAAGTCGCTCTACCAGAACACGAAGGCGCGCGTCGTCGGCGTCGACGCGAACCCGAACACGACGACCGACAACGATCTCAAGAAGCTCGCGACCGACACCGGCGCGGTCGACTCGAACAACGGCAACGCGCCGCTGGTCTTCGCCGGCCAGGGCACCAACGCCGCGCAGGCGATCGAGAACGGCATCTTGAAGCTCGCCAACGGCCTGCCGCTCGACATGAACGCGGTCCCGACCGACGACACCGCCGACGCCGTCGACGCGCTCGCCGCGTTCTTCGATCACCTCGAGACGCTGCAGCTCGGCACGCCGCAATGCGCGAACGGCTTGAACGACGTCGACTCCAACGGCGACTCGTTCAAAGACAAGTACCTCCAGGTCACGACCGGCACGCCGGTCTGCTGGAAGGTCTTCTCGAAGATGAACACCACGGTGCCCGCGACCGACAAGCCGCAGCTCTACAAGGCGTTCGTCACCGTCTACGGCGACGGCATCACCGCGCTCTCGACGCGCAACGTCTGGTTCTTGGTGCCGCCGAAGCCGGCCGACGTCCCGGTCAACTGAGACGGGCCTCGGGCCTCGGGCTTCGGGCCTCGGCCGGATTCGACGAGAACGCGCGCGCTGACCCCGCGCGCGTTTCCGTTTTCGCCCCTCCCGGAGATCGGCGCGCCCGCGGGCGCGATCACGCGATCCGGCGAAGCGCGTATGCTCGCCGTATGCGGGCATGGGGCATTGCGTTCGCGATCGGCGCGGCGTGCGGCAGCGGTCAACACGGCGGCGCGCCCGATGCCAACGTCGACTCGTATCTCGACATGCCGATGCGCGATCAGATCGCGGCGATCCAGCGCGGCGAGATCACCGGCGCGCAGCTCGAGGCCGGCTATCGCGCGCGCATCGCGGAGCGCGACCCGAACATCCACGCGGTGCTCCTCGTCGATCCGAACGCGGACGCGAAGGCGGCGGATCTCGACGCGAACAAGGACGCCGGCGCGAAGCTGCAGGGCGCGGTGATCCTGCTCAAGGACAACATCGACACGCAGGGCCTCGCGACCACCGGCGGATCGCTCGCGCTCGCGAACAACCTGCCGGCCACCGACGCGTTCGCGGCCGCGCGGCTGCACGCGGCGCACGCGATGATCCTCGGCAAGACCAACCTCAGCGAGTGGGCGAACTTCCGCAGCACGCAATCGGCGAGCGGCTGGTCGTCGGCGGGCGGGCAGACGTACAACGCGCACAAGGCCGGCTACTCGCCGTGCGGATCGTCGAGCGGCTCGGCGGCGGCGGTCGCCGCCGGCCTCGCGTCGGCGGCGATCGGCAGCGAGACCGACGGATCGATCGTGTGCCCGGCGTCGATGAACGGCGTGGTCGGCTTCAAGCCGACCGTCGGCATGATCAGCCGCACCGGCGTCATCCCGATCTCGTCGACGCAGGACACGCTCGGCCCGATCACGAAGACGGTCGGCGACGCGGCGCTGATCATGGAGGCGATCGTCGGCGCCGATCCGGACGATCCGGCGACGGCGCCGCCGGCCGGCGTCGATGTCGACTTCGAGGGCGCGCTCGCGACGACCACGCTCAGCGGCAAGCGCTTCGGCGTCCTCGCCCGCCCCTTCCCCGCCGCGATCCAGACGCTCTTCGATCAAGAGAAGGCGCGCATGCAGGCGGCGGGCGCGGTGTTCGTCGACGTCACGCTCGACAACACGTGGGGCAACGACGAATTCACCGTGCTGCTCACCGAGTTCAAGGTCGGCATCGACGCGTACCTGAGCTCGCACGTCGTCGCCGGCCAGCCGAAGAGCCTCGACGAGCTGATCGCCTACGACAACGCCAACGCCGCGCGCGTGATGCCGTACTTCGGCCAGGAGATCTTCACCGCCGCGGCGCAGACGACCGGGCTCGGCGACCCCGCGTACGTTGCCGCCAAGCAGCGCGCCCACGACGCCGCCGCGACCAACGGGATCGCGAAGCTGCTCGCCGACAACAACCTCGACGCGATCATCGTCCCGACCGCCGAGCCCGCGTTCGCGATCGACTACACGCAGGGCGACGCGTCGATCGTCGTCGTCAGCGGGCCCGCGGCGGTCGCGGGCTACCCGCACCTCACGATGCCGATGGGCACGGTGAACGATCTGCCCGTCGGGATCTCGTTCATCGGCGGCGCGTGGCAGGACGCCAAGCTCCTCGGCCTCGGCGCCGCGTACGAAAAATTGCCCCGCTGAAGGCCGCGCCGTAGCGTGGTCGTGTGAGTTGGATCCGCCGCAACCTCGCCAAGCTCGGGCTCATGAAGGATCGCCGCGTCACCGCCGCGCGCACGCCGATCTTCGTCGGTGCGCGGCTCGAGCTCGACTGCGTGACGGTCTCCGGCACCGCGCGCGATCTGAGCGCCGGCGGCGTCTTCTTCGAGACGTCCGCGCCGCTCGCGCCCGGCCTCCGCGGTCACCTCGCGCGCTCGCGCGACGGCGAGTGGATCCCGGTCCGCGTCACCTGGCGCCGCGACGCGCAGCCGGGCAAGCCGGCCGGCATCGGCCTCGCGTTCGAAGCCGCGCCGTAGCTCAGATCCGGACGCGCAGCACTTCGTAGCACTCCGCGTACGCGTGCCCGCTGATGCGGCCCATCGCGCGCGCGAGATCGCGGCTCGACTCGAGATCGAGCTTCGGCAGCTGCGACTTGTGCGCGGCGATCGCGTCGATCTTGCGGTCGAGCGTCTTCGAGATGTCGGCGAAGCACTGGCCGATGCCGCGCGCCTGCGCGTTCATCTCCGGCGACGACAGGAACGCGAGCAGATCGCACGGCGTGCGACGCAAGGCCGACACGGTCGCGCGATTCACCAGTCCGTGATCCCAGTGCAGATCGTTCGCGCTGTGCGTGATCACGAGATCGGGTTTGATGTCGGCGACGAGGTGATCCATCCGGCGCACGAGCTCGTGCATCGGGATGTCCTCGACGCGGCACTGCTTCTCTTCGTAGAGCAGGAAGAAGTCGGCGCCGATCACCTCGGCGCCCGCCTTCGCCTCCACGAGCCGCTCCTGCGGATGGCTCGGGATCGACGTGACGCACATGTACACGTCGGCGCCCTCGTCGGAGAGGCGCGCCAGCAGCCCGCCCGCGCCGACCTCGAGGTCATCCGGGTGCGCGCCGAAGGCCAGCACGCGTCCACCTTTCTCTTCATCGAAGATGCGGTTCATGCGGCCAGCCCCCCGCTCCACAGGACATCGCGACTGTCGGGTCCGCAGTTGCACAGCAGATCGACGAACGCGAGCCGGGAGACGAACCCGAGCGACGGATAGCGCTGCGGGTAGATCGGATGTTCGAACTCCTGCCACAACACGGAGACTCCGTTCGTGCGCAGGAGATCGACGTCGAGATACGAAGTCGAGCCTCCCCGGCCCGACAGATAGCAATTGGCGCCGAGCGCCCGGCAGAGATCGAGGATGCGATCGGTCTTCTGTCCGCGCAGCCCGAGCGACGAGCTGCGGAGGATCGGCACGCGGATGTCGAACGCGCGCCGCGCGAGCTCGAGCACGCACAGATCGAGATCGACGAGCCGCTCCCACGGGCAGGTGTAGATCGCGCGGAGCTCGTCGGCGTAGCGCGCGAAGAACCGCGTGCCGCCGTAGTGGATCTCGAGCTGGCGCAGCGTCTTGCGCTGCCAGTGCTCGCGCGGGTTCGCGCGGTTCTCGATCCGCTTGTCGCAGATGCGATCGGTCTGCGGTCCGTGCTGGAGCGGCACCGTCACCCACGCGGCGCCGTCGTTGCGCTTGATGCGATTCCGATTCTGGAAGTTCTGCGCCTCGTACTGCAGATCATCCATGACGACGAAGACATCGGCCTTCGCCATCTTGTCGAGATATCCGAGCCACGGCAGATACGCGGGTTGATGCGCGGCGACGATCACGGCGCCGCACCCTTTGGAGCGCCCTGGTGCCCGCGCGTCTCCCAGCTCGAGCTGTCGAGCGTGAACAAGCCGAGCGGCGTCAAGAGCACGTACGCCACCGGCATCAAGACCGCCATCGGCATGAACGAGATCGGATGCACGCGCAGCCACGGCGGCAGCGCGCGCACCGACGGCGCGAAGTAGTAGATCATGCCGAACGCGCCGATCAGCACGCAGTGCATGAGCGCGAGATCGAAGAACTGGCCGCTGATCACGTGCGTGACGATCACGAACGGATAGACGAGCAGCAAGAGGAGCATCGAGAGGTACTGCAGGCACAGGAGCGGGTGCAGCGTCCACGCGTGGCCGATGCCGACGACGAAGTCGGCGATGTTGGAACGCTTCCAGCGCAGCTGTTGGTTGAAGTAGCCCTTCATGTCGGTGGGCGCCTTCGTGAAGCACATCGCGTCCATCGTCATGACGGTCCGATAACCGTGCTTGACGATCTGGTGGGTCAAGAACCGGTCCTCGCCGTACTTGATCGGAATGCCGAGGATGTTGCGGTTCTCGAGGATCGGCTCGAGCTGCATGAGCACGTGGCGGCGATACGCGGTGAGACAACCGGACAGACACATCACCGACTTCAAGCCGCGCTCGAGGTTCTTCAGGTGCTCTTGCCCGAAGTAGTACTTGATGGTCTGCAGCTTGGTCAGCCAGTTGTCGTTGGGATTCGAGACGTGGACGCGTCCGCCGACCGCGGCGATCTCCGGTGACACGAAGCGCGCGACCAGCTCGCGCAGCGCGGTCGGGAAGACGATCACGTCGGAGTCGACGCTGACGATGATCTCGCTGGTCGCTTCGCGGACCGCGTGGTTGATGCCTTTGCGCTTGCCCATGTTGTAGGGATTGCGCAGCACGCGCACGCACGGGAATTCGTGCGCCGCGCGCATCGCGTACTCGTAGCTGTCGTCGGTCGAGCAGTCGTCGACGACGATGACCGAGAGCTTCTCGGCCGGGTAGTCGAGCTTCACGAGCGAGACGATCGTGTCGTAGATCGACTTGCCCTCGTTGAAGAGGGGGACGACCACCGTCACTGTCGGCTCGTACCGATAGTCCTTCTCGTCCAGGGACCGCTTGCGGACGAGCGTCAACCACAACCCGAACACGTACCGGTTCAGGAAGACGATGAAGATGAACAGGTAGATCGGAAAGTCGGACATCCGGCGCGTGAATGCGATGAGCAAGAGGCGCGCCGCGCTGATCGCGACTCGATCGACCGCATTTCCGCGAGGACGATCACGCAATCAGGCGGGGCCGAGGTACCCGCCCGTGGGGGACGCCCCCACCATGCAACCTTCGTACACCGCGATCGATCACGGCCTTGGAATCTCGCGGGGTCGCGCGCCCTGTGGCGATGGAGTTGCACTACGGATTCGAGCCGCGCCGGGGCCACTCACCAGGAATCCGATGTCCGAACCAAAGTCTCGAGACTCAGGCCGACACCAGACTCCTCACGTGGTCCGACGAGATCCGCTTCCGCCCTTGCCGAAAGCGGGCCCGATGCGCGGCGCGCCGTCGCGGATGCAACCGGTCGTGCGGCCCGAAGGCGGCGGCGGCAGCGCTCAACCCGCGAACGTGATCTCGTTCGCGCGCGCGCAGACCGCGCGTGAAGAAGAGCGCAAGGCGCGGGCGGTCGAGAAGCAGCGCCTCGCCGACGCGGCGCTCGCGTGGTCGCCGGATCGCACGGAGCCGTCGCCGCGAGTGCCCGACATGCCCGATCTGCGCGGCATGATCGTGACGACCCAGACGCCCGCGCCGCTGCCGAAGCCTCCGGTCGTGCCGGCGCGCGCGGTCGCACCGACCGCGATCCCGAAGCAGGTGATCGCCGAAGGATCGAAGCCGGTCTCGATGGAGCACGCGCACGTGATCCCGCAGAAGGCGCAACCTGTGCCCGCGCCCGATCCGATTCCTGTCTTCCAGACGCCTCCCGCCGCGCAACCGTGGATGCCGCCGGCGAACGCGAACCGTTGGGCCGCGTTCGAGGCGCTCGGCCTCACGGCCAAGCCGCTCACCAAGAAGCAGACCGCGCAGCAGTGGCTCGTGCAGACGTATCGCGGGCTCGGCTTCGCGATCCTCACGATCATCGTCGTCGTCTTGGTCGGCTACATCATGGAGACCGCGTTCTACTTCTGGAACTCGACCTGGGTCCAGCCGATGGTCGTCGCGGCGACCGACGAGAAGGTGCTCGCGCTCAAGGCGCAGGTCGCGGCGCAGGAGAACGAGCACGACAAGATCGCCGCGGAGCTGACCGCGGTCGAGCGCGAGCTCTCCGTCGAGCAGGACTTCCAGTCGCAGTTCGCGCAGGCGATCCGCGCCGATCTCGAAGGCCGCCGCCTCGCGCTGTCGCGCGTCCGCGGCCTCGCGTACCAGTACGCTGGCGCGCGCGCGAAGGTGCAGTCGTCGAACTCCGCGTACGCCGCGCAATCGGCGAAGCAGATGCAGCAGGAGTACCGCGCCGGCTTGATCGATCGCAGCGAGATGCTCTCCGGCAAGTTCCAGCTCGCGCAGATCACGACGTCGAACCTCGGCCTCGCCGAGCGCGAGGCGGAGTTCGAGACGCGCGCCGGCGAGCTCGACAAGGAAGCGAAGGCGCTCGAGGGCTTGCTGAGCGACAAGGGCGGCGACGGCGCGCTCAGCTACGACGTCTTGCGGATCAAGCAGGAGTACGAGAAGTCGCGCCTGGCGACCGCTCGCGCGATGGCGCAGCGCGAGGCGTTGCGCGCCGCGCTCACCCGCGAGAACACGATCCTCGACGGGCTGCGCGCGCAGCCGTACCTGCGCGCGATCGCCGACAAGGCGACGGTCGCGTTCATCCCGTACGGCAACATGAGCCATGTCGAGAAGGGCACGAAGCTGTACGCGTGCTCGATGGAGATGTTCTGGTGCCACAACGTCGGGACGGTCCGCGAGATCCTCCCCGGCGAGGTCCAGTTCAAGCATCCGCACCGCGAGAAGATGATGCGCGGCCAGCTCGTCGAGCTCGACCTCGACGCCGACGAGGCCGACGTCGCGCGCAACGACGTGCTGTTCCTCGGGAGTCGCCCATTGTGGCTGTGAGATCGCTGTTCGCGGCCGTCACGATCCTCGCCGGGTCGACCTCGATCGCACACGCGGACGCGTATTGCGATCACGTGCAGGGCGTCGCCGACGCCGAGAGCGCGATCCTCATGGGACCGGAGGTGTTCGGCAGCCTCGGCTACCTCGAGGCGGCCGACACCGCGACGACGGTCGCGACCTCGAACGACGCGCGCCTGATCGCCGGCGTGCGCATCAAGCTCGGCGGCATCTATCAGGGCTTCGTCACGCGCGATCACGCGAAGGCGCAGTGCCGGCGGCACGCGGCGATCGATGCGGTGGTCGGCGCGTCGCAGCACAAGGCGCTCGAGGCGCGCGCGAAGATCCTGGAAGACGCGCTTCCCGACGCGCAGAAGTTCCTCGCGCAGGCGACCGCCGACCTGGAGGCGCGGCGCGCGAACGCGCAGGACGTCACCGCGACGCGCATCCGCGTCGAGGAGCTCCGCCAGCTCGCGGAGGACACGCGGCGCCAGCTCGAGGCACTGCCGCCGGCGACCGGATCGTTGAAGGGCGCGCTCGCCGACTACTACGAGGCCGACGCCGACATGGAGCGCGACGAAGGGAAGCTGCGGTCGGCGCAGGCGTGGGATCTGTCGGTCCGCCTGGGCGTGAACGAGTTCCTCGATCGCGACACGCCGCAGCCGGTGTTCGCGGCGGTGTCGGCGAGCTTCAACGTCGGTTGGTTCTTCGAGGGCGGCGCGAACGGACGCGCCCAGTCGGCGCGCGCGCAGCTCGTCCACGAGGCGCATGCCGACGACGCGATCGGCGCGACCGTCGTGCAATTGAAGAACGTGCTCGCGGTCGAGGAGAAGCGCGAGGAAGAGACGCGCGCGCTGGCCGGCGATCTCGAGCGGCAGCTGAAGGAGCTGCGCGATCTCGGCGGCGATCAGACGCGGCGCTATCGCGAGACGGTCTGGTTCGAGTGGGTGAAGGCCAACGCGGATCACGAGTACCTCGCGACCCACGTCGAGAGCCTGAAAGAGGTGCTGGGGCAATGAAGCGCTTGCTCTTGCTCGCGCTCGCGGCGTGTCGCGCGGAGGTCGCGGCCGCGCCGTCGGCGGTGAAGCACGAGAAGCCCGGCGCGCTCGCGGCGATCGCGCGCGAGAAGATCTGCATGACGCGCGGCGAGGCGGCGGTCAGCGGCGGCGTCTTGCAGATCAGCGACGCGACCACGCGCGGCGTCGCGACGACGTCGTCGGGCGAAGCGGCGGCGCTGCGCTTCACGTATCGCGGCGAATCGCGCGAGACACGCGCGCTCGCGTCGGGACAGATCCGTCATCAGGTCGGGCTCAAGCTGCGCGCGGCCGACGGCTGCAACGTCATCTATGTGATGTGGCGCGTCGAGCCGAAGCCGTTCATCGAGGTCTCGATGAAGCGCAACCCGGGCAAGCGCACGCACGAGGACTGCGGCGCCGCGGGCTACACGAAGATCAAGCCGAGCTCCATGGAGCCGGTCGGCGCGTTCGCGGTCGGCGACGAGCACGTCCTGGAGGCCGCGATCGACGGCGACACGCTGACCGCGACCCTCGACGGCAAGGCCGTGTGGGTCGGGGATCTCCCGACGGAGGCGCGCGCGCTCGACGGGCCGGCCGGCTTCCGCAGCGACAACGTGACGTACGACGCCGAGCTGCGCGTCGCCCCCGGAGCACGGGGCCACGACTCGCCCGGATGCGCCAAATCCGACGACGATTGATCGACGATTGATCCGCGGTCCGGCGGCTGGTACTCACGATCGGGATGGACACGCGCGATGGGGAGATGACGCCGGGCGTCCGGTGGAGCACGTGGCTCGCGCCGCTGATCACGGGGATGGCGCCGCGGATGTACGCGCCGTTCCGCGGCCGCCCGCGCAAGCCGTGGCGATCGCCCGAGGGGCTCGCGGTCGATCACTGGACCGCGATCTCCGATGGTCAACACAACTTGACCACTGACCTGACGTGGTGGCGCGACCGCTACTGGCTCGTCCACTCGTCGACGCCGTGGCACCTCGCCAGCGCGCGCTCGAAGCTGGTCCTGTGGTCGTCGCCCGACGCGCGCGCGTGGACGCGCGCAGCCGAGTTCCGCGCGCCCGGCGGCGACATCCGCGATCCGAAGCTCGCGGTGATCGGCGATCGCCTCTTCCTCTATGTGTTGCGCAACGACGGCTTCGTCGCCGAGCCGAGCGACACCGCGTTCACCGTCTCCGACGACGGCACGACCTGGGCGCCGCTGCGCGCGTGCGGCCCGCGCGGCTGGCTCCTGTGGCGCCCGAAGCAGCAAGGCGACGCGTGGTACGTGCCCGCGTACTGGCACGAGCACGGCAAGTCGATCCTGTTGCGCACGACCGACGGCGAGACCTGGACGCAGGTCTCGCAGATCCACGAGGGCGGTCACAACGACGAGACCGATCTCGAGTTCCTCCCCGACGGCCGCGCGGTCGTGACCGCGCGCCTCGAGATGAGCGGCTCGATGTTCGGACACGACGAAGGCTGCACGCTGGTCGCGTTCGCCGACGCGCCGTACACGACGTGGCGGACCCTGCGCTGTCCGACCACGCGGCTCGACGGTCCGAACCTGTTCGCGTACGGCGGATCGATCTACGCGGCGGGGCGTCATCATCCGCCGTCGTCGCGCGACGCCTTCTGGGATCGCCGCGGCGGCTTCTTCGG